>UPZS01000001.1 GCA_900538905.1 uncultured Sutterella sp.
AAAAGCCCATCAAAGCACTGGTTAGAGGGAAAAATTTTCCACATTCACCAATTGTGAAAAAAAATGACCTCAAAATGCATTTTGAGGTCAGAGTTATTCAGAGGGGAGTGAGTGAAAGGATCAGATCGTACTGGCCTTCTCGTAGACCTGATAGATAATGTCAGCAAAATTCATATAACCGCGTTCGGTTGATGCGGCTCCGATGATCAACACGTGATCTTCACTGGAAAACAAACCGACTCGATCTTGAAGATTAGGCGTGCACTCAGTGCAGACAACAACATGGTCAATGCGGATGGCCTGTCGATTGTTGCGATCAGGCCGATCGGATATGCGAACCGCGTGATTGTCAATGAGCTCAATATTGGCTTGCGTGACGCGTTGAGCGCCTCGCATCAGCAACCACGTGAGATCCCAGCGATTATGTGCTTTCCTCAACAGTTTCTTAGAAATATTGGCATCAAGCTCAATGAGGTAGAGCTGACGTACGGCTCGTTCGATTTCAGGAATGACACCCAGTACGCCGCCGGCGTGCTCTTTGATACTGCCGACTCCCCAAGCTTCGAGCCAAGACTCGGCAGATCGCTTGTTTTCTGACTTTTTTTCAAGGAGATAGCGACTGACGGACAACGCAAGACGGCCGTTGCCGAGAACGGCGACTCGGTTGCCGACCGGAGAGCCGTTAAGTAGCTCTTCATATGTCACTACGTTGGAAGCATTGATTCCGGCGATGTCGGGTATCTCGGGTTCGCTGCCTGTGGCTACGACATAACGATCGAAAATTCCTTCTTTTTTTAATTCTCGTAGATCGATTCTTTTGTTGTAAATAACGTTAACTTTGTTTAATTGTATGCTATTTTTTAGTAAATCAATCCATTTGTCATAATCTTCGTTATCTTCAATTTTGCGCGCGAAGTGTAACTGTCCACCTGGCTCGGCGTTTTTTTCAAATAAAGTGACCGAGTGACCGCGGCCGGCGGCAATGCTTGCAAAAAGCATCCCAGCCAATCCCGCTCCAATGACGGCGATGCGTTTTGGTACAGGTGTTTTGACTTTAGAAAGCGGAAAGCGTCCGAATTGGCAGGGATTTGTGAGATTGAGCAGACGCCGCGTGCGTAGCAAATCAAGAGGAACGCCGCTGTCGTGGTGATCAATCCAGGGACGAATTTCGCCTTCGGCGATGCCGAGTTTTTTGCGAATGAATGAACTGTCACCCAACAAGGGCGTACTCAGCGAAAAAACCGCGTTGTCGTGCTTTTGAGCTAGTGTCTCTAGTTGATCAAAGTCAGTACAAGGATCCGTGAAAAAGACAGGCAAATCGGAAGCCTGCGCGAGCGCCTCGTAAGCGGGAATCCATACGCCTTCAGGAATGGCGTGAGAGTACGTTGGGACGCGCTCCTCAAAGCCGTCGACGATGCCGACAAGGTAGTCGGCCCCAGCGATGCGCAACATCTGGATGAGGCGCAAAATTTCGTCCCAAGGTGCACCTTTGGGCGAGAGTTCCATGAGGTTAAATCGGACGCCGAGAGCTTTGTTTTCCGGAAGGTTTCGCTTACAGCTGCGAACAGTTTCCAGTAGGAAACGAAAGCGACCGAGTTGATTGCTTCCCCAGGCATCCCGTCGGGTATTGACGGCGGGACTCAGGAAGGAGGCAATGAAGGAGCGTCCGGAAGCGTTGATTTCTACAGCATCGAAACCCACGGAAGCGGCTCGTTGGGCGCATTGGGCAAACTGACGAATCGCTTTGCGGATAAGAAAGCCGGGGGCGGCATAAAACGACTTGCCGGTGTATTCGGATGTGCCCGGGACGCTTGACACGGGGAAAAGAACTCCGGCATCCTGTCCTATATGGTTGAGTTCAATGGCCGTGCGGCAGTCAAAGTCTGAGACAGCTTTCAAAATTGGTTTGTAACGTTGGAAATCGTCGGCGATGGCCGGCTGTGTATCAGAATTTTGTTTTGCCTGACCGCTTAAGGCCGGAGAAAAAAGTGTCACGAGGCTGACGCCGTCGGCTGCGGCTTCTGCGTAGAAGTCTGCCAGAGCGGCGAGATTGGAAAGGTTTTCCAATCCCGTATTGATCGGTGCGGCCGTCAGCCTGTTTTTCAGGTGCATCGGACCGCAGTTGATCGGTCGAAGTAAGTGTTGCCATTGACTGAGCATAAGCCAACCGCCTCGCGTGTCGTTACAGGACGAGGTTATTGATGCCGAACGGAACCAGAACACTCGGAACCGTCTCGCTGGTGCTTTCAACGTGTTTGAGTTGGTCGTCGAAGTAGATGTGCGGTTTTAACACATCAAGCACGCGTTTTTTCGGCAATCCGTCCATCAGAAACAGTTCCGCAGCGCTCATACCGAAACTCTTCAGACTCGTGATTAAGCGCTCTTCATTCATGGCGCCGCGAGCTGTGACAATTGAAACGCGCAAAACGGGCTTGAAGTACGGATCACCTTTGCCTCGCTCGGCATCAAGCGCTTGAAATTGACCGAGTTTCGTAAAAAGTCGGTGCATCGGTCCGGGCTGATGAGGAATGTTGCGCTTTTGTCTCTCATGCAGAACGAATCCTTGCATCCCCTCCTCGTGGAATGCTTTCTCGGCTTCGTCGTCAATAACGACTCCGTCGAAGTCGAACGCGATGCGCAGTTCGTCGTCTGTTTCTTGGTTTTCGTTGAGAGCTGTTGAACCTGGGATGACAAGTCCAGCGGGTTGCCCTTTACTGACTGCATTCAAAACGTTTTCTTTGTTGGCGCTCAAAAAAAGTGAGGCGTCAAAAGCTTGTAAGTAAGGAAAGGTGGATTGTCCCGAGGTAAAAGCACCCGCGGTGATCGGCAGGTTGTAGGCGCGGCAGGAATTAAAGAAGCGTTGTCCCGTTTCCGGCGTATTGCGGCTTAAAACGACCACTCGGAACGGTTGCTTATCGCCGAAAAGCGTGTTGATGCGCAACAGTTTCTGAATGAAGGGAAAGGCGGTACCGGGCTCCAACGGTTCGTTAGCGTGCGCAACCTGCCAGGCGCGGTACGCTTCGACCCCCTGCTCTTCGAAGATGTGATGCTCGCTTTCCAGGTTGAAAAGCGCGCGGGAGCTCACGGCGATGACAATTTGCTGTTCGATCGGAGTGGTCATGTCAGTAAAAAGAAAACGAGCCTGTCAGGCGATTTTACCTGCAGGCCCCTAATGTGACGCTTTTTTTGCTGGATAAGCTGAGCGAAGATCAAATGTCGAGGTTGCTCACGAAGATGGCGTTATCCTCGATGAACTCGCGACGCGGTTCGACTTCGTCGCCCATCAGCATGGAGAAGATGTCATCGGCCTTGCTGGCATCTTCCAGACGCACACGAAGCAGGCGGCGCGTCTGTGGGTTCATGGTTGTTTCGTAGAGTTCTTCGGACCCCATTTCTCCCAATCCTTTGTAGCGCTGCTTTTTGACTCCGGCTTCAGCCTGGTCCATAAACCATTTGACGGCTTCGCCGAAGTTCTTGACAGACTGAGAGGCTTCGCCGCGCACGGCTCGTGCTCCCTCGCCTACGACGCCTTTCAGAGCGACAGCGGCATCGCGCAGAATGCGGTACTCGTTGGAGCGCAGGAATTCTGGTTCGATGAATGTGGTGTGCGTATTGCCGTAGATGTGGTGGCTCACACGGATGCGCACGCGTTCCTTTTCAGCATCGATTTCGGCTGCGACCTTGATTTCCGGATCGCGGATTTCGGCTTCCAGAGCCAGTGCACAGGCTTGTGCTTTTTCCATGTCGGAAAGGTCAACTTCAACGCCCGAAGCAATCGCAAGCAAGGCGGCGCGGTCAATCACAAGGCTCAAGCGCTCGATGACCGATTTGGACTGTTCGAACTCGGCAATCATGTTTTCAAGATCGGTGCCGCGCAGACAGATGCCGGCTTCGAAGTCGGCCGTGTTACGGTAAAGCGCCGCACCTTCCAGAGCAATGTCGAGTAGGTACTGCTCCATTTCGGCATCGTCTTTGATGTAGATCTTGTTTTCAACATTGTTCTTGCCGCGGCGGCCAGTAAGAACGCCGTAGAGCGGCGGCTGCGCGATATAGACGTGACCGCGCTCGAGAAGCTGAGGCATCTGACGGTAGAAAAACGTTAAAAGCAAGGTACGAATGTGCGCGCCGTCAACGTCAGCATCGGTCATCAGAATGATGCGGTGATAGCGTAATTTTTCGATGTCGAAGTCTTCCTTGAGTTGTGTGCCCAAAGCAAGCACCAAAGTCTTGATCTGTTCGGAATCAAGGAGTTTGTCAACCGAGGCTTTTTCCACGTTCAGAATCTTGCCGCGCAACGGAAGAATGGCTTGGAATTCACGATCTCTACCCGTCTTGGCGGAGCCTCCTGCGGAGTCACCCTCCACAATGAAGATTTCGCTGGCTGCCGGATCCTTGCTCGAACAGTCAGCAAGTTTGCCGGGCAAGCCGCCGCCGATAACCTGCTTGCGGGTCACTTCTCGGGCCTTGCGGGCTGCTTCACGTGCACGTGCGGCTGTGACGATCTTGTTGCAGATTTCCTTTGCCTGATCGGGGTGCTCTTCCAGAAACGTGGTTAGTCCCTCGGAAACGGCAGCGTTTACGGCCGGCTGCACTTCGCTCGTGACGAGCTTGTCCTTGGTTTGAGAACTGAAGGACGGTTGAGGCACTTTCACAGAAAGCACGCAGGTGAGCCCTTCGCGCATGTCTTCACTGGCAATGTCGAACTTGTCGCCTTTCTTGAGAATGTCATTGTTGGTGATGTACTTGCGAATGACATTGCTCATGGCCACGCGCAGACCTGTAACGTGCGTGCCGCCGTCGCGCTGCGGAATATTGTTCGTATAAGCGGCCAAAGACTCGTTGTACGAGTCGTTCCATTGCATGGCGACTTCCACATAAACCGGAATTTCTTTGGCGTTTTCCTTGGCGCTCTTTTGCATCACGGTCTTTTGGATGTATACCGGATCCTTGTGAATGGCCTTTCGGGTGGTGTTTTTAAAGAGAACAAAGCTCTTGACGCCGCCCTCGCTTTCGAGAAGCACGTGACGAGCCGTGCGTTCGTCGGTGAGTTCGATGTCAACGCCCGAATTCAGGAACGAGAGTTCGCGCAGTCGGTTGAGCAGCGTTTCGTAGTCGAATTCGACGACCGGCTGGAAGATCTCGGCGTCAGGCAAAAAGTGCACTTCCGTGCCTCGCTTGGTGGTGGGCCCGAGAATGGTCATAGGGCTTACTTCCACCATTTCGCCAGTGTGCGGATCCTTCTGTTTTTCAACAACGCGATCGACCACTGCGCCGTGATCAAAGCGCAGGGCGTGTGTAAAGCCGTCGCGGTGCACCTTGAGTTCGAGCCACTTTGAGAGCGCGTTGACGCAGGAGACGCCCACACCGTGCAAACCGCCGGAGATCTTGTAGCCGTTGTCGTCGAACTTGCCGCCAGCATGAAGTTCCGTCAGTGCAATTTCGGCTGCCGAACGCTTCGGTTCGTGTTTGTCGTCGAACTTGATGGCTGTAGGAATGCCACGGCCGTCATCGATAACGCTTACGGAGTTGTCCATGTGGATTGTGACGTAAACCTTGGAGGCGTAGCCCGCCATGGCCTCGTCAATGGAGTTGTCCACCACTTCGTAAACGAGATGATGCAGACCGGAGCCGTCGGAGACGTCGCCGATGTACATGCCCGGACGCTTACGAACAGCTTCAAGACCTTCCAGAATCTTGATGTTACTTTCGTTGTAAGAGCTCGAGACGTCCGACTTGATTTCTTGATCAGCCATTTTTCGCTAAAAATCCAATTTAAAAACGTTTATTCAACCCATTTGCAAAATAAGGCGCCGACGTGCACGCCCCTACTCTCCGCGTCCGGCAGAGTACGTGTTCGGCGCCCACTCAAGACAACAGAGCAGGCACCGAAACGGAGAAGGCGTTTGAATTAGATGCGCATCGGCATCAGCACGTAGCGGAAGAGTTCACTGTCGGGCATGGTCAGAAGCGTGGCGCCCTGAGCATTGGACAAAGAGAAGCGCACTTCGGTGTTCTTGAGGTTGCCCAGAACGTCGAGTAGATACACTACATTGAAGCCAACGTCGAGATCTGGACCGTCGTAGTTGATGGCGATTTGCTCTTCGGCTTCTTCCATTTCAGAGTTGGCGCTTTGCACCTTCAGGCAGCCCGGGGTGATGATCCAACGCAAGCCCTTGAATTTTTCATTGGCAAGAATCGCCGCACGGCGTAATGCGCCGATCAGTTCTTCGCGGTTGACAAGGAACGTCTTGTCGTTGTTCTGAGGAATCACTCGGTTGTAATCCGGGAATTTGCCTTCGACAAGTTTGGTGAGAAAGTCGATGTCGCCGAATACGAAACGTGCTTGAGATTTGCCGATTTCCACCAGAACTTCGGTATCCGTATCGGGCAACAGCTTCATGAGTTGCTGGACTGTTTTACGAGGCAGAATGGCTTCGATACTGCCGTCAAACTCAATTTCGGAGTTATCGTCGCAGCAGGCCAGGCGGTGACCGTCGGTGGCAACGGCGCGCACCTTCTTGTTCTGAACAACCAGCAGCATGCCGTTGAGGTAGTAGCGGATGTCCTGCTGAGCCATGGAAAAGTGCACCATCTGCAACAGATGCTTCAGATTCTGAGCCGGCACCTTGAAGCTTGTGCTCATTTCGGATGTGTTGAGTTCTGGGTAGTCCTCCGCAGGCAATTGTGAAAGCGAGAAGCGCGAATTTGCGGCAGAGAGCACCACCTTGCGTTCTTCTGCGTTGAGGGCAACTTCTGTTGAGGCTCCCGGCAGAGCGGCGAGCAAAGCCAATAGTTTGGCCGCGGGCAATGAAGTCTTGCAATCTTCGTCCCCTGTGCCGACATCAGCGGTTGTGCGGATCTGGATTTCCAAGTCGGTGGTCGTAAAGCTCACCTTGTCCTTTTCTTTCTGGATGAGGACATTGGCCAGAATCGGAAGCGTCTGACGGCCTTCAACGATACCGCCGACGGTTTGCAGGGGTTTGAGAAGAGCCTCGCGGGTGCACTTGATAAACTGCATGGGAGTTAATTGCCTTTCTAAAAATCGTATGCGCACGACAGCCTCGCGGGCGTGCGCGAATCTCTCAATTTTAACGATTCTTCTAGTTTTTCGCCGCTTTGAAGCATTACACAAAGCGGTGAAAACGTATCGAAAAATTAGTTTTTCAGACGTTGTTCAAGTAGGTGAATGTCGTGCTTGAGTCCGTCGTCGGTATTGCGCTCGCTCATGACCTTACGATGTGCGTAAATTACGGTCGTGTGATCGCGTCCTCCGAACAAGGCGCCGATTTCGGGCAGGCTCTTGTTGGTCAGTTCCTTTGACAGGTACATCGCGACCTGTCGGGCGCGTACGAGATTTGCTTTACGCGACTTGGCAACGATATCGCTCGGCTTGATGCCGTAATACTCCGCCACGGCCTTCTGAATGTTGTCGATGGTCACGGGCGTGGCCGTTGCCTTGAAGATATCGCGAAGCGCCATTTTGGCCGTATCGAGTGTGACCGGCACCTGATGAAAACGCGTGTAAGCCAGAATTTGTTGAACGGCGCCTTCAAGTTCACGCACATTGCTTTTGATGCGTTTGGCAATGATTTCGGCAACGTCCTGCGGCATATTGATGCCGGAGCGTTCGGCTTTTTGCAGCAGAATCTGCACGCGCATCTCGAATTCGGGGGGCTCAATCATGACGATCAGGCCCTGCGTGAGACGACTGAGCAGCCGATCCTGGAATTCGGATAGGTTCTTCGGATAGGTATCGCTGGTGAGGACAATCTGCTTGCCGTGCGGAACCATGCTTTCGAACGTCAAGAAGAAGTTCGTCTGCGTACCTTCACGGTCGCGGAAACTCTGGATGTCGTCAATCAGCAACATGTCGATGCCGCGGTAACGTGCGTCGAACTTGCGCATGGCTTCGGTGTAGCGCTCGGAGTTGACGTTTTTTAAACGCATAGCGTCAACGAACTCCTGTGTGTACTGTTGTGCGGACACGCACAACACCTTGGCCTTCGGGTTGTTTTTAAGAAAACGATTGCCGATGGCGTGCATTAAGTGCGTTTTACCTAGACCTACGCCACCATAAATGAAAAGCGGGTTGTACACGGAGTGCGTGCTCGAAGCCACCTGTAACGCCGAGGCAAAAGCCATCTGGTTGGCCTGACCTTCCACTAGATTCTCAAAAGTGAGGTTGGGCAACAGACCAGTGGCGGCAATGTCGGGTTTAACTTCTTCGATATGTTCTACGAAAGGGCGTTGCGGTTTGCTCTGAGCGACAGCCCAGACGATGTCCATTTCTTTGCCGGCCAGGCGATTTACATACTGAGTGATGGTGGTGCCGTAAGAGTCGCGCACGGTACGAAGTTTGGCGCTCGAAGGGGCCAAAATCGTAATGGAGCCGGCTTCAAGTTCGACATCCGCAGTCAGATCTGCAAACCAGGTCTGGAACACATCGCGGGGGGTGTCGTTCTTAATTTGCTCTAAACAAGCAGTCCAAAAATCACTCATAGGGCTTGAAAAAATAAAAAAACACTCCAGCGAAGCTACAGCAACAGGGGAAACTTCGATTTGAAATCAATGTGGGGAGTGTCGGTTGGGGCGAACATTTTAGCTGTTGCAGACGATCTTCGGTTTTTTCGGTTGAAGGGCGGTTGTCGGAAGAATCGGAACTTTGCACGACTCGTTGAATCCCAAAATGAAGAAAACACAAAATCCTGTGCAAAAAAATTTTTTGAACGGTTCCCGAATTGTTCGGATTTGCGTTTTAAATTTGACAGAAGGGGCAAAAATAAGGTTTAATATCAGGCTTTTCGAAGACCTCGGTATGGAGGAGGCTTTTTTGCGCCGACAAAATTGCCGAGCTTTGACAACGGATGTCCGTAGTGCTCACCCTTCTTGAGCCTTAGGTCCGATAAAAATTAACTCGGGGTTGCCGCGGACGGTTGTGAACAATCGTCGCCAAAGTCGGCATCGCCGCTGATTTAACTCATTCGATAACTACAGCTGGGAAACAATCATGGCAACCAAGCGTACTTACCAACCTTCCAAGACCAAGCGTGCTCGCACGCACGGTTTCCTCGTCCGCTCCCGTACCAAGGGCGGTCGTGCAGTTCTGGCCCGTCGCCGTCGCAAGGGCCGTCACGTGCTTGCTCTCTAAGCTGCTCTATTGACGCAGCCGTAGGGTGAGCAAAATGACGCCCGGGCCTGGCGCAAATAAATTTCCGAAATCAGCTCGGATTCTCAAATCAGAGGATTTTGGAAGTGTTTTGCGTGCTCAAGGGCCCGGCAGCATCCGACTCGGACGCGATTCCGTAAGCGTGTGCGCACAAGCGCACAGGCAGGCGGGTCTCGTCCGTTTTGGTTTTACGGTCGGAAAGAAAAACGTCAGACGTTCCGTTGATCGAGCTCTTGTCAAGCGCGTCATGCGTGAGTGTGCGCGTGTGATACTGCCCCAAATAAGGGACGTCTGTGTCAAGCAAGGACTGGGGCTGGACATTAGTTTGCGCTATCGAACGCCACTGCTCGTGAGAGGCGACATAACGGTGGCTCAAGCCAAAGATAATGTTCGCCGAAGCACCGAGCTTGCCATTGCCGCGCTTTTCAAAAGACTCAAGACAATCAAATTGGACTCCGAAGTCAATCCGTAATGAAGCGACTGTTCATTGCATTGGTTCGGTTGTACCAACTCACATTGTCGCCTTGGGTTGGAAATCAGTGCCGGTTTGTACCGACTTGTTCCAACTATGCGATCGAGGCTTTTGAAAAGCACGGAGCCTTCAAAGGACTTTGGATGACGGTTGCTCGATTGGCGCGCTGCCATCCCTTCGGAGGAAGCGGGTACGACCCTGTACCTGATAAATTCCGTTGGCGTTGCTGGTGTCACGACGACTCTGGACACCAATCGAAGTAAAGTTTCGACTGACTTAGACAATAGAAAGATTTGGACCTGATATGGGAAGCGATTTTCAACGTACCCTCATGTGGGTGATTCTGGTGGCCTCATGCTTTATGTTGTGGGACAACTGGAACGTCTACAACGGAAAGCCCTCATTTTTCGGAGAACCTGCAACCACGCAGACCGAGCAGACGGCCGATTCAGCTCAAGCTCCTGATGGGGTCAGTAGCGTGCCTCAGACTGTCGGCAGTGGAGCCGAAGCTGTTGCTAAGGGCATGATCGATGCAAAGCAACCTGTTGAAGTCAGCAACGACATGCTCAAGCTCACGATCGACGAAGTCGGAGCTGTCGTCACGCATGCCGTGCTTTTGAAGGAACACCAACAGTCCGATTGGACTGAAGTCGGTATCGCCGGCATGATTCTCGGTAAGGAACCGGCAGCACGTCCAAACATTGAACTCCTCACCGTTTCGCCCAAGAGCGTGTATGTGGCGCAAAGCGGCTTTATCGGTGGTGACTTCCCGAACCATAAGTCTCAGTTCAAGTACGTCGGCACCAAGACCGAAAAGCGCATGGACCAGGAACTTGGTCGTGAAGTTAACGTCTACACGGCTACGTTTGAAAGTACGGTCAACAATGTCACGGTTCGTAAACATTACGAACTGTCTGACGGCCGCTACTCGATCACGGTTCGCAGTGAACTCATCAACAACGGCGAAACCGCCATTCGTCCGTCAATCTACTATCAGCTGACCCGCGACGGTAACAAACCCGAAGGCCAGAGTACCTTCTACTACACCTATACGGGACCGGCGATTTACACCGACGAAGACAAGTTCCAGAAAATTTCGTTTGACGATATCAGTGACAAGTCAGGTCATGTGACGAAGACCAACAACGGTTGGATCGCGATGATTCAGCACTACTTCATCTCGGCCTGGACTGATGTGCGCGGCGAAACTGGCAAGCATGAACGAGAGTTCTACACGTCTAAGCTTGATCAGAATCTGTTTGCCGTCGGCTCGATTCTGAAGCTCGGTACGGTTGAGCCCAAGCAGTCCGTCAACACGGCAGCTACGCTCTATGTCGGTCCACAGGATCAGAATCGTTTGTCCTATCTGGCCGACGGTCTGGATCTGGTGGTCGACTATGGATGGCTTACTTTCCTTGCCAAGCCGATCTATTCGATTCTTAACTTCATGTATGGTCTGTGCCACAACTGGGGGTGGTCCATTGTGTTGCTGACGGTTCTGGTGAAGTTGATTCTTTATCCGATTTCCGCCGCCGGCTACAAGTCGATGGCCCGCATGAAAGAAATCACGCCGCGCATGAAGGCGTTGCAGGAACAGTATGGTCAGGATAAGCAGCGTTACCAGCAGGCCATCATGGAGCTGTACCGCAAAGAAAAGATCAACCCGATCGGCGGCTGCCTGCCCATCCTGCTGCAGATTCCGGTATTCCTGGCTCTGTACTGGGTGTTGCTGGCCTCGGTTGAACTGCGTGATTCTGCTTGGCTCGGCTGGGTGAGTGACCTTGCGAGTCCCGATCCCTGGTTCATTCTGCCGGCCATCATGATGGCCACGATGTTCCTGCAGATCAAACTTAATCCGACGCCGACCGATCCGATGCAGGCCAAGATGATGGTGATCATGCCCCTTGTTTTCGGTGTGATGTTCTTCTTCTTCCCGGCCGGTCTGGTGCTTTACTGGTTGACGAACAACGTGCTCTCCATTGCTCAGCAGTGGTACGTCAACAAGCAGATTGCCAAGGAACGCGCTAAGCGTCTGAACGCTGTCAACCAGTAAGAAGACGCTTTACCGTCGTCAGACGGTCAAAAGCTTCTGACAAAAATTTCGCCCCGATTTCCTTTGCAGGAGACCGGGGCGATTTTTGTTGTGATGATGACAGGCTTACTTGCCGATGCAGAACTTGGAGAAGATCATGCCCAGAAGATTGTCCGGGGTGGTTTCTCCGACGATTTCTCCCAGAGCGTTTCCTGCCAGTCTCAATTCCTCGGCTGCAATATCAAGCCCTACGGTGCGGCCGACCGCGTTGCCCGCAAGAACGTGCAGGTGCTCACAGGCGCGTGCCAGGCAGTCCAAATGACGGGCGCGAGCAAGGAAGTCCCCCTCCTCGCTTTCCGATTCTCTTGCAATCGTCTTGAGGTGCGACACCAGCGTCTCAACGCCCTCACCTGTTTTTGCCGAGATACAGATGGCGTCTTTCGGAGCTTCTTCTGCCGCAAGATCGATCTTATTGAAGACGTTGAGAAACTCCACGCCTTCTCGTAGTCGAGGAAGAATGAGAGACAGTGCCTCTTCTTCTTCCCTGGACTCCGCCTGATCAGCGCTTCGAAGCAGAAACACGATGTCGGCGTTTTCAACTGATTGCAGCGTGCGTTCAATGCCGATGCGTTCAACCTCGTTGTCGGTGTGACGGACGCCTGCCGTGTCGATCAGATTGACGGCCAGGCCGTCCAAATGAATCGTGTGCGTAATGCGGTCTCGGGTGGTGCCCGCAATGTTTGTGACGATGGCGACATCGTCGCAGGCCAGAGCATTCATCAAAGAGCTCTTGCCGACATTGGGCGCTCCGGCGAGAACAACCGTGAGGCCCTCGCGAAGCACTTTGCCGCGCATGGCTGCGTTTTGCAGTTGCACGAGCTTTTGCGCGATCGCGGCCACGCGTTCATTGACGTGACCGCTTTCAATAAAGTCGATTTCCTCTTCCGGAAAATCAATGGTCGCTTCGATGTAGGCACGCAGTTCCAAAAGATCCGTGTTGATGTCGTGAATGCGTTTGGAAAACTCTCCTTGCAGGGAGCGAGCGGCGGCACGCACAGCCGCGCTTGAATTGGCTTCGATCAGGTCGGCCACAGCTTCGGCCTGCGCCAAATCCATGCGATTGTTCAAAAAGGCGCGTTTGGTGAATTCTCCGGGCTCGGCTGTACGAAGCCCCACCTCGCGCCCTGCCTGAAGACAACGCTCCAGAATAACCTGCTGCAATGCGGGTCCGCCGTGAGCTTGGATCTCCAGCACATCTTCTCCGGTATAGGAGGACGGACCGAAGAAGCGAATCACAATGGCTCGGTCAATCAGGTGCCCATCGGTGTCATTGATGGATAACAGGTGGGCGTAGCGAGGCTTGAGTTCTTTTTGGGGAAATAGAATTTGTGAAATTATATTCACTTGTTTGCTTGTGCCTGAAATGCGAACGACGCCGATACCGCCTCGGCCGGGGGCGCTGCTTCGGGCAACGATAGGATCTTTATCGGAAACCATAGAAACTGTGGGATGCGTTCAGTGCTCGGGTAATATTGACGGGGTCATTTAACAGCCGTCTTCACGAACGATATTATGAGTCTTCCCCCGAAAAACTCCACACAAAACGCCATTGCGGCAGCCGTTTGCGCGGCTATTGTTGCAGTTGCCTGTATTCCGATTGCGGCTTTTTTTGCCATGTTCGGCGACTCGTACAACCAAAGAGCCTTGATTTATTGCGTGGTTTTGCTCTGGGGGGTTGCAGGCGCTATTGCCATCTTTTCTCTAACCTGGCGCAATATGAGTAAAAAAGTGACGGTCGGGTTGATGATCAAGTGGATCGTGAGCGCCTTTTTATGGCCGTTGCTTCTGTTGTCCTGGTTGGTTGTCGGAAGAAAACGCCGACAAGACGAACAAGTCAATTAAAAGAGAGCCCGAAAAGAAACGCCTGAGCTTCATCTTTTCGGGCTTTTGTTTCACTAAGTTAATCGTCAAACAGATCGCGGGCGAGTTTCATCGGACAGAAACCGGGGCCGCACATACTGCAGAAATGTGCGTCACGACCGCCGGCACCGCCGAGTGTTTCGTCGTGCATATCGGCTGCTCGCGCGGGATCCACCGACAGATTGAACTGATCGTTCCAGCGGAATTCAAAACGAGCGGCACTCATCATCAAGTCGCGAATTGTTGCCCCGGGGATGCCTTTGGCAATGTCGGCGGCATGAGCGGCAATACGGAAAACGGCCAGACCTTCTCTGACGTCGTCAGCATCGGGAAGGCCGAGGTGCTCTTTCGGTGTGACGTAACAAAGCATGGCAGTGCCGTGCGAACCGATGATGGCACCGCCGATGGCTGCCGTAACATGGTCGTAACCCGCTCCGCAGTCGGTCACCAGCGGTCCGAGGGTGTAGAACGGAGCGCCATCACACAGTTCCTCTTCCTTAACCTGATTCAAAGCAATGCCGTTGAGCGGAATGTGACCAGGTCCTTCAATCATGACCTGGACGTCGCGTTTGCCGGCGGCTCGATTCAGTTCGCCGAGTGTCTTGAGTTCGGCAAACTGAGCGGCATCGTTACCGTCGTGAAGGCTCCCTGAACGTAATCCGTCGCCGAGAGACAATGTGATGTCATAACGCGCGGCAATATTAAGAATTTCATCGAAGTGGTCATAAAGGAAATTCTCTCTTCCATGCTTGCGCATCCAGACTGTGATCAAGCCGCCGCCGCGCGAAACGATACCGGTCAGTCGAGAGCGCGTCAGTTCGACGTGAGAATTCAATAGTCCCGCATGGATAGTCATGTAGTCGACGCCCTGCTCGGCTTGGTCGATCATGACTTCTTTGAAAATATCCCAGGACATCAGCTCAGGCTTTCCTCCTGCGCGTTCCAGGGTTTCGTAGAGAGGCACGGTACCGATGGGGACGGGGGAGTGTCGGAGAATCATTTCTCGCGTCTGGATGATGGATTTTCCGGTGGAAAGATCCATCACGGTATCGGCGCCGCAGAGCAACGATTCTTTGAGTTTGTCTAGCTCCTCGCGCCAATTCTTTGAGGATGAAGATGTACCGATGTTGGCGTTCACTTTGGTGGCGAAGTGCTTGCCGATGACCATTGGTTCACATTCCGGGTGATTGAAGTTGCACGGAATGACGGCCTGTCTGGTGGCCACCAAGTCGCGAATCTGTTCCGGAGTGAACAGCGGAGCATCGAGTACGGGAGACAATAGTTTGATCAGCTTTTCGTTTCCCTGAGCTTCCACTTCGGTTTTGAGCTGTTGGCGACAGAGATTTTCGCGTGTGGCGACGTAAGCCATCTCTGGCGTCACGATACCTGCACGGGCAGCGGCTAATTGAGTCGGAGAACCGGGAAGCGGACGCTGGCGTTTGACCGGGGTTTCATTGTTTGCGTTTTCACCGAAAGGTCCGGTGACGTCAGTCAAGTAGACCGAAGGCTGAGGTTGTCCTCCGAATGCCTGAGGCGTCGGACTGAGCCGGATGCGTCGAAAAGGGACTTTTTCCCCGGTGGAAGATACATCGTAAAAGCGCTCTCCGGCGAGACGTCCCTGAAACAGGAGATCCTTCCTTGAGTTATGAGGAGATTCGATCGGAATGGTGGTGTTTGAGGTTGTCATACGTAGATTCGGTACATGATTGAGTAGAGAAAAAGGGTGGTGCCTCACAATTTAGCTGAAAAACACGGTGAAGAATTTGTGTAACACAGAAAGATGATTTTAAGTAATTAAAAGATTACGTAACATGTTGATTTTAAAGAGAAAATAGCATTAAGTCCGCGTGCCTATCAATATGTTTTACGTGAAATATAACGTTGCAGGTAACACTGATCTCCCCAATGTTCCACGTGGAACAATATTGTTTCTCGTACGTGGTTGAGTGGTGATATTGATCGGGTGGGGGGCGTTGATTGCAAAATGAGGAGATGGGGATGCGCTTAGGATGAGTGTTCCACGTGAAACATCGTGAAGAGAAGTTTGAGGGGGAGGTAGGGAAAGTTTTTACTTTGTGCTCCGAAGGGGATGAAGTTAGTGAGTGAAGAAAAGAAGGTGAGATGTTTGTGTTCCGACATATGTATTGTGATAATGAAAATGAAGGGGGTGAAAATTTTGTTCGAAATGGAGTGATAGAACAAAAGTAGATGTTTCACGTGGAACATTTGTGTGAAACGCAGTGCTTGATGATGTGTAGTTGAAGAGAAGATCGAAAGAATATTTGGCTTAGAACAAGAAAAGCGCAAAAACTTGATCGGACGAGATGGATAGAAAGTAAAATTCCGACTGGTCAAAAAAATACATCTGTATTGATAGAAATTCTAGTCGTCAATCTTTTTTTGTGATACGCACGCTGCAAAAGAATACCTTTGAGAAGGGAAAATTGATAAACGCGTGTGCGCGCCTTAAAAATGAATTACCCGGATTTATTTGATGTTGTTGTGATTGGTTGTGGTCACGCCGGTGCTGAGGCTGCGTTGGCTTCAGCGAGAATGGGGGCGAAGACTCTTCTGATCACGCACAATATGGATACCATCGGACAGTTGTCGTGCAACCCGTCTATTGGAGGCATCGGTAAAGGACACCTCGTGAAAGAGGTGGATGCAATGGGTGGTGCCATGGGTGCGGTAACAGATGCTGCTGGTATTCAATTTCGAATTTTGAATCGTTCAAAAGGGCCTGCTGTTCGTGCAACGCGCGCACAGATTGATCGCAATCTATATCGTGTGGCGATGCGCAGCCGTATTGAAAATCAGCCGAACCTCTTTGTGTTTCAGATGGCCGCTGACGACTTGATTGTGGAAAACAATCGAGTGTGCGGCGTAGTGAGTAAGACCGGATGTCGTTTCTCTGCAAAAAGTGTTGTGATTTGCAGCGGGACATTTTTAAATGGGTTGGTCCATATTGGATTGGATCACTTCTCAGCCGGTCGTGCCGGGGATCCCCCCTCTATTAAATTGGCGGAACGATTGATTGATTTAGGGCTTCCCAAAGGACGTTTGAAAACCGGTACACCGGCGCGAATTGACGGAAGATCTATTGATTTTTCCAAATGCAAAGAACAGCCGGGAGATCTGAATCCTGTTCCTTCCTTCTCGTTAATGGAACCCGGAATTGAGCATCCGCGTCAGGTGTCGTGCTGGATCACGCATACGAACGAGAGAATGCATGACATCATTCGTGCGAATTTAGATCGTTCACCGATGTACTCAGGCATCATCGAAGGTATCGGTCCGCGTTATTGTCCTTCAATTGAGGATAAGGTTCAGCGATTCAAAGACAAGGATAGTCACCAGGTCTTTTTGGAACCGGAGGGGTTGTCAACGAATGAGTTCTATCCGAATGGAATCTCGACTTCGCTACCGTTTGATGTTCAGTTGGCAATGATTCATTGCATTCCTGGGTTGGAAAATGCGTACTTGCTGAGACCTGGGTATGCCATCGAATATGACTTCTATGATCCTCGTGAGTTGAAGAGAACCTTTGAATGCAAGCGAATTGAAAATTTGTACTTTGCTGGTCAGATCAACGGCACGACCGGTTACGAAGAGGCAGCCGCGCAAGGTCTTTTGGCGGGCATCAATGCAGCAGCTCGTGCTCTCGGAAAAGAAGAATGGACTCCGCGACGCGATGAAGCATATTTGGGGGTGATGATTGATGATTTGACCACGCGAGGTGTCACGGAACCGTATCGCATGTTCACGAGTCGTGCCGAATATCGTCTAAGCTTGCGTGAAGATAATGCCGATGCTCGACTGGCAGAAACTGCTCACAGATTGGGGGTGCTTGGTAACGAAAAGTACGATCGCTACATGAGAAAGAAAGAAGCGGTTGAAAAAGAACTTTCGCGTCTGAAGACTACCTGGGTTAATCCGAAAGTGATTGAAGCAGCGGAAGCTGAGCGTGTATTGGGAACCGGTATCGAGCGTGAGTACAACTTGGCAGCACTGTTGTCACGACCGAATGTATCTTATTACACGCTAATGTCGCTCAAGAAAAACAGCGGAGAGCTTGTGAGCGAAGAGCCTCTGACGGATGAAGCTCAGATTGAGCAAATTGAGATTGCTCTGAAGTACAAGGGGTACATTGAACGTCAAAAAGAAGAGGTGCAAAAAACGTTAGCACACGAAGAAATGGTTCTGCCTTCTGATCTCGACTACGATAAAGTGATCGGACTGTCGTTTGAAGTGCGTCAAAAACTCAAGGCAGTGCGTCCTGAAACGCTGGGACAGGCATCCAGAATTTCCGGTGTGACTCCGGCTGCGGTTTCATTGCTTCTTGTGTATTTAAAGCGTCTCAAGTGGGGTAATTAATTGTGGCGACGGAATTCCTAGCTTCAGAGATCCAAACAAAAGTACGCGATGAAATTCAGTTGGAACTGACAGAAGATCAGGCCGAAAAACTGGCTCGCTTTACATCGCTTTTGTTGCGTTGGAATAATGCGTACAACTTGACGAGCATCAAGAATCCGGAAGATGTGGTTCGTCTGCATATTGCTGATTCATTGACACTTGTCCAGCATTTCACTGATTTGGTCGGAGAGGTGAAAAATGTTCTGGACGTCGGCAGCGGGGGAGGCCTTCCGGCAATTCCTTTGGCGATCATGCGTCCTGATCTACAGATTACGATGGTTGACGCTGTTCAGAAGAAAACGATTTTTCAGAAGCAGGCTTGTGTCACGTGCCGGCTGTCCAATGTGGAGCCCATTCATGCACGTATTGAAACGCTGAAGAAAAAAACGTTTGAAGTGGTGACCAGTCGAGCGTTTGCCTCTTTAAAAGATATGGTGGAATTGACACGGGACATTCTGTCAGAAGACGGACGTTGGCTTGCAATGAAGGGTAAGTTTCCGGATCAAGAAATCGCAGAATTACCATCTGATATCGAAGTGGAGAAAAAGCTGCTCTTAACGCTTGGAAATGGAAAAATTGAACGCGTTTTAATTGTCCTCAAGCGTAAGAATGCTCAATGAGGTTGGTTTTGAGGTGATTTAAACGCGGTTTGGTTGAGCGAGCTAAAAATTTCCTTTTAAATCAATGGCTCATCATTAAATTATCATGTAAAGAAGGTATACACAGCAATTTTCAGGACTCTGAACTAACAAAATGATCATGTTTGAATCCGAAATTGCCAATCTGTACACAGCGGCCATTATGGTCTTTGCAGCATTGGTGCCTGTACTCAATCCGTTTGGTGGTGCAATGTTTTTTCTGACGCTGACCAACGGAGTCGATCCTCATATACGTGGCGCAATGGCCAATCGTATCGGGTTGTACTCGCTGATTGTGTTACTGGTTTGCTTGTTCGCCGGAAACATCATTCTTAATTTCTTCGGAATATCGATTGGTGTTTTGCGAATGGCAGGTGGGATTGTTCTGTTTAGTGCTGGATGGCAGGCTTTGAACGCACCGGCACAAGAAGAGGGTACTCCTTCTGGTCAACCAAAGAGTGCTCGAGCCCTCTCCACCATGGCCTTTTACCCGTTTACATTGCCGCTGACGACCGGTCCCGGAGCGATCTCCGTTGCTGTGGCCATTGGTGCGACTCCTTATGAGGATGTCGGGCAGTTGATTGGGACAGTGTTGGGGATTGCATTGAGCATTGCTCTGGTTTGGGTGTGTTATCGCTATTGCGACAGAATCACCCGAGCCATTGGAGCAGCGGGCTCGGATGCGTTGGCAAGAATTTTCTCGTTTATTTTGATATGTCTTGGTGTCTCTACGTTCTGGACAGGATTTTCTGAATTGTGGGCACAGCTTTAAGCGCTTTAATGCGCAAATAAGATTACGGAGCATAAAAAGAAGATGGCTTATATCTTTTGCATTGCCAATCAAAAAGGCGGCGTCGGAAAAACAACAACCGCAGTGAATACGGCCGCCGCTTTGGCAAAAAAGCGCAAGAAGGTTTTGTTGGTAGACCTGGATGCTCAGGGAAATGCCACAACGGGATCTGGAATTGAAAAAAGTGAGTGTGAATTCACTATTTATGATCTTTTGGTAAATAAAAAGATCAAATTCGATCAGGTTGTGCAGAAGAGCGAAGTGGGCGGTTATGACGTTTTGCCATCCAATCGCGAATTGTCGGCAGCTGAACTTGAAATTGCCGAGATGAAGGATCGAGACAATTTGCTCAAGAACATTCTGGCAAAGGTTGAAGACAGCTATGACTTCATTTTGATCGATTGCCCACCTTCTCTGTCTCTTATCACAGTAAATGCTTTGTGTTGCGCAATGGGTGTGATTGTTCCGATGCAGTGCGAGTATTACGCGATGGAAGGTTTGAGTGATCTTGTTGAGACGATCAATCGTGTCGTGGCCAACAAGAATCCGAATCTCAAGGTGATCGGCGTATTGCGTGTGATGTACAGCCCGCGAATCTCATTGCAGAACCTTGTGAGCAATGAGCTCATCCAAACTTTTGGTGCTGTTGTGTTTGATACGGTGATTCCGCGTAATGTCAGTTTGGCGGAAGCGCCTTCTTTCGGAAAACCCGTGATGTACTACAAGAAGACCAGTACGGGTGCCAAGGCTTATCTAGATTTCGGCCGTGAACTGATTCGTCGTGTCAAAGACGAAGTGCAAGCCGTGCAAAAGGAGTAACGCGTTATGCCACCTAAGAAAACCAGTCGCCTCGGTCGGGGCCTGTCTTCCTTGTTGGGCGCCGAGGTGCCTGCCAACATTCCGACGCCGGCAAAGGCTAAGGCTGCTGCAACGGCAACTCAAGAACAAAATGCGGGACCGGCCGTTCGAGAGATTGAAATCACTCAGCTTAAAGCGGGCAAGTATCAGCCGCGTACGCTGATCGAACAGGAAAAGCTTCAAGAACTGAGCGATTCGA
This sequence comes from uncultured Sutterella sp., assembly GCA_900538905.1. GTDB lineage: Bacteria > Pseudomonadota > Gammaproteobacteria > Burkholderiales > Burkholderiaceae_F > Duodenibacillus > Duodenibacillus intestinavium. Next base: position 20,489 of record UPZS01000001.1, read on the forward strand.
TTCGACAGCAGGGCGTGATCAGTCCGATCATTGTGCGTCCGCTCGCAAGCGGCCGCTACGAGATCATCGCCGGCGAACGGCGTTACCGGGCCAGCAAACTTGCAGGCAAAAAAACGGTTCCTGCCATTGTGCGAGAAGTTGACGACAAGAGTGCTCTTGCGATGGCGCTGATTGAAAACATGCAGCGCGAAGATTTGAACGCGGTAGAAGAAGCTGCTGGTGTGAGTCGCCTGATCGAAGAATTCGGGTATACCCATGAGCAGGCAGCTGAAGCCATCGGGCGTAGTCGTTCTGCAACGACCAACCTATTGCGATTGCTGAATCTGACCGAAGCGGTCAAGCAGATGCTTGCCGACGGCAAGATTGACATGGGACATGCTCGAGCCTTGCTAGCTTTGTCCGGTGCTGAGCAAATTCAGGTTGCCAACGAGATCGTGGCCAAGGATTTGTCCGTTCGTGAGACCGAGCGGTTGATTGCTCGTCTGACGGATAAAGGCGAAGAAAAGAAATCTAAAGACGCTAAGAAAGAGCAGAGCGCGGATGACCGGATTCTTGAAGAGCGTCTGGCCGAATCGATCGGAGCCCCCGTGCATGTTGTGTATGGGAAGAAGGGACGAGGAAAAATCGTAATCGATTTTGCTGACCTAGACGATCTGGACGCGCTCATTGCCAAGCTTGCGCCGGAGAAAATGTAACAAGAGCGCGAGCCTTGTTGGGCGCTTTGGTTTCGTGATACGGAAGCAGGCGGCGGATGGCAAATCCTCTTAAGATTTGGCAAACCCGCGAAAAAACTGGCAGAATGCGCCGCCGCCTACCTCTGTGGTGGTAAGGACTTTAAGCCCTTCAGATACTTGTTAAAGAGTATGTACACACGTAAAATAGCGCCATTTAAAAAGGGGGGTTCGGCACGGTATGAATCGTGAGGAATTGGTTCGTGTCGTGCTCTGGCAATTTGCAGCCATCGTCGTAACAGCACTCGTCTCTTGGATCGGTTTCGGTTCGGGGGCGGGTTTGTCTGCTATGTTCGGTGGTTTGTGTGTTGCGGTCCCCAACGCTATGTTCGCTTTGTATCTGTTACGTAGCCTCGGAAGTAAAAAGCCTGTGGCTCCGGCGCTGATACTTCTGGGCGAGCTTCTTAAGATTTTCGTAATCTGCGTGCTCTTTGCGCTGACGGCGAAGTTCTTCACAGATCTCAACTGGCCTGCAATGCTTGCCGGCATCATCGCCGGGGTGTTCGGACAGATGATTTCTATCTTTATTAAACACTGAGACCCAAAGGGATTTGGTTATGGCTACAGAAGGAGCACTTAGCTCAACCGGATACATGCTTCACCACCTGACGCATAATGCCTCCGGCAAGATGCAGTCAATCATTGACTTTTCGGTCATCAACTACGACACCATCTTCTTTTCCATTCTCATGCTGGTTGTTTCGTTGTGGTTGCTTCGTCGCGCCGCAAAGAACGCCACGAGCGGTGTGCCGGGCAAGTTCCAGTGCGCCGTCGAAATGCTTGTGGACATGGTGGAAGAACAGAGTAAATCGATTGTGCATGGCGATCGTACCTTTATCGCTCCCTGTGCACTGACGGTTTTCGTCTGGGTCGTACTGATGAACGCAATCGACCTGATTCCTGTCGACTTGCTGCCCGCAATTGCTGGTCTTTTCGGCATCCACTACTTGCGTCCGCTGCCGACGGCAGACTTGAACGGCACGATGGGTATTTCCATTGCTGTGCTGCTGCTGAGTCTGTACTACGGCTTTAAGATTAAAGGTGCAGGCGGTTGGTTCCACGAGCTGTTCTCGGCTCCGTTCGGCAACCACTTCCTGTTGTGGCCCTTTAACTGTGCATTGAATATCATTGAGTATCTTGCTAAGACTGTCAGTCTCGGCATGCGACTCTTTGGCAACATGTACGCAGGTGAACTGCTCTTCTTCCTGATCGCTCTGCTCGGCGGCTATGCCATGAGCTTCGGCGTGTTCGGGGGCTCTTTGAGCGTGTTCGGCCAGATTTTTGCCGGCCTTTGCTGGTGGTTGTTCCACATTTTGATCGTTCTGCTTCAGGCGTTCATCATGATGATGCTGACCTTGGTTTACATTGGTCAGGCTCATGACGGACACTGATGGCTATTTTTTCCTTTCTTTCTCTTTTCATTCCTAACTGGAAAAACTTAAGGAGTTTGCAATGACCAACGTTGCTATGGTTGCCCTGGCCTCCGGCCTCATTATCGCCTTCGGTGCCATGGGCGCCTGCATTGGCATCGGCATCATGGGTTCCAAGTACCTCGAATCTGCCGCTCGCCAGCCTGAGCTCATGAACACCCTTCAGACGAAGATGTTCCTGCTCGCCGGCCTGATCGACGCTGCCTTCCTTATCGGCGTCGGCGTGGCCATGATGTTCGCCTTTGCCAACCCGTTCGCCGGCTAATCCCGGTTTGAAGGATCGACGCACAAGGCTCGATCCAATACCGTCTATTTTTAATTGACGTTGCCGCGAACACCTTGACGGCGGTGGTTGAAAAGCCGATCCGCCGCTGAGGTGTGCGGCAAAAACGGGGTTGACAATGAACATTAATGCCTCTCTGTTTGTACAGATGGTGGTGTTCTTCATCGGATGCTGGATCACGATGAAGTTCATCTGGCCGCCTTTGATCAAAGCGATCGAAGAACGCCAAAACAAGATCGCTCAGGGTCTTGCCGCTGCTGACAAGAGCAATGAAGCTCTTGCCGAAGCCCAGGCCAAGGGCCGCGAGATCGAAGCAGAAGCACGTGCTCATGCGACGACCATCGTCTCTGACGGTGAAAAGCGCGGCGCAGCGATTGTTGAAAATGCCAAGGAACGCGCCCAGGCTGAAGCCGATCGCATTATTGCGAGCGCTAAGGCTGAGGCCGCACAGGAAATGCAGCGTGCCCGCGAACAGCTTCGTGACGAAGTTGCCGCTCTCGCTGTGGCCGGTGCCGAGCAGATTCTTGCTCGCGAAGTGGACAAGACCGTTCACGCACAGCTTCTTGAACAACTTAAGGCGAAGCTCTAATCATGGCTGAACTTTCGACGATTGCCCGCCCTTACGCTCAAGGCCTCTGGAAGGCTCTTGCAGACCGTGGGGACACCGCGCAGGCCGCTGAGATTGAGCAGTCGCTCTTTGCTCTCAGCTCTGCGGTTTCCGAACCGCAGGTTGCCGAACTCGTGTCCGATCCTAAGGTGACCGATGACCAGATGTATGACCTGCTTGCCGGGTCGATCGGCGAGGAGGCTCCCTCCGAGCTGAAAGGCCTTCTGCGCACAGTCATCGAAAATGGTCGTCTCTGTGCTTTGCCCGAGATCGCCGCGCAGTTCCGTGCGCTTAAAAACGAATCCGAAGGTGTCGCTGACGCCTACATCGAGTCCGCCTACGCCCTCACCAAGAAGGACGTCGACCAGCTTGTCAAAGCGCTCAGCACGAAGTTCCCCGGAGTGACGCTCCGTCCCGAAGTGTCCATCAATAAGGACCTTATCGGCGGTGTCAGCATCCGTGTGGGAGACCAGGTGCTTGACGGTTCGGTACGTGCGCGTCTTGCGCAGATGAAGGCGGCGCTCACCGCATAAATTTCGGAGCTCTAAGAATGCAACTTAATCCTAGTGAAATCAGCGAACTGCTGAAGCAGCGAATCGAAGGCCTCGGGGTTTCGGCTGATCTCCGTACCCAGGGCACCGTGGTTTCGGTGACCGACGGTATTTGCCGCGTGCACGGTCTTCACGACGTGATGCAGGGCGAAATGCTGGAATTCCCCGGCAATACCTATGGCCTCGCGCTCAACCTTGAACGTGATTCCGTCGGTGCCGTTATTCTCGGCAACTACGAACACATTTCCGAAGGCGATACGGTTAAGACCACCGGTCGCATCCTTTCCGTTCCCGTCGGTCCGGCTCTGATCGGCCGTGTGGTGAACGCGCTCGGCCAGCCGATTGACGGCAAGGGCCCGATTGCCACCGAAGAATTCGACGTGGTTGAAAAGGTTGCTCCCGGCGTGATTGATCGTCAGTCCGTGAGCCAGCCGGTTCAGACGGGTCTGAAGTCCGTTGACGCCATGATCCCGATCGGCCGCGGCCAGCGTGAATTGATCATTGGTGACCGCCAGACCGGTAAGACGGCTATCGCTATCGATACGATCATCAACCAGAAGGGCAAGGACCTTATCTGCGTTTACGTGGCTATCGGCCAGAAGGCTTCTACGATTGCCAACGTGGTGCGTCAGCTCGAAGAGCACGGCGCCATGGAATACACCATCATTGTGGCTGCTACGGCTTCCGAATCCGCCGCTCTGCAGTACATCGCTCCCTACGCGGGCGCCACGATGGGCGAATACTTCCGTGACCGCGGACAGGACAGCCTGATCGTTTACGACGACTTGACCAAGCAGGCTTGGGCTTATCGCCAGATTTCCCTGCTGCTGCGTCGTCCGCCCGGACGCGAAGCCTATCCCGGCGACGTGTTCTACTTGCACTCCCGTCTGCTCGAACGTGCCGCTCGCGTGAACCCGGCTTATGTCGAACGCTTCACGAAGGGGGCTGTCAAGGGCAAGACCGGTTCGATGACCGCTTTGCCGATCATTGAAACGCAGGCCGGTGACGTGACCGCCTTCGTTCCGACGAACGTGATTTCCATTACCGACGGCCAGATCTTCTTGGAAACCGACTTGTTCAACGCCGGTGTCCGTCCTGCTATTAACCCCGGCATCTCGGTGTCCCGCGTGGGTGGTGCAGCTCAGACCAAGATTATCAAGAAGCTCGGTGGCGGTGTTCGTCTGGCTCTGGCTCAGTACCGTGAACTGGCTGCGTTTGCTCAGTTCGCCAGCGACCTTGACGAAGCTACCCGCAAGCAGCTTGAACGCGGCCGTGTGGTGACCGAACTCATGAAGCAGCCCCAGTACCAGCCGTTGCAGGTTTGGGAAGAAGCTGTGACGTTGTACGCTGTTGAAATGGGGGCATTTGACGATGTGGCCGTTAAGGACGCTCTCAAGTGCGAACGCGCCATGCGCGAATACCTGCAGCAGCACCACGCCGATCTGGTTGAACGCATCGAGCAGAAGAAGGAGCTGTCCAAGGAAGACGGCGCCATCATGAAGTCTGCCATCGAAGAGTTCAAGAAGAACGGTGCGTGGTAATCGGCACCAACACACTCTGAGAGGACCACATGCCTAGTACAAAGGAAATTCGCGGAAAGATCAAGAGCGTGCAAAACACGCGCAAGATCACCAAGGCGATGGAGATGGTTGCGGCCTCGAAGATGCGTAAGGCTCAGGATCGTATGCGCGCAGCCCGCCCGTACGCCGACAAGGTGCGCAATATCATTGCGCATCTTGCAAGCGCCCGTGCGGACTACAGCCATCCGTTCCTCGTCAAGCACAAGGTTCAGACCGGTAAGGCCGCGCTCATTATGGTGACCACGGACAAGGGTCTGGCCGGTGCGCTGAATACGAACATTCAGCGACAGGTTCTGCACAAGGCAACCGAGCTTCGCGAACAGGGCGTGACGTTGCAGGTGACAGCCATTGGTAACAAGGCTGTCGCATTCTGCGGTCACGCCGGTCTCGAAGTGGTGAGTCAGGCTGTTCAGCTTGGCGATCACCCCCAGCTGGAACGCCTTCTGGGTGCCATCCGCGTACAGCTTGATGCGTACGCGCAGGGCAAGGTTGATTGCGTGTACCTCGCTTATTCGCGCTTTATCAACGCGATGAAGCAGGAACCTGTCATTGAGCAGCTTTTGCCGCTTACCGACGACAAGCTCGCATCCCTCGGGGAAAAACCGCATGCGTATTCGTGGGACTACATTTACGAACCGAATGCGCAGACCGTGCTCGACGAATTGCTCAAGCGCTACGTCGAAGCTTTGATTTATTCGTCGGTTGCAGAAAACATGGCTTCCGAGCAGTCTGCCCGTATGGTGGCCATGAAGGCCGCTTCGGACAACGCCAAGAAGTTGATCGGTGAACTGCAGCTCGTCTATAACAAGACCCGTCAGGCCGGCATTACGAAGGAAATCACCGAAATTGTCGGTGGTGCCGCCGCCGTGTCTTAAGAAACAGATTTGAATACCGAGGAAAAACCAATGAGTATCGGACAAATCGTTCAGGTCATCGGCGCTGTGGTGGACGTTGAATTCCCCCGCGACGCGATGCCGAAGGTTTATGACGCTCTTATCCTTGAACAGGATGAGAACAATACCCTGGCCGAAGCCGGCCTGACTTTTGAAGTGCAGCAGCAGCTGGGCGACGGCGTGGTGCGCACCATTGCCATGGGCTCGTCCGAAGGTCTGCAGCGCGGCATGAAGGTTCGCTCGACCGGTGCCGGCATCTCCGTGCCGGTCGGTCACAAGACCCTGGGCCGCATCATGGACGTGCTCGGCCGTCCTATCGATGACTGCGGTCCCATCGGCGAAGACGAACGCCGCACGATTCACCGCGAAGCTCCCAAGTTCGACGAACTGAGCCCGTCCGTGGATCTGCTCGAAACCGGCATTAAGGTTATTGACTTGATCTGCCCGTTCGCCAAGGGCGGCAAGATCGGTCTGTTCGGCGGCGCCGGTGTGGGCAAGACCGTCAACATGATGGAGCTCATCAACAACATCGCTAAGGCCTACGGTGGTTATTCCGTGTTTGCCGGCGTCGGTGAACGTACCCGTGAAGGTAACGACTTCTACCATGAAATGGAAGAGTCCAAGGTTCTCGACAAGGTGGCCATGGTGTTCGGTCAGATGAACGAACCGCCGGGCAACCGTCTGCGTGTTGCTTTGACGGGCCTGACGATGGCTGAAGCCTTCCGTGACGAAGGCCGCGACATCCTGCTCTTCATTGACAACATTTACCGTTACACTCTTGCCGGTACCGAAGTGTCCGCTTTGCTCGGCCGTATGCCTTCCGCTGTGGGCTACCAGCCGACGCTGGCCGAAGAAATGGGCAAGCTCCAGGAACGAATCACCTCCACGAAGACGGGTTCCATTACCTCGATTCAGGCTGTGTACGTTCCCGCTGACGACTTGACTGACCCGTCCCCGGCTACTACCTTCAGCCACTTGGACGCCACCGTTGTGTTGAGCCGTGACATTGCAGCTCTGGGTATCTACCCGGCCGTTGACCCGCTCGACTCCACGTCCCGTCAGGTCGACCCCAACATCATCGGCGAAGAACACTACACGGTCGCCCGCCGCGTTCAGGAAACGCTGCAGAAGTACAAGGAATTGCGCGACATCATCGCAATTCTCGGTATGGACGAATTGTCGCCGGAAGACAAGCTCGCCGTGACGCGTGCTCGTAAGATCCAGCGCTTCCTGTCCCAGCCCTTCCACGTGGCCGAAGTGTTTACGGGCTCGCCCGGTAAGTACGTTCCGCTCAAGGAAACGATCCGTGGCTTCAAGATGATTGTTGACGGCGAATGCGATCAGCTGCCGGAACAGGCCTTCTACATGGTCGGCACGATTGACGAAGCCTTCGAAAAGGCTAAGACGATCAAGTAATTCCGGCTCACTGCACCTGCGGGGAAAAGCGTTGAACACTGTTCTCCGCAGTGCACCGGCATCAAGCCGATTTAACGGAGCAATCTATGGCTACGATTTTTGTTGACGTCGTCAGCGCAGAAGAGTCCATCTTCTCCGGTGAAGCCAGTTTTGTGGCTTTGCCCGGTCAGGAAGGCGAGCTCGGTATTCTGCCCGGACACGTTCCGCTGCTTACCCGCATTCGTCCCGGTGCCGTGCGCATCACGACGACGGAAGGCACGCAGGAAAATGTGTTCGTCGCAGGCGGTATCCTTGAGGTGCAGCCCGACCGCGTGACTGTTCTGGCCGACACGGCCATCCGCAGCAAGGATCTTGATGAAGCCAAGGCGAAGCAGGCGCTCGAAGAAGCGAAGCTTCACCGCGCCAAGGCGCAGAGCAACATGGAGATTGCCAAGCTCGAAGCGACCATGGCAGCATTGGCTGCACAGATCGCCTACATCAAGCGCATGCGTCACTGACCTTGCGCAACGGCGTGAAGACGCCTTGCTTGGAGAAGCGGCCTTTTCAAGACGCGTCCTTGTTTTTACGAGGTCCGTCGGAGAAAAGGCCGTTTTTCTTTAGTTTCGAGCGTGACAGGTCACCGAGCCTTGCGCTAGGATTCGAGAGACAGCCGCTTGCAGCGCGGCACTTTGTTGGATTTAATGAGAAAGGAGCATCTCGATGGATGCACAAGACTTTACGGATGTGATTCAGGTTTGCACCGACGGCAGCAGCCTGTCTGAAAAAGGTGTGACGACTGCTGTCGAACTTGCCAAAACGCTTGGCCTGCCGCTTCTGGGTATGACAGTTGTCAAGGGTGATGCTCCTGAAAACGGTTTGGAAGGAGAACCGCAAGAAGTTCGCGATCGTTTGCAGACCATTGTGGAGGAAGCCGAGGCTGCCGGCATTCAATATCGGGTTCTTGCCGAACATGCCGCCACGCCGCATGAAGGCATTCTCGACGTTGCCATGCGTTATGACGCACGCTTTATCGTGATGGCTAGCCGCGGTCTGGGGTCGCTTGGCAGTCTTTTCCTTGGTTCCGAAACGCAAAAGACCCTCGCTGAAGCCGACCGTCCCGTACTGGTGATCCGCTAGTTCTCTTTGGGGCTTAACGCTTCCAATACTGCTTCGGGCGCAATGTCGGTAATGCGAACCCGCTTTTCCCGACTGGTTTCGCCCGAGATCAGTGTCACGCCAGATTTGGATGTGCCGATTTTCTTTGCGAGAAATGCGCACAGCTTGGCGTTGGCCTTCCCGTCAACAGGGGGTGCTGCAAGCGCTACTTTCAGTTTGCCGTCAAAGACTCCCGCTACGGCGTCCTTCTTGGCGCCGGGCCGCGCGTGAACGCTTAAAACAACACCCCTGTCATCCTCTCTTAACCAAGAACAAAGGTTTGGTGTGCGAGAATCCGTGCTTTCTCGGATGCTTTGTACAGAATTTTTTGCCATGAAACCGATCAACGACACTTTTTTGCGTGCGCTCAAGCGCGAACATACCGACTATACCCCGTTGTGGCTGATGCGTCAGGCAGGCCGCTATTTGCCTGAATATAACGCCACGCGCGCGCGTCTCGGATCGTTCCTTGCTTTGGCAAAGTGTCCTGAAGCGGCTTGTGAGGTGACGTTGCAGCCTGTGGATCGTTACGGACTCGATGCCGCCATTCTCTTCTCGGACATTCTCACTGTGCCTGATGCAATGGGGCTCGGTTTGAGCTTTGTTGCCGGCGAAGGTCCTGTCTTTGCCAAACCCGTGCAAAGCGAAGAGGCCGTCAACGCCTTGTATGTCCCCGATATTGAAGAAAGTCTCGGTTACGTTACCGAAGCCGTGCGTGTGATTCGCCGCGAGCTCAACAACCGAGTTCCTCTGATCGGCTTTTCCGGATCGCCCTTTACGCTTGCTTGCTACATGGTTGAAGGCGGCAGTTCCAAGGATTTTGCGACGATCAAGAAGATGATGTACTCGCGCCCGGATCTGTTGCACCGAATTTTGGATGTCAACGCACGCGCCGTGACGGCATACCTCAATGCGCAGATTTTGGCGGGCGCTCAGGCGGTCCAGATTTTTGACACCTGGGGCGGAGCCTTGGCCGACGGTTGCTTCGAAGCATTTAGCCTGAAGTATATGAAGCAGATCGTCGACGGGCTCATCCGCGAAAACGACGGTGAGAAGGTTCCGGTCATTCTCTTTACTAAAGGTGGCGGCTTGTGGCTCAAGGAAATGGCTGCAACGGGCGCTGACTGTATCGGTCTGGACTGGACAGTGAATCTCACCAAAGCCCGTGCCTGTGTGCAGGATGCGGTGGCTCTTCAGGGCAACCTCGATCCAGCCGTTCTTTTTGCCGATGAAGCTTCCATTCGTCGCGAAGCACGTCGCGTGATCGACAGCTTCGGCAAGGTTGGCAATGGCGGCCACGTCTTTAACCTCGGTCACGGCATCAATCAGCATACGGATCCGGAAGCGGTTCGCATCCTGGTTGATGAAGTGCATAACTATTCGCGTCAGATGCACGCATCCTAAGTCTCTAGTGGGCAGACTCTCAGCTGCCCCAAGAAGTTGTGGAAAAGTTGTTTTCCACAAAGTTATCCACAGCTTTGACCACAGGTTGTGAAGAAAAGAAAAGCCCTCGATATGAGGGTTTTTCTTTTGATTTTTGTATGTAATCTGTTGAATTTAAAGGGAATTGATGGAGGGTTATCGAAGCTCATCTAAATGGTGAAAAGTGCCTTTATTCCCTGAACGGCCAAGGAAAACAAGTGTTTTCCACATAGTTATCCACAGGTTGAAAGCGGTTGTGCACAACCGAGGCAAAGAGACAGGCGAACTTTAAAATTCGTGTTGCGTCAAGACCTAAACGTCATTTGATTTCTTTTTTCAGCTTCTTTTTCTCATGACTTTTCCACAGTTTGCCAAAGTGATTGTCGACGCTCCGTTGCCGGAGCTGGACTATACCGTCGGTGACGAGGTGCAGCCTATGGTCGGTGATCGCGTGTTGGTTCCTCTCGGCGCGCGCAAGGTGGTGGGAATTGTCACGGGGCTGTCCGATTCGACGGAAGTTGCGGCCGGAAAACTCAAATCCGTTTTGCGCGTTTTCCACGAGGTGGAGCCGTTGCGCAAAGAGTGGCTCAAGACCATGGCGTTTGCGGCGGATTATTACCTGCGGCCACGAGGGGAAGCGGCGTTGTCTGCGCTGCCGCCTTTTTTTCGACTGCCCGCTACGCCAACCTATGAAAGGCGTCTGCAGAAGCTTCGCGAACTCAAGACGAAGAAGATCACTTATGAACCTGCGCCAGTTCTCAACGACGAGCAGAAGGCGGCAGCCGATGCGGTGTCGGCAAGTACCGGCTACGCGCCGTTTATGCTTTTCGGAGTGACTGGCTCCGGCAAAACTGAAGTCTATTTGCACATCATAGAAAGCGTCCTGACCAAAGATCACGAAGCACAGGTCATGCTCTTGGTACCTGAAATCAATTTGACGCCGCAGCTGGAAGCCCGGGTGAGAGCGCGTTTTGCACAGGCTCTCGTCGTGACCATGCATTCGAGTCTTACGCCCGCAGAACGAGCGCGCAATTGGTTGGCCGTACATGAGGGAAGAGCGCGCATTCTGGTGGGGACGCGCATGGCGGTCTTTGCGAGCTTTCAAAAACTCTCGCTCATCATTGTCGACGAGGAGCACGACCCGAGCTACAAAGCCGGCGAGGGGATGCGTTTTTCGGCCAGAGACGTGGCACTCAAGCGCGCCTTCGACAATAAAATCGCCTGTGTACTTGGCTCTGCAACCCCGTCGCTCGAGACCTGGCAGCAGGTGCGCAGCGGTCAATACAAGCGACTGACGCTGTCACACCGTGCGGTGGCGACAGCTCACTTGCCGGAGCTGCAGCTCGTTGATATGTCAAAGCGCAAACCCGCTGTTTTTTCCGAAGAGGTCAAGGAGGCGGTGACGCAGGCCATTGAAGCGGGTGGTCAGGTGCTGATTTTCATTAATCGGCGAGGATATGCGCCGGTGATCAGCTGCACGGCCTGCGGTTGGGTAACACGCTGCGTGCATTGCTCGGGTTTTACGGTATTTCATAAAACGGAAAAACGTTTGGTTTGTCACCATTGCGGCAGTCGATATGAAGTTCCGGAGCGCTGCCCTGTGTGCGGCAATGCGGAAATCCTGCCGGTTGGAACCGGTACGCAGCGCATCGAAGAAGCCATTGAGGCGCTTTGGCCTCAGGCACGCGTGTTGCGCATTGATCGTGATAGTGTGCGAAGCAAATCGGCTGCTGAATCGGCTTTCGAGTCGGTTCATGAGGGAGGCGTCGACATTGTCGTGGGGACGCAGATGATTGCCAAGGGGCATGATTTCAAACGCGTGAGCCTCGTGGTGGTACTCAATGCCGACGCTCAGCTCATGAGTCCTGATGTGCGTGCCGAGGAGCGGCTTTACGCTACACTCATGCAGGTCGCAGGCCGAGCGGGACGAGCCGAGCGTGCCGGTCGCGTGATGATTCAGACCCGGTACCCGAATCACCCCGTTTATGCCGATATGAAGACGCAAAACTATGAGCAGTTTGCCGAACGCCTCCTGCAGGAGCGTGAAGATGCTGTTTCTCCTCCGTTTTGTCGTCAGGCTCTTTTAACGGCGCAGGCCAAGACGCTCGACCGAGCACTGGGCTTTTTGCGGCGTGCCAAGATAAAAGCCGAGGCGCTGGCGGCCGGTGACGTGTTCATTTATGAACCGGTTCCGATGCCGCTCATGCGCCTCAAAGATCGGGAGCGAGGTCAGCTGTTGGTGGAGTCGGGATCTCGCGCGAGACTTCACGCTTTTTTGGTTGCCTGGTCGGCGGCAATGTCTGCGGCGGACCCGAGGGACGCCGGCACCGATTGGACGATAGAGGTGGATCCGGCCGATATCTAAGAGAGCGAACTCTCCCGTATAATGCTTGCCGTTCGTCGCCGTAGTTCAACTGGATAGAATATGGCCCTCCGAAGGCTGTGATGTGGGTTCGAGTCCCGCCGGCGGCACCAACCGAATACACTCTGAGAGCGCGCGCCGCAAGCGCGCTTTTTTTTCAAAGGATGTCCTGCAGATGGTGTTTCCCGTTGACATGAGCCTGCACAAAAAGAGCAAGCGTTTTGACATTGCTTTTGATGACGGACAGAGCTTTTCGTTTTCCTTCGAATTTCTTCGTGTCTTTTCTCCCTCGGCGGAAGTGACGGGACACACGCCCGATCAGGCAAAACTTCAGGTCGGAAAGCGCGATGTGGACGTCAAAGGCGTTGAGCCGATCGGCCGTTACGCCGTGCGTTTTATTTTCGATGACGGTCACGATTCCGGCATTTACAGCTGGGAGTATTTGCACGACATCGGCACGCGTCAGCAGGAACTTTGGGACGGTTATCTTGCTCAACTCAAGGAGGCTGGGGCAAGCCGCGATCCGGCCGATCCCGCCAATGTGCCGTTCATGCCCAAGCCCAAGGCGACATGCCCGTCCAAGCAGCACGGATAAGAAACATGGCAGAAGAAAATCAGAAACAATCTTCCGATTCCGAAAAGCAGGTGGACTTCGGCTACCGCGCCGTGCCCGAAAGCGAAAAGGAAGAAGACGTCAAAGAAGTTTTCGAGTCGGTAGCCAAGCGCTATGACTTGATGAATGATGTTCTGAGTTTCGGGTTGCACCGTGTGTGGAAACGTACCTGCGTCTCTCTTTCCGGTGCAGCCGAAGGTCAAAAAGTGTTGGATATTGCTTCCGGCACTTGCGATATGGCGATTCGTTTCGGCGAAGTGGTCGGAAAGTCCGGAGAGGTGTGGGCGACCGACATTAATCATGAGATGATCAAGGAAGGCACCAAACGGCTTAAAGCCGTCGGGTGCAAGGCGCATGTTGCGATTTGTGACTGCGAGGCACTTCCTTTTGAGGAAAATTATTTTGACATTGCGGTGGTGAGCTTCGGGCTGCGCAATATGACCCACAAAGATCGTGCGTTGAAGGAAATGATGCGCGTCGTGCGTCCTGGCGGACGCGTTGTGGTGCTTGAATTCAGTCGTTGCTGGAAGATCTTTAAGCCTTTTTACGATCTGTATTCCTTCAAGCTGATGCCGTGGCTCGGGCAAAAGATTGCGGGGGACGCGGAAAGCTATCGGTATTTGGCTGAGTCCATCCGCATGCATCCCGATCAGGAGACGCTTGCGGGCATCATGGAAGAGGTGGGGCTTGATCGCGTAACTTGGAAGAACATGACTTTCGGTGTTTGTGCGTTACATATTGGACTCAAGCCGTGACGGGTCGCGCAACAAACTGAAAAACTCACATACAAATCAACGAAAACACCTGTTTTAAGGCAGACGGCTCATCCGTACAATTGATAGCCGTTGTCCGCCGATGAAACAGGTGTTTTTGCAGATGCGGACGTCATTGAGAAACAGAGAAAGAAATCTATGAAAAAGTTTTTTGCCCTTTTGGCCGTGGGCTTGGTGATGATGACGACGGCAATTGACAGTGCTGAAGCGGCCCGTCGTATGGGCGGCGGCATGAATCTCGGCCGTCAGGCTCCGGCCCTGCGTCAGGCAACGCCGGCTCCGCAGGCTCCTGCTTTGCGTCAGAACCAGCAGAGCAATCGTCAGAACGCAGCCCAGCAGCAAAACACAGCGGGTGCCGCGGCTAATGCTGCCAAACCTTCTATGATGCGCAACATTCTCATGGGAGCAGCCGCTGCTTTGGGCATTACCGCTCTTTTGAGCGCATTCGGTCTTTCCGAAGGTGTAGGCCAGATCATCATGATCGTCCTGATGGCAGCAGCGCTCTATTTTGTCCTGCGCATGGTGCTCGGTCTATTTGCAGGGCGTGCGGCCGGCAATCGTTCCGGTGCGGCTTCCCGTCAGACCTATACGCAGACGCAGCGTGAACAGCCCCAGGCCAGCTATAGCCAGGCACAACCGGCTGCCGAAACTTCCGCTGCTTCTGCTTCGACCGCAACCGCAGCTTCCGTGATGCCTGAAACGATGGGGGCTCGCCCGGGCAGCGTCATGGATATGTTTGCTCGTCAGAACGCGCAGGTTGCTCAAGGAGAAGGTGCGCCCGCACTTGAAGTTCCGGCCGGTTTTGACGTAGCCGGTTTTGAAGCGGTGGCCAAGGAAAACTTCGTACGGTTGCAGAAGGCTTGGGACTCGGGTGACTACAACTCGCTCGGTGACTTTACGACAGATGAGCTCTTTATTGAACTGACACACAGTTTGCGTGAGCGCGGTGCCGCCAAGCAGACCTCCGAGGTGATCAATCTTGACGCCAAGCTGTTGGGAATTGCGAAGATGGCCGACGCCAATGAGCACGTCGCTGTCGTCGAATTCAAGGGAGCCATGAAGATCGAGGGCGAGTTCGAAGAGGTTCGCGAACGTTGGGTTCTTGCCCGCAAGGACGACGACTCAAGTGGCTGGCTGCTCGCCGGCATCGAACAGGTTGCTGCTTAAGTTTTTCGGCTTTTTCCGCTCGACAAACCCGTCAAAGGCTCAGGCCGCGGCGGGTTTTTCGTCTTGGGGCCACAAAATGCCGATCTGATGGCAGAATAATCCCGAATTTCCAAACCAATCCCGCCCGAAACCAACCGAAATTCAAAAGGGCGTCCATATTTTAGGAATCGATTCATGATCAACGTTGTTATTCTTGCCGCGGGGCAGGGCAAGCGTATGCGCTCGTCTCTTCCCAAAGTGCTGCAACCCTTGGCCGGTATGCCGATGCTCGGACATGTGCTTGCCAGCGTGAGAAAACTCGAAAACGTTTCCCGCACCGTCGTGGTTGTGGGTTGCGGAGCAGAGGTCGTCAAGAGTGCCTTTGCACAGGAAGAAGGTTTGCATTTCGTTTTACAGGAACCTCAGATGGGGACGGGTCACGCGCTGCAGTGTGCATTGCCCGAACTCGATTCCGAGGCCGAATACACGTTGGTGCTCTTGGGTGACGTACCGCTCGTGCAACCCGAAACAATTGAGCGGCTTCTGACAGCCGCAGGCGACGGCATGGCTATTCTCACGACCGTGCTTCGCAATCCTACGGGTTACGGCCGTATCCTGCGCCAGAAGGGTCGCATCGTTGCGATTGTTGAACAAAAAGACGCTACCGAAGGCCAAAAGCAAATCCGAGAAGTCAACACCGGCATCATGTTGCTTCCGACGGCGCGCTTGCAGGGGTGGCTTTCCGAACTCAAGACTTCCAATGCACAAGGCGAGTACTATCTCACCGACGTGATCGGCTTGGCTGTGCGCGACGGCGTGCGCATCAACTCTGCGCGTCCTCGCCGCAGTTTTGAGGTCGAAGGCGTCAATTCCAAGACGCAGCTTGCCCGTCTCGAAGGTATCTGGCAGGATCATCTGGCCGAACAGCTCACCGAAAGCGGCGTAACGGTGCTTGATCCGTCACGTCTGGACATCCGCGGTACGCTGCAGTGCGGTACCGACGTCGTGATTGATGTGGGCTGCGTGTTCGAGGGTGAAGTTAAGCTTGGCGACAATGTTTATGTCGGACCCTACTGCGTGATTCGTAATGCCGAAATCGCTGCGGGAACTCGCATTGAAGCTTTTACGCACATTGATTCGGCCAAGATCGGTCCCGATGCCAAGATCGGCCCCTATTCTCGTTTGCGTCCGGGTGCTGAACTCTCTGCCAAGGTGCACATCGGCAACTTCGTGGAAATTAAGAAGTCTGAAATCGGCGAAGGTTCCAAAGTCAACCACCTCTCTTACATCGGTGATACGACAATGGGCTCAGGCGTTAACATCGGTGCGGGCACCATCACCTGCAACTACAACGGTGTCGAGAAGTTCCGCACGGTGATCGGTGACAAAGCTTTCATCGGTTCGGGTACTGAATTAGTGGCTCCGGTAACGGTCGGCAGCGGTGCTACGATCGGCGCCGGCACGACGCTTACCCATAATGCTCCCGAACACAAACTCACAGTGGGACGCGCCCGTCAGACGACGATCGAAGGATGGAAGCCGCCGGTGCCTGAAGGCTACACGTTCGTGAAGAACTGATCGCGGAGGCGGCATCATGTGCGGAATTGTGGCCGGCGTTGCCGGCAGGGACGTTGTTCCCGTTTTTCTGCAAGGTCTAAAGCGCCTTGAGTACCGTGGCTACGACAGCTGTGGCGTCGCAGTCGTGCGCGACGGTGAAATTGACCGCGCCCGCAGTGTGGCGCGTGTCAAGGATTTGGCCGAGCAGGTGCGGGCCGAAGGCATGCACGGCACCGTCGGCATTGCGCATACACGCTGGGCCACGCATGGGGGGCCCGTCGTAGCCAATGCACACCCGCATATTGCGGGCAACCGCATTGCATTGGTGCACAACGGCATCATCGAAAACTTCGCTCAACTGAGAGCCGAGCTCGAAGCCACAGGTGTCACCATGCAAAGCCAAACGGACACCGAAGTGCTCGCACATCTGGTCAATTTCTATCTTAAGGATGACCTTCTGGAGGCGCTCAAAAAGGCGCTTTCCCGTGTGACGGGTGCCTATGCGGTGGCAGTTTTCGACAAACGCCACCCCGAGCGTATCGTGGGTGCGCGTCAAGGTTCTCCCATGGTCGTTGGTTTGGGCGAGGGCGAAAACTTTATCGCCAGCGACGCCATGGCGCTCGTCGGAGTCACGGACAAGATTGTGTATCTTGACGACGGCGACATTGTGTCGATGACCAAGGACGAGTGTCAGATTTATGGACGTACGGGCAACGACTCCTGGCAACCTGTCGAGCGCAAAGCCGTGATCGTGCAGGCGTATGCAGGCGCTGCCGAACTCGGACCTTATCGCCACTACATGCAAAAGGAAATCTTCGAGCAGCCGCGCGCAATTGCCGATACGCTCGAAGGCGTCGAAGGCATTACGCCGACCTTGTTTGGGAAAAAAGCTGAAGAAGTGTTTCGCAGTACCCGCCGCATTCTGATGCTTGCCTGCGGCACGAGTTTTTACGCGGCGCTCACGTCCAAATATTGGCTTGAGGCGATCGCGGGTATTCCGGTGGATGTGGAGATTGCAAGCGAATACCGTTATCGCACCACAATTCCGGATCCGGAAACGCTGGTGGTCACAATTTCTCAATCGGGCGAAACGGCAGATACGCTGGCTGCATTAAAGCATGCGGTGTCGATGGGAATGACCAAGACGCTGGCGATATGCAATGTGGCGCAAAGCGCGTTGGTCCATGAGTGTGAACTGGCATACATCACACGAGCGGGCGTGGAAATCGGAGTGGCAAGCACCAAGGCGTTTACCACGCAACTGGTGGCGCTTTATCTTCTGACGCTTGTTTTTGCCAAACTGCACGGACGGTTGAATTCGACAGAAGAAGCGCATGCTTTATCGAGCTTGCGTCACATTCCGGCGGCGATGGCAGGCTGCTTGGCGCTGGAGCCGTCCATCATTGCTTGGGCCGAGCGGTTTGCTTCCAAGGAAGACGCGCTTTTCCTGGGACGCGGTGTGCATTATCCGATTGCGCTCGAGGGGGCGCTTAAACTCAAGGAAATCAGCTACATCCACGCTGAAGCGTATCCGGCGGGCGAACTCAAGCACGGGCCGCTCGCGCTCGTTGACGCCGATATGCCGGTGGTGACAATCGCTCCCAATGACGAACTTCTTGAGAAACTCAAGAGCAATATGCAGGAGGTGCGAGCCCGTGGCGGAGAACTCTATGTCTTTGCCGACGGCGACAGCGTGATTGAAGACACCGAAGGCATGCATGTGATTCGTTTGGCGGAGAACTATGGCGACTTGTCGCCGATTCTGCACATCGTGCCGCTGCAGCTTTTGGCGTATCACACTGCTCTGGCTCGCGGTACGGACGTCGATAAGCCCCGAAATCTTGCCAAGAGTGTTACGGTAGAGTAAACCTGCGCTTAGAGAAACCATTCTGAAAGCCGCCGAATGTCTTTGAAGGAGTTCGACGGCTTTCGTTTTTTGTATGCGTTGGTTGCTGCTAGAGGTCGAATGTAAAGTTTGAACAGTTGGTACAACAAAACGCAAAAATCTGACTAGAATGCTGAACCTTTATTCATCCAAACGGAACGTAGTCTTGGGGCTATTCGTTCCATTTTGTGTTGGGACCGTATGCAAAAGGCAGGTGACGTTGCTGCCCGGATTGGTCCTCAAAGAATTCCAAAAAAGCATTAAACGGAGTCTCATAATGACTTTGAAATTTCGCACGACGCATGTGCTGGTAGTTGCGGGACTTGCCGCGACCGCACTCACGGGCTGCCTTGATAAGGGAGGTAATCAGCAGCAGGCTGCCGCTACGCCTCAGGCCGTTCAAGTCGTCGTCCAACAGGTTGAACTTTCCGACGCAATCATTCGTACGGATGCGCCCGGTCGCGCGACAGCCTATCAGACGGCCGAAGTTCGTCCTCAGGTCAGCGGCATTTTGCAGAAGCGCCTTTTTGAAGAAGGCGCAATGGTCAAGGAGGGCCAGTCACTCTATCGTATTGACCCGGCGCTCTATAAGGCGCAGGTTGCTTCTGCAAAAGCCTCTTTGTTGCAGGCCCGTGCCAACCTGGCTTCGACCAAGGCTGATGCCAAGCGTTCCGCCGAACTTGTGAAGGTCAATGCAGTGAGTCGTTCGGCCGATGATCAGGCTCAGGCGGCATACAAGGTAGCCATTGCCAATGTGGAAGCAGCAAAGGCAGCGCTTGCGACTGCTCAGATTAATCTGGACTACACGGAAGTCAGAAGCCCGATTACCGGACGTGTCTCTTTGTCTGAAGTCACGCCGGGCGCCTTGGTGACGGCCAATCAGACCAGCCGTTTGACGGTTGTGCAGCAGCTTGATCCCATTTATGTGGACGTGACTCAGTCCTTTGACGAACTTTCCCGACTGCGTGAACAGGCTGCCAAAGGCATGCTCAAAGTCAATAAGGACGGCTCGGCCGATGTTCAGCTGATTTTGGACGGCGACAAAACTTACAAGCATTTGGGACGGCTAACTTTCAAAGACGCTCTCGTCGATGAAAGCACCGGTACGGTGCGCGTACGTGCCGTGTTTGACAATCCCGACGGAGATCTGTTGCCGGGAATGTTCGTGCGCGCGCGTCTGGTCGACGGCGTGCGTGAGAATGTGATCAAGATTGATCAGCGCGCCACCATGCGCCGCACGACAGGCGATCCGTACGTTTACGTGGTCAATGCCGAAAACAAAGTGGAAAGTCGCGATGTGGTGATCGGCGGTACGGAAGGGACCAACTGGATCATCAATAAAGGCCTCAAAGACGGCGACAAGGTCATTGTGGAAGGTTTGCAGCGCGTTCGCCCGGGTGCCCTCGTGCAGTACACCGTGGCTGGTGAAAAGCCTGCTGCCGCTCCGACCCAAGCCGCGAAATAATCGACAGAGGATGACAGAGCATGCTTAGTCGTTTCTTTGTAAATCGTCCGATTTTTGCTTGGGTGATTGCTATCACCATCATGCTTGCGGGCGTCCTGGCAATTTTTAACTTGCCGGTGTCTCAGTACCCCAATATTGCGCCGCCTCAGGTTCGCATTACGGCAACTTACCCGGGCGCTTCGGCCGAGACCATGTCACGCACCGTCACGCAGGTGATCGAGCAGAACATGACGGGTTTGGACGGTTTGATCTACATGAGCTCAAACTCCGACTCGACGGGCCGTATGACGATTACGCTCACCTTCGTGGCCGGCACCAATCCTGATATTGCCCAGGTGCAGGTGCAAAACAAGCTGTCGATGGCTGAGCCGACGTTGCCGGATACCGTCCGACAGCTGGGCGTTCAGGTGCAAAAAAGTTCGGCTTCATTCCTTCAGGTGGTCGGCTTTATCGATACCTCGGGAAAGCTCACTTCAGGTGACCTGGGTGACTTTTTGACGAACAACATCGAAGAGCCGCTTGCTCGTTTGGAGGGCGTCGGTGAAGTGACGGTGTTCGGTGCCTCCTATGCCATGCGCATCTGGATGGATCCCGCGCTTCTTGTTAAATACGGACTGGAAGTTTCCGACGTGATGAGTGCCATCAGTACGCAGAACGTGCAGGTGGCTTCCGGTGATATTGCCGGCCAGCCCACCAACGGCAAGCGCATGATCACGGCTACGATTCGAGCAAGTTCCTTGTTGACTACGCCCGAACAATTCGAGCAGATCGCTCTGAAGACGCTGTCCGACGGCTCCGTCGTCCGTATCAAGGATATCGGTGAAGTTTCCCTTGGTCAGGAAACCTATACCTTCCAAGGCCGCTATGACGGTCAGCCTTCTTCGGGTGTGGCCATCAGTTTGAGTTCCGGCGCCAACGCTCTGGCAACGGCTGCCCGCGTTCAGGCAAAGCTCGACGAACTGCGTCCCTTCTTCCCGGAAGGCGTGGAAGCGGTGATTCCGTTTGACACGACGCCGTTCGTGCGCGCTGCCATGCATGAAGTGGTCAAGACTCTGTTGGAAGCCATCGTGCTGGTGGTCTGCGTGATGTTCTTGTTCCTGCAGAACTGGCGTGCAACGATCATTCCGACGATTTCCGTGCCGGTGGTGCTTTTGGGTACGTTCGCTGTCCTGGCGCTCATGGGCTACTCAATCAACATGCTCACGATGTTTGCCTTGGTGCTTGCCATCGGCTTGCTGGTGGACGACGCCATTGTGGTGGTGGAAAACGTCGAGCGTGTGATGATGGAGCGACGATGTGATCCGAAAACAGCTACGGTCGAATCCATGCAGCAGATCACCGGCGCTCTGATCGGTATCGCCATGGTGCTGTCGGCCGTGTTCGTGCCGATGGCCTTCTTCGGCGGATCCACGGGCGTGATCTATCGCCAGTTCTCCGTGACGATTGTCTCGGCCATGGCGCTCTCGGTGGTGGTGGCTTTGACGCTGATTCCGGCTCTTTGCGCCTCCATTCTCAAGCAGATTGAGCCGGGGCACGAAAAGGCGACGACCGGGTTCTTCGGCAAGTTCAATCAGGCTTTTGACGCGCTGACAAGCGGTGTGCGTGCATCGGTGCGCATGTTTGTCCGTCGCATTTCTCGCCTGTTGGTGCTCTACGCCGTCTTGATCGGCGCTGTGGTGCTGGGCTTTATGAAGATTCCGAGCGCCTTCATGCCGGGCGAAGACCAGGGCGTGCTGCTGATGATGCTGCAGACGCCGGCTTCTGCAACGGCCGAACGTACGGACGTGGTGGTGGATCGCTTCCAGAGAGTCATTCGCGAAGCCGAGAAAAAGGACGTCGAACACGTGTTTACTGTGGGCGGCTACTCCTTTGCCGGTACGGGTCAGAACAACTCCATGGGCTTTATTAAGCTCAAGGACTGGTCCGAGCGCAAGGATGAATCGTCCTCGGCCAATGCCGTGATGATGCGCTCTCTCGGTACGCTCTTTTCGCCGGCCTTCAAGGACGCGCAGGGGTATGTGTTCCAGTTGCCTGCCGTTCCGGAACTGGGCGTGGCCGACGGTTTTGATTTCTTCCTGCAGGATCGTTCCGGTCAGGGGCATGATCGCCTGATGCAGGTCATGAACGAGTTCCTTGCCAAGGCCAACGCAGACCCGCGTCTGCGTCAGGTTCGCCATAACGGCATGCCCGACGCGCCGATGGTTCAGCTGAATGTGGACTACGAAAAGGCCCGTACGCTGGGGGTGTCCGAATCGCAAATCAATACGACGCTTAATGCCGCCTTCGGTTCGTCCTATGTCAATGACTTTATGGATCAGGGACGCCTGAAGAAGGTGTACGTGCAGGGTATTCCGGATTCTCGCGGTGAAGAGGCCGACCTTGCCAAGTGGCATGTCAAGAGCTCGATCAGCGGGCAGATGGTTCCCTTCTCGTCGTTTGTGACGACGAGCTGGACATCGGGTTCTCCGCGTCTGGACCGCTTTAACGCCATTGACGCCGTCAATATTCAAGGCAGTCCGGCTCCCGGCGTTTCTTCCGGTGAAGCCATGCAGGCCATCGAAGAGATTTTGCAGCAAATGCCGCACGGCTACTCCATCGAATGGAACGGCGTGTCGTATCAGGAACGTGTTGCCGGCAGCAATGCCGCTCCCTTGTATGCCCTTTCGGTGCTTGTGGTGTTCCTGGCTCTGGCGGCTCTGTACGAATCCTGGACGATTCCGATTGCCGTGATTCTGGTGGTGCCCACCGGCGTTGTCGGCGCTCTGGGCTTGACCTGGATTTGCGGCAAGGAAAACGACGTGTACTTCCAAGTGGGTTTGTTGACGACGGTCGGTTTGGTGTCCAAGAACGCCATTCTGATTGTGGAATTTGCCCGCGATCTGCATGATCAGGGGCAGGAATTGCTTGCTTCCGTGGTTGAGGCTGTCCGGTTGCGTCTTCGCCCGATTTTGATGACGTCTCTGGCTTTCGGTCTGGGCGTTTTGCCTCTGGCCATGGCCTCGGGCGCCGGCGCCGGTGCACAGTCGGCCATTGGTGTGGCTGTTTTGGGCGGTATGATCACGGGAACGTTCCTATGCATCTTCTTTGTGCCTGCGTTCTTCGTGTTGGTGACCCGCATTTTCTCGGGAAAGAAATCCCAACCGGTTGTCGCCGCCGAACCGAAGGCCGTGGAGTCTCAGGAATAAAAAATGAGGAAACAAATGCGTAAAACCTTATGTCTTTTGCCTCTGGCTTCGGCCTTGCTGCTTTCGGGCTGCATTTCCTTGGCTCCCGAGTACGAGCGTCCCGAGGCTCCCGTTGAGCAGGTTTGGCCGCAGGATGAGGCAACGAAAAACGCGGCGCTTCTGACCGAAGGGCTGCAGAAGTGGAGTGACTTCTTTACCGATGAACGTCTCACCAAGCTCATTGAACTTGGTCTGCAAAACAACCGCAGTCTGCGTTCGGCGTTCTATTCTGTTGAGCAGGCTCGCGCACAGTACAACGTAAGCCGTGCGGATCTGTTGCCGTCGGTGGCGGTGCAGGCCGAAGAGACGGCCGGCCGTACGCCTGCTTCAACGACCAGTACGGGGGTTGATGTCACGTCGCACACCTACTCGGCCAGTGCTGCGATGGCATCCTACGAGCTTGATTTGTTCGGACGCATCCGCAATCTGAACGAACAGGCGCTGCAGGCCTACTTCCAGACGCAGGCGGCTCAGCGCACGGCGCAGATGACGGTGATCACCGAAATCGCTCAGACCTGGTTGTCGCTTGGCGCCAGCAAGGATTTGCTCAAGCTCGCACAGGAGACATACGACAGCCAGTCCGAGAGTCTGAAGTTAATCCAGCAGAGCTACGAGCTCGGTGCTTCGAGCATGCTTGAAGTGCAGCAGGCCATGCAGACGGTGGCAACGGCCAAGGCCGCCGCCGTCCAGGCCTCGCGCTCGGTCGCACAGTATCGCAATGCGCTGGCGACGCTTGTGGGCACCAAAGTGCCGGCAGAGCTTGAGCCCGAAGGTTTGAAGATGGACATCACCAAGCCGCAGGTATCGGTGGCATCCAACATCCCGAGCGAAGTGTTGCTCGCTCGTCCCGATATCGCGTCGGCCGAAGCGGTTTTGCGTTCGGCCAACGCCAATATCGGCGTGGCTCGCGCCGCATTCTTCCCGAGCATTACGCTCACGGGATCGGCCGGATCCATTTCGGGAGAACTCAACGAGCTCTTTAACGGCGGTACGCATACGTGGAGCTTTGTGCCCAATATCACGCTGCCGATTTTCACGGGCGGCGCGAACATTGCCAATCTGCGTGCGGCTGAGGCCTATCAGAAGAAGTCGATTGCCGACTACGAACTTGCCATTCAGACGGCGTTCCAGGAAGTGGCCGATGCACTGGCGACCGAAGGCACGGTTGCCGACGAACTTTTGGCGCAGCAACAGTTGGCGGCTGCAACGGCCGAAACGCTTCGCTTGAGCGAAGAGCGCTACAAGAACGGCGCAGACAGCTATCTTGAAGTGCTCGACAGCCAGCGCTCGAACTTCTCGGCGCAGCAGGCCGTGATCAACGCTCAGCTGTCGCGTGCCGCAAGCCTCGTAACGCTCTACAAAGTGTTGGGCGGCGGCTCGCAGCTTGAAGAGTCGGCTGAAACAACGCAGACGGCGGATGCGAAATGACGACAGCGGTATCCTGTGCGGCGGGCAATTTGCGGGAGCAAATTTTGTCCGCTGCCGCTTCGTGCTTTCGCGAGCGCGGCATCAAGGCGACAACAATGCAAGAAATCGCCAAGCGAGCCGGCATCAGCGTGGGCAATTTCTACAACTACTTTGACGGTAAAGACGCCATCATTGATGAGTTCGCACAACGAGAAGTTGCTCGCCTTGCCCGCGAAATTGATGAAATTGTCAACGGACGCGTTTCGCTGGAGGAGCAGCGACGACAGTTTTGCGAGTCTTTGCGTAAACAGTTGGCAGTGCAACGCGCGCGTGTCAAAATTGAGATCCTCGAAGAGGCGCCAGAAACGGCTCCATGGGTGACATTGTCAAACGTTCGGATGCCCAGGTTCGGGAGTTGATCAAGAAAATGCACCGCAGCCGAGCTTCAGCGGATGTTTCCGATGAAGAAATCGAGGTGATGGTGGAAATGGATATGGCTCTCGTTGACGGCATGGCGTTTCGGTTGATTGCGCATCCGGAACTGGATGTGGAACGCATGATCAATGCCATTGTGAAAACCGTCATCCGCTGATTCGGGAAGCTGCCTGCAGACGACTCTCTACTGAGAGAAACTGCTTGGTTTCTTTGATGAAAAGCACCGGTATCTCAAAAATATCGGTGCTTTTCACTGTGTCAGCACGCCGGGAACCGAGGCAGCTGAGAAAATCCAACCTTGCGGGCTTTTTTGCGTCAATGATCGCATCAAAGCCATTCGACTGATTTAACACGGAAAATTCTCATAACTTATGCTTGAGACAACCGCAAAGAAAAAGACGCCGATCTACAAGGTGCTGTACTTTCAGGTGATTTGCGCGATTGTGATCGGCGTTTTGCTCGGTCACTTCGCGCCGCATGTCGGCGAAATGATGAAGCCGTTTGGCGACGGCTTCATCAAGCTGATCAAAATGATCATTGCGCCGGTGATCTTCTGTACGGTCGTGACCGGTATCGCTGGTATGGAAGATATGAAAAAAGTGGGTAAGACGGGCGGTCTGGCGCTTCTTTACTTTGAGATTGTTTCCACCATTGCTCTGATCGTCGGCCTTTTTATTGTCAATGTCGTTCAGCCGGGCGTGGGCATGCACGTTGATCCTGCATCTTTGGACAGCAAAGCCGTCGAAGCATACACGAAGCCGGGCCAGATGCAGGGAACGGTGGATTTCCTTCTGCACATCATTCCTTCGACTGTCGTGGGCGCCTTTGCCGAAGGTGAGATTCTGCAGGTGCTTTTCTTCTCGCTGCTTTTCGGCTTTGCGCTGCACAAGATGGGCGGCCGCAATTCTCTCGTATTTGAAATCATTGACAAATCTTCGCGTGTGCTCTTCCAGATCGTTGGCATGATCATGCGCGTGGCTCCTCTGGGTGCGTTCGGTGCCATGGCCTTTACGATCGGCAAATACGGGCTCGACTCGCTGATTCCGCTGGCCGAACTCATGGGGACGTTCTATCTCACCTGTCTACTTTTCATTTTTGTGGTGCTGGGCCTGATCTGCCGTTGGCACGGTTTTTCCATTTTGCACTACATCATGTACATCAAGGAAGAACTCCTGATTGTGCTGGGCACTAGTTCTTCAGAATCAGTCTTGCCACGCATGATGGACAAGATGGAAAAGGCAGGCGTGACAAAGTCGGTGGTTGGTCTGGTGATTCCGACGGGTTATTCCTTTAACTTGGACGGCACGGCGATCTATCTGACGATGGCCGCCGTCTTTATTGCACAGGCTTGCGACGTGCAGATGACGCTTGTTCAGCAGCTCACGCTTTTGGCTGTGCTGTTGCTCACCAGCAAGGGCGCCGCAGGCGTCACCGGTTCGGGATTTATCGTGCTGGCAGCCACGCTTTCGGCCGTGGGTCATGTTCCGGTGGCCGGTCTTGCTCTGATTCTCGGCATCGACCGCTTCATGTCGGAGGCTCGAGCCATCACCAACATGATCGGCAACGGTATTGCCTGCATCGTGGTTGGTCACTGGTTGAAGGAAGTCGATAACGATGTCTTGAAAAGGACATTGGGGTCTTCGGTATCCAAAGAAATCGAGCAAGCCGAAGACAACGTACGCGATGATCCGGAAACGATCGGAGTGCCTGCCGATATGCACGAACGCGCCGAACATCTCGACGAGACGCATTACGGCAAGGAACATCCAAGCAAGTAGTTGCTGACGGTAACTGCGCAAAAGAGCCGCCTTAGTCGCGGCTTTTTTGCATCTGGAAGTTCTTCAGATCAATGATGCGGACAATGCCGTTTTTCGTGTAGGTGCGGGTAACGAGATTGGGCGTGACGACGGTATAGCCGCTTCGCTCGAAAAAGATCCGCGCGGTCAGAGAGGCATAAACGGTAAACGTGGAAACGGAGCGCTCAACAGCGGCCTGCGCTTGTGCGAGAAGTGCGGATCCGATGCCTTCTCCCTGTCGGTGAGCTGCAACAAAAAGGCGATCGATAAGGCCGGTTTGAGGTTCGCAGTCGACAAAACCCGTAAGCGTTCCGTTGTCGTCGATGGCCACAAATGCGACTTTTCCGGTGAAGGAGTCGAGCCACATGTCGGGCGTCACGTCTTCTTCGCGCAACCAGGCGGCGACTTCTTCTTCGGAATAGTCGCGGCGGTTGACGGTTTTGACGGTATGGCGGAAAAGCGCGAGCGTGGGCTCGGCGTCGGCAGCGGTAAACGGACGGATTCGCATGGCTTGAAACGCAAACGGCAGCGAAGAGACGCTGCCGTTTTGCGAAAATCCCAAGGAGAAGATTATTACTTCAGACGAACCGGAATGAAGATGCGGCCGTCACGGCGCTGCACCAACACACGCAGGTTCTTGTTCTTTTCGAGAACACGTGCCAGGTCGTCGGTCTTCTTGATCTTAACGCCGTTGACGTTGACGATGATGTCGCCTTCACGGATGCCGGCCTTGCGGGCGGCACCCGTCGATTCGGTAACGAGCAGACCTTCGGTTTCAGCCTTGGCTTTTTCCTCATCGTTGAGAGGACGCACTGTTACGCCGAGCTTGTTGGCGGCAGCAGTCTTGGAAGCGTTCGACGAAGCGCTCTCGTTGGGAGCTTCCTCAACTTTGACGTCAAGCGTCATGTCCTTGTTGTTGCGAATGATGGAAAGTTTGGCGATCGAGCCCGGGGCCATACTGCCGATGATGACCGGCATGTCGACGCTATCGTCAATGGCCTTGCCGTTAACGGCTGTAATGATGTCACCTTCCTGCAGACCGGCTTTTGCTGCAGGACCGTCCTTTTCAACCTGGCTCACGATAGCGCCTTTAGGAGCCTTCATGCCGAAACTTTCCGCAAGATCCTGCGTGACGCTCTGGATCACCACGCCGATACGGCCGCGTGTGACCTTGCCGTTTTTCACGAGTTGATCCTTGATCTGCATGGCCAGGTTGCTCGGAATGGCAAACGAAAGGCCCATGAAGCCGCCCGAAGTGGAGAAGATCTGGGAGTTGATGCCCACGACTTCGCCCTTCATGTTAAAGAGCGGGCCGCCGGAGTTGCCCGGATTGACGGCTACGTCGGTCTGGATGAAGGGAACGTACTGATCGCTCGGCAACTTACGGCTCTTGGCGGACACAATGCCGGAAGTGACCGTGTTGTCCAGACCGAAGGGGCTACCGATGGCGGCCACCCATTCGCCGACCTTCAGTTCGTCGCTGTTGCCCATCGTGAGGTAAGGCAGATCCTTGGCTTCGATCTTGACGACGGCGATGTCGGTCTTGGCATCAGAACCGAGCACTTTGCCCGTGAATTCACGATTGTCGGTGAGACGCACTTTGATTTCGTCGGCGCCGTCAACAACGTGGTGGTTGGTAAGAATCAGACCGTCGGCGCTGATGATGAAGCCTGAACCCGTGCCGCGGCGTTCAGGTTCCTGACGGGGACCGCCGCCAAAGGGGAAGGGAAAGCCAAAGCGGCGGAAGATTTCCGCGTGGCGTTCGTCAAAGCCAAACGGGTCGGCGCCTTCAACGACGCGGGCTTCGCGCACGGTGGAAATGTTCACGACGCCCTTGCCGTACTTTTCAACGAGTTGAACGAAGTCGGGCAATTGTGTCGTGGCGACGGTTGCCTGCGGAGCTAGGCCGCTGGCAACGGCGGGCGTCGCGGACAAAAGAGCGCCGGAAAAAGCAATGACGGCAGCAGCGATCACTGCGGCGGGCTTAAGCGTTTTGGTGAACATTTTCTTTTGTTACTCCGGTATCGAATTTTTGTGGCGAACAGTCGGGCGCGCAAATCAATCCGATGGCATCGGTTGCGCTCTGGCTTCAGTCGTCAATTGTTTTTCAAGTTGCGGCAAACAATAAAGGAAAAAGGCGTCGGTGAATGTGGGGAACTGTGGCCGTCGGGTTAAATTTGTAACAAGGCACGCATCTCGCTTCGGGTTTCTCACAATTTGACGGCCTGATTGGGAGCCGGACACAGCGGAATGCGGACCATGAACTGCGCCCCAAAGCCTTCGGGCTCGCCGTCATGGGGTGGTCTCACAAAACCGTCGTTTACCGTGATCGTACCGTTGTGCATCTGAACGATTCGGCTCACGATTGCCAGCCCCAACCCCGTGCCGGACACTTTGGTGCCAAGCGCGCGGTAGAAACGCTCGAAGACGCGGGTACGTTCTTCGGGAGCGATGCCCGGACCGTTGTCGGTGACGGTGATTACGGCATGGCAGTCGCCATCGTCGCGCACGGCTACCTCGATACGGCCGCCCTCGGGCGTGTAACGGATGGCGTTGTCAGTGAGGTTGGTGATCATGAGTCCGATGGCATCTTTCATGCCGAGCATGGTGACATCGGTGCAGTTATGCGTGAGCGTGATGCCTTTGGCTTCGGCCGATACGGAGAGCTCTTCGACCGAGGCTTGCGCCACGGCCGCCAGATTGAATTCGCTCATGGGCTTGTCGTGGGCATCCGGATCAAGGCGCGCGATGGTCAAGAGCTGCTGGACAAGCCGCGTGGCGCGTGCTACGCCCTCTTGAAGGCGGGAGGCGTACTTTGCACGCGTTTCCGGATCTTTGGCACGGGATAAAAGCTGTGCCTGAAGTTTGATGGCTGCCAGAGGTGTGCGCAGTTCATGGGCGGCGTCGGAAGCAAAGCGCTGTTGGGCGCTTAACGAATCGCCCAGACGGCTCATCAGCGAATTGATGGCATCAACGAGGCTCTTTAATTCGTAGGGCAGCCCTTCGGTGTCAATCGGCGTCATGCTTGAGGGCGATCGTTTCGCAACGGCGCGTGCGGTTTTGTTTAAAGGCTGCAGCGCCTGTACGATCACAAACCAGATGGCAATCGCCAAAAACGGGATCAGGATAAACATCGGCTGCACGATGTTCATCGCTGAAGAGACTGCCAAGCGATCGCGCACGTCCATGGGCTGCGCGACCTGAACGATCTTGGTGCCGACCGTGGCGGTGAACTGACGCCATTGGGTGCCGGACTCGTCCTTGATGTCGCTAAAGCCTACGCTTTCAGCTAAAGGCAACGCATCGGTGCGACGCGACAGGTAAACACGGTTGGTGGAGGCATCGTAGATCTGCACCAAAAAACGCATCTCTGGGGACTGTCCCACGAGGATCGTGTGTTTGATGTCGTTGTCGCCGCGCTCGATCAGTTCAAGTGCGGTATGCCGGAGTTGCTCGTCGAAGAGACCTGAGAGCTCGGAGCGGGTAGAGTGATAAGTGGCCCAGGAGGCCACAAGTCCGGCGACGATGAGAGCCGAAACGAGCGTAAGCACGATTCGGCTACGGATACTGGCGGCCATGCGATGCTAGGTCTCGAGCAGGTAGCCCACACCGCGAACGGTCTTGATGGCGCTGTCCGAGAGCTTCTTGCGCAGGTGGTGGATGTGCACTTCGATCGTGTTGGAGCCCACCGCCGAATCCCAGTCATAGAGTTTTTCTTCGAGTTGCCCGCGTGAGAGCACGACGCCTGCGCGATCGGCCAGAGCGACCAGAAGAGCATATTCCTTGGAGGAGAGCAACACAGGTTCGCCGTTGTAGAACACTTCGCGGGTTTCAGGCTTGATAAGAAGCTTGCCGCGCTCAATTGTGGGCTCGCTGCGGCCTGCGGAACGGCGCAGCAGCGCGCGGATACGCGCGGAGAGCTCGTCAAGATCAAACGGCTTGATCAGGTAGTCGTCGGCGCCGGCGTCCAACCCTTTGACACGGTCGGACACGGTATCGCGGGCCGTCGTCACGAGCACCGGCGTGTGAATGCGGCGCGAGCGCACTTCTTGCAGTACGCTGATGCCGTCTTTGCCGGGCAGACCCAGATCCAGAATGACAAGGGAAAACGGAGTGGTACGCAGAGCGATCAGAGCGGAATTGCCGTCCTGCACCCAGTCGACGGCATAGCCTTCGGCTTTGAGCCCGTCGACGACGCCTTCGCCGATCATTTGATCGTCTTCAACCAGAAGAATTCGCATCGTTGGTTACTTTCGTGTCATGCGCGATACGGATGTGATTTTTGCGGACACAAAAACACCCCGCATCGGCGGTAAAAAAGAAGTTGCCAAATCATAACGCGAAAGCGGTCTGCTTCGCCTGTCGAACTTTGTCTGATGCAGTCTTAACGTTCCATGTGGAACATCTCTGTACAGACGTGGAAATCATTTGGGAAATCCGCGGGAAAACGCTTGAATGATGGACAGATCAAAGAACCATGAAATCGAAGAAAAAGCGCTTGTAATAAAATCGAAAAATTAGCGCCACAAAATACGACATTCCGTTCGTATTT
Source organism: uncultured Sutterella sp. (assembly GCA_900538905.1). Classification (GTDB taxonomy): domain Bacteria; phylum Pseudomonadota; class Gammaproteobacteria; order Burkholderiales; family Burkholderiaceae_F; genus Duodenibacillus; species Duodenibacillus intestinavium. The sequence goes on from UPZS01000001.1 coordinate 51,751, forward strand.
CATTAGCCATGATGGAGAAAAAAGTGACTGAAAGCGACGCAGAAAAAGTTCAACAACAAGCGGTGCAGCCGGAGGTTCCGACTCCTGACCAAAAGCAAGAATCGACGACGGCAGCCCCTAAGGCAAATCCGGTCAAGCGCAGCCGTAAGACGGTAATAAAAAAGGCGACCGCCCCGGCTAAAAAAACGACCAAGGTTGCCAAGGAAGAAAAAGCGCCGGTGGCGGTCGACCTTGACAGCCCGTCGCTCTACACCAACCGTGAAATCAGTTGGATCGAATTTGACCGTAAGGTTCTGGAAACGGCTGAAGACCGAAAAGTGCCGTTGCTTGACCGTGTCAAGTTCCTGGCGATCTTCTTTAACAACCTCGATGAGTTTTACATGGTGCGCGTCATGAACCTGCAGCGTCAGGCGCGCAGCAACGTGTTGCCGACGGGCCCCGACAAGATGCCGCCCGCCAAGCAGCTTATTGAGATTCGACGCCGTGTGGGTGAGTTGCTCGACGAAGCCGAGGAGCTGTGGCTCAAAGAGCTCAAGCCCGCGCTTGAAAAGAAGGACGTGCACTTCATCACCTATGACGAACTCACCGGCGTGCGCCGTCAGATGGTCGACAAGTATTTTGAAACCGAAATCTTGCCCGTTTTGACTCCGCAGGGTGTGGATGCCGGACGCCCCTTCCCGATGATTTCGAGCCGCAGCATCAATTTCGTGATTGAGCTGCGCAGCACCGACCCGAGCGACGAGAAATCCTACTTCGCGCGTCTCAAGAATCCGAACAACGTGCCGCGTTTCCTCTTTGTGCCCAAGGATTTGACGGGCGAAGAGACAGTTGACTTTGCTTCGGGTGACGGCGACATCCTTATGATGGAAGATCTGGTCGCCAATCGCATGGGGATGTTGTTCCCGGGCTATAAGGTGAAGAACTACGGCATGTTCCGCGTTACGCGCAACACCGACGGTGAGATTGAGGAAGACGAGGCCGACGATCTGTTGGCTGCCGTGCGCGACTATGTCGAGCAGCGCCGTTTCGGCTCTATCGTGCGTGTGGAATTGGCGCGCGGCATGCCGCTTGCCCTTCAGGATTTCCTGATCAGCCATTTGGACGTGCACCCGTCTCAGGTGGTGCGCCTGAAGATGCCGCTGGCGTTCAATGATTTCATGCGCTTGATGAAGATTGACAAGCCGGCGTTGAAGTACCCGCCTTTCCGTGCCAATACGCCCAAGCCTTTCGATCCGGAAGAGGATCTTTTTGCTGAAATTCGCGAACGCGATCTGATGGTGTTTCACCCCTACGACAGCTTCGGCTGCGTGTTGCGCTTCCTGCGTCAGGCAGCGGTGGATCCGGACGTTGTGGCCATCAAGCAGACGCTTTATCGCTGCGGCAGCGATTCGCCCGTCGTGCGTGCGTTGCTAGAGGCTCGCCGCCGTGGCAAGCAGGTGACGGCCGTGGTCGAACTCAAAGCTCGCTTTGACGAAGAGCAGAACATCAACTGGGCAGAAGAGCTTGAACGCGCCGGTGTTAACGTTGTCTACGGTTTTGCCGGGTTGAAGATTCATGCCAAGCTCTGCTTGGTTGTGCGCCGTGAGCCCAAGGGCATGCGTCGCTATGCGCATATCGGCACGGGCAACTACAACGCGTCTTCAGCAAAGATCTACACCGATCTGGGACTCTTTACCGCACGAGACGACATCTGCAGCGATGTGCAGGATCTCTTTAACGTGATGACCGGTTTCGGAGTGATCGACAACTACCGCCGCATTTTCGTTTCGCCCAATCACCTGCGCGCCAACATCACGCGTCTGATCCGGGAAGAAGCGGAAATTCACCGGGCCAAGGGCGGCGGCCGCATCATCATGAAGTGCAACCAACTCGTGGACCAGGGCATCGTGCGCGAGCTCTACGAAGCCAGTCGCGCCGGTGTCAAGATCGAATGTGTGGTACGCGGCATCTGCTCGCTGCGCCCCGGCATTAAGAACGTGTCCGAAACGATTAGCGTGCACTCGATTGTGGGCGAATTGCTCGAACACGCCCGCATCTACTACTTCGAGCACGGCGGCGAACCCGTGATGTACGTGGGCAGTGCCGACATGATGACGCGCAACCTGAATGGTCGCATCGAAGTGCTCACGCCGGTACTCGACAAAAAGCTCATGGATAATATCCTCAAGCAGATCGTCAATCCGCAGCTTGCCGACAACACGCATGCTTGGGAGCTCCTGAGTGACGGCAGCTACAAGAAGATCAAGCGCGAAGCGGGGGTTGCAGCGATGGATTCGCAAAGCCACATCAAGCGCGTGCTTAATCTCCTGAAGCGGTAAGCCGACGCTGAAAGCGCCAAAAGAAACTCCCCGACGGAAATTTCGCCGGGGAGCTTTTTTAAGGTGGGCCCGTCGGAGACGGACCAGAGGCAGCCGATTAACGGTCGTGACCGCGTTCGGCGTTGGAGTACTTCTTGTTGGTCTGTCCCTTGACCGGAACGGTGTCAAATGCGCAGATGCGCTTGCCGCTCGTGTAGGTATACAGATACGTATCCCAGACGGCGCCGGCCATCATGTACTTGGTCAGATCCTTCTGCGAGAAGCTGATCACCAGATCGGTCTTACCGTCGCCGTTGACGTCTTTCTTTTCAAAAGCCTTCGGTTTGGCCAGATTGCTCATGACAACGGCGGCAACTGTGGAGGCGCGGCTTGGGCCGGCAAAGGTCTTGTCTTTGTCGATGGTCGTGGCATCCAGCAAAGTGTCCGACAGCAGCGCAATCTTGACGTTGGCGTCGCTCTTGGGATCCAATTCTTTGGCAAGGACGACAATCTTGTGCGGTGCAATCGAAGCAAGGTTGCGATCGACGGCACCCTGAGCTTCCTGCATCTTTTGCACGTTGAAGTTGTGCAGGATGTCAAGCGCTTTCTGTTTGGAAACCTTCATGGCCGCCTTGGCTTGGGCATGAACGGCAGCGCGATCGCCCATCCAGCCGTCTTCGAGCGTCTTGATCATGTCCCGCGTGGGCATCTGATCGCCCCATTGATACTCAAGCACGTTGGCGTGATTGATAAACGGAGTGGATGCGAATTCGGCGTGGTAGCTAAAACGCTTGTCCTGAGCGTTGAACTGCTCGGCGGTGGCTTCCTGCCAGGTCATGAAATTGGCGTTGGCAGCCGGTTTGGCCAACGGATATCCCGGAACGTAAGGCGTTTCGCACGGACGAGCGTAGGCGCGGAAGGCCGTGATGAATTCGGGATCCGGATCCAATTCGAAGACGACCGATTCGTGAGAAGTCGGACGGCATGTGCCGAAGCCGTTATGGTGGTACCAGCCCGGATCGTCGCCGATGGTCGGTTCGTGCAGACGCAAAATGGCCTTGACGTCGTCAACGCTGAATTTGCGATCAGGTGTGACGCTGTACGGGAACTGTTCCGGATCGGTGATCTTCTTGCCGGTGATGTAGTTCCAGGCAAGCTCGTTGCGGCTGCGATTGTATTCGGCGGCGCGTCTTTCCGGCGGCTGAACGGCCAGACGGTAGTTGAAGTCGTTGTAGACGCCTGCCTTGGCTGGCTTGTAGCGGCCGTTCTGAATCGAACGCTCAATCAGTCCGGGAGCGACGATGACGTTTTTCGTGTCGGTGGCGTCCACTTTGCCGATCATGAAGTTGTTCGGGATGTAGACGATTTCATTGTCCTGAACGCGGCGCGCCACCCAGGTGTTGCCCTTGTGAATGGCGATCTGCCAGGCTTCGTTTTTGTCTGCCACCGTGTAAGTGCGGCCTTCGGAGAAGTAGCCGTATTCGCCGAGCAGTTTGATGGCGATGTCGATGGCTTCCTTAGCGGAATGAGCGCGTTCGGCCATCAGGCGGCGGATGCCGTAGCCGATGCCGCCGTCCTTAAGTTTCTGATCGTTGTCGTAGATGCCGGTGCAGGCGTTGGAGACGATGACGACGCCGGCGTCATTGACAAAACCGTCTGAGAAGGACGAGCCGTTGGGGTCGAGCGTCTGAGACCAATAAAAGCCCAGCGTTTCGGGAACCTGAGGAATCTTGGCGGCCGTGGGTTCGTACGTGATCATTTCGCCGGCCTTGTGTTTGGCGGGCGGAACGTAGTACTGGGGATTGAAGATGCGTCCGCCGTTGTCTTCGTTGTGGCCGACGATGATATGGCCCGTTGCGGAAACGGACTTGCCGACGATCACGGTGGAGCAAGCAAAGGCATTGACGGAAATGGCTGCGACTGCGGCCGAGATGGCGCAGGCGATAAGCGATTTGCGGAAGGTCATTTCTGAGTTCTCTCTCATTTGGAAATGAAAGTCGCCGCGTCGACCGGCGCGGCGCACGAGAAAATTATTCGCCCGAACTTGATAAAACATGAGGAAAACTTCGTAAGGGATTTCGTTTATGAAATGATGAAATATTCACAATCCGGAATGTTTAGAGTTCGAGAAAACGGTGACAAAGCGTTCCAATTTCGTCAATGGCAATAACTCGGCTTTTTATAATTAAACGGACAGTCTTTCTTTGAATCCGAGGCCGCTATGCCCGATAACCTGCCGCAGCAAGTCGATGTTCAACTGCCGCCGGAGACCTCTTCCGTGGTGGTTGCCAAGGTGGTCTACGGCCTGCACGCTCTGTCGATCATCATCGGAGTTGTGACGGGCGGCTCGATTCTGGGCGCCTTTCTTTTTGGCTGGCCTTCGATCGTGGCGGTCATTCTCAACTACGTGATGCGTTCGGACGCAAAGGGAACCTACGTGGAAAGCCACTTCTCCTGGCAGATTCGCACGTTCTGGTACGCCTTCGGTTTTGCCTGTCTGGTGGGGTTCGTCGGGTTCATTCTTTCCTTCATCTACGTGGGCCTGGCCATCTGGTTCATCGGCTTTTTCATCATGAGCATCTGGGTGGGCTATCGCATCATTCGCGGTGCAATCCGTTTGTGGAACGCCAAGCCGATTTGATCGTCTGCGGATTAGTCCGACGGATTAATCCGCTTGTTTGAGTCTCAGGGTAACCCCTGAAAAAATCCGCGCTCAAAATTTAAACTCTTGTGCGCAAAATGCGTGCGTCTTTCTACGCGCGTGCACCTGTGAGCAATCTTTTGCGCGCACGAAAAATCCCTTGTTTGACCGAACCGGCACGCCAAAAGCGTGTTGGACGGTGGCATTTGTACTCGGCAAACAGCAGGATATTTTTTGAACCTTAGGAGAATTCAATCGTGAAGATGACGATGAAGGCGGCTGCTGCCGCCGTGATGGCAGTCTGCGCCGCCTCCGCCGCTCATGCAGCCGGCTTTATGCTGACCGAACAGTCCGCCGGTGCTCTGGGCCGCGCTTACGCCGGTGTGGGTGTTGACGGTACCGATCTTTCCGGCGTGTACTACAACCCCGCCACCATGACCTTGCACCCGGGTACCCAGATTCAGGCTGGTTTTGTGGCTGTGGGTTTGGATTTGGCTTTTGATGGTGAAAAAAATGGCCAGGCCGTTACAGAAAACGGTCAGTACAACACACAGGCTATACCGCACGGCTACATCTCGCACCAGCTCAATGACAGCATGTGGGTGGGTCTCGCTATGACTGTGCCGTTCGGCATGGGCACCGAATATGACGACAATTGGGCTTATGCGAACCGCGGTATTTCAGCTGAGGTTTTGACATTTGACTTCAATCCGAACCTAGCTTGGAAAGTTTCTGACAAGTTGAGCATTGGTGCCGGTGTGTCAATTCAGTACGCTGCGGCTGATTTGAAAAAGAGAACGGGTATGAATCTTTACGGTCAGGAGGTTTCTGTCGACGGGGAGATTGATGCCGATAGTTGGGCCTGGGGGTTTAATGTAGGTTTGATGTGGTCTCCGCTTGAAAATCTACGATTTGGCTTGTCATATCGTTCTCAGATTAATCACCATGCCGATGGAGATTTGGAGGTTACTAATCCGAAACTCAATGGTGGAGATATGCCCTCTAATATGTTGCCCATGCTTGCGGATGTGCTAGGAACTCATGATGCCTCGGCTTCGCTCTCTGCTCCTGCTTGGGCAATGGCTACCGCTGCATGGGATGTTAATGAGCTTTTGAGTTTGTATGCCACGTTCCGCTGGACGGATTGGTCTAGCTTTGAAGAACTTGAGATTGATGGTGGTACAGCCACTATCCCTGTGAGACCAGACATGAGTGTATCTGTTCCGCGCGGAGATACGATCAAGAATCACTGGCAAGATACCTATCTTTTCTCTGTAGGTGCGGATCTCCGTTTCACTAACTGGTGGACATTCCGTGCCGGTATTGGCTATGAAACGTCGGTTATCGATGAAGAAAGCTACCGTACGGCCATTATTCCCGATGCAGATCGTTTGTGGCTTGCCCTTGGTTCCTCCTTCCAGGCAACGAAGAATATGCAGATTGACGTTTCTGCAGCTTGGCTCCACGGGGTGGGCGAACGCGACTTGTATGATGCAGAAGATTCCAACAAAAAGATTGGCCGCTTCGAGGATCTCGACGCTTACCTCTTCGGCGTTCAGCTGGTCTACAAGTTCTAATCTCGCTTGAAACTGCCCTTTTGAGGCAGACCTGAGAGACAGCCCCGGACGGGGATCGAGTAATCGGTCAACGTGCGGGGCTTTGTTTTTGGCGTAATTTTTCGTCTTGGCGGATAATGCGCGTGCTGTGATTTTGGAAATTCTGCGATGAACGTCTTTTTTCACCATCTCTCGCTGTGCGCACCATTGTTTCTGATGGTGTTTTTGGGCTGGGCGCTTGTGAAAATCGGCATGTTCAGCCACAGCGTAACAAAGGCGCTTTCGCAGTTTGTCTTCAAGCTCCTGATGCCGGTGATGCTCTTTCACTTGATGAGCGACGGTTCCAACCGCCCGCCGGTGGATTGGAAGGTACTGATCGCCTTTTTCGGGTCCTGTGTGGTGGTATACATCATCGGCAACTTTCTGGGCGGTAAGCTTTTTAAGCAGGATTCCACGGGACGTGTCATCACGGGCATGGGCGGCATCTTCGGCAACAACGTGCAGCTCGGTGTGCCCATTGTGCAGACAAGTCTCGGTACGGCCGCGATGCCGACGATCTCTTTGTTGATTATCTTCAACGTGCTGTTGCTGTGGACAAGTGCTACGGCTTGCGTGGAGTTCGGGCGCACGGGCGGCAAGATTGACTGGAAGAAGTTTCTGATTGCTCTCAAGAACATCTTCAAAAATCCCATCGTATTGGGCATCCTGATCGGCACGGGTTGGAGTCTTACGGGACTGCAGTTGCCCGAAGTGATTGACAAGAGCGCAGCATTGGTGGCCACTGCTACCACGCCTTGTGCATTGATTGTGGTGGGGATGGGCTTGGCCGAACACAGCTTCACGGCCGCTTTGCCGAAGGCAAGCGTCATTACGGCACTCAAACTCGGGATTCAACCGTTTTTGGTGTGGGTGTTCTGCGTGCTGTTGGGGCTTGATTCGGTACAAACCAACGCCGCAACGGTTTTGGCGTGTCTGCCCGTGGCCATCAACCTCTACATCATGGCCACGCAGTTTGAAAGTGAAGAAGGGGCGGCGAGCAACGCCATCTTTGTTTCGACATTTATTTCTGCGCTCACCGTCCCGTTGACGTTGACGCTGCTTGGAGTGGGTTACTGATATGGCGCTTGGCGCAACGGTTTGCAAAGCTTTTATTGACGTTAGCGACATCGATCGCGGTTACTACGAAAGCCGCTCGATTACGATCGCACAGCATCCGTCGGAAACGCCGGCTCGCATGATGGTGCGGTTGCTTGCTTGGGTGCTTTTTGCAGGAGACAAGACAGAATTCGGTCGAGGTCTTTCCACGGAAGGAGAACCCGCGGTCTATGAGACCAACGACGCGGGTGACATTGCCCGTTGGATCGAAGTAGGATGCCCGGATATCAAAACGCTGCGCAAGGCCGCCGGAAAAAGCGAGGACGTGGTGGTGCTTGCCTACGATGAAGCGAGAATTGAACCTTGGTGGCAATCCCGCAAGGGTGATATGTCCAAAATCGACAAGCTCTCTGTGCGTTGGATTGCGGATACGGACTTGGAAAAGCTGGCCGATATGGCCGGCCGCAACATGAAATTTGCTGCAACGGTTCAGGACGGCGTGGTGTGGCTTGCCGACAACTCCCACAACATTGAAATCGAAGTCAAGACGCTCATGCGTCGCGGAGAACCAGTGTTCTGAGTTCGTCTCACTGCGGCCATGAAGAAACCCCGACAGGATAAGTTTCCGCCGGGGTTTGCATTTTTAGGGTGCCTTGCGATCAGGCGTTGCGCAGGCTGTCGGCCATCTGCCAGAAGACGGCTTCAAGCTCGGAGCGCAATTTTTCGTCCGAAACGCTTTCGGCAAGCGCCTGCTGCATACAGCCGAACCACAGGTCGCGAAGTTCCGCCGTAATCTGGATGCGTTGGTGGTTTTCACGCAGACACGGCAGACCGTGCTTCTGAGCGTACAGCACGGGGCCGCCGAACCATCCCGTCAGGTACTCGAGCATGCGTGCACGATAATGCGCCATGCCGCTGACGTACCGGCTGCTTAATGCAGCGTAGGCCGGGTTCGAGCGGAGGATTTCAAGATACTTGTCGACGAGGGCAGTTAGACCCACCTCGCCGCCAAGTCGTTCATACAACGTCGTTTGCGACATAAAGCCTAAGAAGAATTGTGTCGAAAGGGCGTTTGGTAAAAGTTGCCTTAGCGCAGAAACACGCCCCAGGTGCCGATGAGCATCACGGGCCAGGCCACGACGGGAGAAAAAAGAACGCGCAGAATGCGGTTTTCAGGCACGAAACCGAAACCGTGCACCCAAGCTGCGCTCATCCCCATCAAAAGCACGACCAGAAAGCCGTGCGGCACACTGGCGGAGTCTTCCGCCACCAGGCGCGGATAAAGAATGATCACGGCGGCAACCGCAACAGCCGCCAGAAGACTGACGGCACGCGCGAGTCCCCGCAGCACCTTATTCATCGGCAGCTTCCCGGTTGTCAAGCGTCGTGGAAACAACCACGGACAAAAGGATTGCTAAGCCAAGACCGGTGAGCCAGTAAAAGTAAATCATGTGTTTCTCCGTTGAGGTCGGCGTCGCGCGGACACCGACCTACGTCAGGTTTTGCCTCAGTAAAGGTCGTGATCGTTCTTGCGGATGTACTCGGCGTTGAGTTTGCCCGACATCGTGCGGTAGGCCCAGCCCGTGTAGATCAAGACGAGCGGCAGCAGCAGAAGCGTCACGAAGAGCATCACTTCAAGCGTGAGCTGCGAACTCGTGCAGTCCCAGATCGTGAGGCTTGAGCGCGGATCGCTTGAGCTCGGCATGATGAACGGGAACATGGAGAGCAGCGGCGTGAGGATGATGCCCAGGAGCATCACGCTCGAGCACACGATGGCCATGCCGCCCTTCATTTGTTTGGCAAAGAACACGCCGCCGAAGGCGCCGAGAACAGCCAGAACCGGAACAAGCCACAGCACCGGATAGTTGCTGAAGTTGGTAAACCAGGCGCCTGCGGCGATGTCAACCGTCTTCAGAAGCGGGTTGGAGGGACCGGCAGGATCAAGACCGGCGCTCACGACCATGCCGTCAATGCCGAAGTACGTCCAGATGCCGCCGAGGATAAAGAGCGCAGCGGTGGCCACACCCGAAATCGTCGAGATGCTCATGGCGCGGCGCTGCAGATCGCCGTCGGTGCGCAGCACCAGATAGTTGGCGCCATGAAAGACGATCATCAGCAACGAGACGACACCGCACAGCAGTCCGAACGGATTGAGCAGACCAAAGAAGCTGCCCGTGTAGAACGGACGCAACGATTCATCGAAGTGAAACGGCACGCCTTGCAACAGGTTGCCGAAAGCCACGCCGAAGATGATCGGGGGCACGGCCGAACCTACAAAGAGAGCCCAGTCCCATGTGTTGCGCCAGCGCGTACCGGCCATCTTGCCGCGGAAGTCAAAGCCCACGGGACGCAGGATCAGTGCGAGAAGCACGATGAGCATGGCCCAGTAAAAGCCCGAGAAGGCAGCGCCGTACAGAAGCGGCCAAGCTGCGAAGATGGCGCCGCCGCCCGTGAGCAGCCACACCTGGTTGCCGTCCCAGTGCGGGGCGACGGAGTTGATCATGCAGCGGCGGTCGGTGTCGTTCTTGCCGAGGAAGGGCAGCAGCGAACCCACGCCCATGTCCTGGCCGTCCATGATGGCAAAGCCCACGAGCAGCACACCGATGAAGAGCCACCAGATCAGACGCAAAATTTCATAATCGATCATTTTCAGAATCTCCTATGTCCGTCCATCAGGCCTTGCGCTCAAAGAAGTAGCGGCCGGTGCCCAGCGAGCTCGGACCGAGCTTGGCGTAACGGACCATGAGCCAGTACTCCACAATCAAGAGAGCCGTGTAAAGAATGGCAAAGCCGGCAAGCGAACCGATCAGGTCGCCTGTCGAGAGGCTCGATACAGACAGGTCCACCGGCAGAATCTCATAGATTGTCCAGGGCTGACGGCCGTATTCGGCTACGAACCAGCCAGCTTCGCAGGCAATCCAGGGAAGCGGCAGGGCGAGCAAGCACAGCCACAGCGTCTTGGTCTTCTGGGCGATGGTGCCCTTGATGCTGTAGTAGGCGGCCAGACCGAAAATGAAGATAGCGGCCAGACCGCAACCCACCATCAGGCGGAACATCCAGTACATGGGCGTGACGGCAGGCACCGTAGACAGAGCCGCTTCGCGGATCTGTTGCGGCGTGGCTTGCGTAACGTCATTGACGTACTTTTTGAGCAGCAGGCCGTAGCCGAGGTCACCCTTGACTTCGTTGAACTGCTGGATCAGGGTGCGATTTTCCTTGTCTTTGCGCAGCGCTTCCAGAAGCGAGACGGCACGCTGACCGTTGATGATGCGCGCTTCGTTTTCTTCCACGAGCGGATTGATACCCTTGATCTCCTGAGAGAGCGAACGGGTGCCCATCAGGCCGAAGAGCCAGGGAATGTCAACGCTCACGGTGTTCTTGCGGGCTTCTTCATCGGGGATGGCAAAAAGCGAAAGCGGAGCCGGCGCTTCATGCGTTTCCCACATGGCTTCCATGGCGGCAACCTTGGCGGGCTGATCCTGCGTGACGCGGTAGGCCGATTCGTCGCCCATGTGAAGCGTCAGAATCGTGGCAACGAGGCCGAAGACGGCGCCCAGACGCAGACTGCGCTTGGCAAAGCCGATGTCGCGCCCCTTGATGAGGTACCAAGCGGAGATGGCAACCACAAACATGGCGCCGGTCATGTAACCGGCGTTGATCGTGTGCATGAACTTGGCCTGTGCCCAGGGGCTTGTGGCAACCTCCCAGAAGTTTGTCATTTCCATGCGCATCGTCTCGAAGTTGAACTCGGTGCCGGTCGGGTACATCATCCAGGCGTTGGCAATCAGAATCCATAGTGCCGAAAGGTTGGAACCCAGGGCCATGAGGAAGGTAACGGCGAGGTGTCCGCCCTTGGAGAGGCGCTTCCAGCCAAAGAAGAACAGACCGATGAAGGTCGATTCCAGGAAGAAGGCCATCAGACCTTCAATCGCAAGCGGGGCGCCGAAGATGTCGCCAACGTAGTGCGAGTAATAAGCCCAGTTCGTGCCGAACTGAAACTCCATGGTGATGCCGGTCGCAACGCCCAGCGCGAAGTTGATGCCAAAGAGTTTGCCCCAGAAGCGGGTCATGTCTTTGTAGACTTCGCGGCCCGTCACGACGTAGCACGTCTCCATGATCACCAACATGAACGACAAGCCGAGCGTAAGCGGCACGAACAAGAAGTGATACATGGCCGTCAGCGCAAACTGCAGACGGGACAGATCAACAAGTTCAGAAGAAAACATAGAAAACGGCTCCGAGTTTCCCGTGTTCTGCGCCATAGCATGGACGCGGCGCACAGGTTCAAGAGAAGGATTTTGGGGTGAAGAAATTGTCAGTTGCCGACATCGGCAGTTCGATCCGCGCGCATCAGAATGCCGGAAGCGACATTCTCAGGAGTCTGTTCGATACGTTTATCCGGCCCGAAAAAGAAGTACCAAAGCCCGAAAATGAAGGCGAGCTTGCAGCACAAAACCACGCCGATCTCAAAAAGAAGGCGCGGACGGGATTTGCCGGAAGTAGTCGCTTTGCGCATAGCGGGCAGAAACCTTTTTGCGGGAAAATAAAAACTGTTGTTTGACGCCGTTAACGGACAACCTTACAGCGAAGATCATATAGAGACAGACTGCAAAAAAGGCTCACAAACGCTTGCAAAAAAACAGAAATCGCGGAAAATGGGAGCCATGACTGTCAAATTTGGCAGTTTCTGTCTTTTCGTTACTTTCGTGGTGCAGGAAAATGCCGGTTGCAGCAGAAATCGCCTCAATGCTTGACGCTTTGGATGCGCCGGCAATGCTTATTCGGCCCGACGATATGACGGTGGCTGCCGTCAATGGGGCATTTGCACAGGCCTACGGACGTTTTCGCTTCGAAGGCAAAAAGTGTTGGGAAGCGTTGCATCGTGCGTGCCCTTGTCCGAAGTCCGGTTTGCCGTGTCCGTTGGCGCAAGCCGACAAAGGGGGCGTGAGCTGTGTCGAGCAGACGCTTTTTAGCAGCGCGCGTGTTACAGAACTGGCGGTGACGATGCGGCCGGTGCGTTCAGCCGACGGCAAAACGCTTTATTGGTTGGAAACGCTCAAATCCAAGTCAGACGATGCCGAGCCGTTTCGACGCGGTACGGTGGGAGTAAGCCGCGCGCATGCCGAGGTGATGCATTCGCTTGAAAGACTTGCTGCGCAAGACGTGCCCTATTTGATTGTCGGTGAAGCCGGCGTCGGAAAAGAGCTTTACGCCCGTACCGTTCATGAAAATAGTGCCCGTGCCTCCAGGCCTTTCGTTGTGGTGGAGGGCTCGCGCCTCACCGGATCGGCCGCGCAGACAATTTTGTGCGGCACGGAAAACGCTGCGGGACTGTTGACTCGCGCCGACGGCGGCACTCTCTTTGTTGACGGTATAGAACGCGCTTCTCCCGTGGCGGTGGAAATTTTGGACGCAGTGCGCGTGAGCGGTTGCACTGCCCGACGCGACGGAAGTCGTTTGGAAGTATCGGTCCGATTGGCTGCAAGCACTTGTCGCTATCCGGAGTCGACGACGAATCACGACTTTTTGGCGGCTTTGTCGAGCCATGAAGTTGTGGTGCCGCCGTTGCGCGAACGCAAGGAGGACATTGCGCCGCTGGCTAAATTCTTCGTGGGCGGCATTGTGCCCGTGCATTCCCGTACGATCACTAACGAAGCGATCGAAGTGCTGCAACGGTACGATTGGCCTGGCAACATGAGAGAACTCAAGGATGTGCTGGTCGCAGCGGCTCAGGGGACGGAGCGTACCGTGACGAGCGCCAATTTGACATTGCCTTCTGCCCGCGCCTCAGTTTTTCTTCGTGAAGACGAAGACATCGTGCCGCTGGCAGATATCAAAAGTCGATATCTCGTCTGGGCTGTTGAAACTTTTCAGGGTTCGCGAAGCGAACTGGCTGCGAAGTTGGGAGTGTCGGAGCGTACGCTCTACCGGCTACACGCACAAAGCAAAGACACCGCAAGGAAATAGCTTGGTGCTGATACAAACGCAATGGCAAAATGCCTTGTTCGGAGACTTTGAAATCGACTTGTGATGAGTGCTGTTTACGAAAAAGAAAAGCTCGCCTACCGACTGCTTGAGGGCGAATCCGCAAAGCGGCTCGAACGACCGGGCGCAAGTTTGCGCTATTCCGTTTTGCCCTGCGCGGGCGAAAAAGTCGGTACTGTGATTTTTTTACACGGCGTGGCAAGCAATGGATCGCGCTGGGAGGAATTCATAGAAAAAACAAGTCTCAAGCAAGCCTTCGATATCTTGCGCTGTGATCTCAGAGGACATGCGGCAAGCGTATCGAGCCGTCAGGCTCGTTTGGAAGACTGGTGCGGCGACGTGGCGGCGATTTTGCAGGCCGAAGGCGTCGCCAAGGCTGTTGTTGTGGGGCACAGTTTGGGAGCCCAAGTAGCAGTGAATCTCGCGGCGAAGTATGCCGATTGCGTTTTAGGGGGTGTGCTACTGGATCCGCTTATCAGCGAGGCGCTAACGCCTAAGGCGCTGGAGATGCGAGCCAAGTTGCCTTATCTGAAAATCATGGAGCGCTTCTGCCGCTTGGGCAATGCATTGGGTTTCAGCCGACGACTGAAAAAGCAGGACTTGCGCGCCATGGATGCCAAGGCGCGCGAAAAGATCGCTGCCGGCGGCAAAGAGCTTGAGGAATTTATCAAGCAGTACTCCTCGGCACGAGCCGATTTGAAGTACATCCACAGTGCCGTTTATCTGCACGATTTGGTGGAAGTGGGGCGGCCGACACCGGCACCGGAATCGATCTCCGTGCCGATGCTCGTGATCGGCGCGTCTGCTGGCACATTTACCGACGCAGACGCCATGCGTCGTTGGGTGAGCAGTCTCAAAGACGGCCAGATGGCGGTTGTGAAATGTGCGCACTGGCCGCTTACCGAATGTCCTCGCGATGTGGCTTTCGTGATCGAGGGATGGGTGTTTAAGCGGTTTGCGCCGCAATTGGCAATGCAAACCGCTTCGGCTTAGGGCGCTACAACCGGTGTCCATCCGGTCGGGCAGGCACGCACCTGCGGGTAGAACCCTTTTTCAGCCTCGCACCAGTAAACCGTTTTGGGGGTACTGGCGGCGGCCTGAGCGGCATTGGCGGCAGCCTCAGCACGAAGGGCGCTTCGCTCGGCACTTAACGCCGCCGAATAGCCCGTGACGTAGGAAGGCGTCACATACGGCGTGTACGGATAACGATAACGGTATGTGACATAGTCGTCGTACGGATCGTTGTATAGCGTGCTCAGTCCCCAAATGGTGGCTCCGGCAATAGCGGGAGCCCACAGCCAGCCGTAGTGGCGATGGTGATGAAAGCGAGGGCCGAAATGAGGAGGAGGCGGCGGGCGATGCCAACCCGGACCACCTCCGTGCGGAGGTCCCGGGGGACGGGCCTCAACGGCCGGAACAAAAGCCGTCGCCAAGGCCAGTGCGGCCGCTGCAGCAAAAGCCAGTGAGCGAAATGACATTTTTTGTTCCTTGTCTAAAAACGTGACGAAACCATTAGAAACGCAACGACTGAAGCTGCGTTCAGGTACGAATAATGTAGCGCAACGGTAGGGAGCTTTTGCTTGACAGAAATGTTTTGAGACAGGTTCTTAAAGTTCTTGGCGCGGAGCAAAATCGAATCAGCAGTCAATAAAATACGCACACCCACTTTTACGAGAAAATAACAGGACATGAAACAACTGCCGCAGGAACTCAGAAAAAACCGACTCAACTGCCAGCGTCAGATCGGCATGCTGCGCCTCTTCTTTTATGTGGCGACGGCAGGCTCTTTTGCGGCGGGTGCTTCCGACATGGTGGATAACGCTGTGGCAAGTGCTTTGGGCAACTTCGGCATACTGCTCATTTTGTACCGTCTCTACGTCTTGAGTCCGCTTCTTGTGGCTCGCAGCAGCGCAGGAAACGACCAGTGGGTCGACGGTGAGGCGCAGTGGGTTGAAGACAACTATCCGTGGCTTGACACGGTGGGCAAGGCTGGTTGGGGGTTATTGGTTGTCGGCGTGGTTTTGCAAATGTTTTTGGGAATTGCTTGAAACTGTCGCAGTTTTGTGTAGAATGCCAATTCTTCGCTGACAACGGCCGGCAGACCGGCAGCGGAGAACCTGAAGAACGGGACGGGAGCACCCGGGAAAATCGTTCTTTGCCGTTGCGAAAGAAATTTCGCGTCAATTCGGCGGAAAAACTTGACAAAGTGATTTCCGATCCGCATAATCTGCCATTCGCTACGGAGGGGTGCCCGAGTGGCTAAAGGGGGCAGACTGTAAATCTGTTGGCTTACGCCTACGATGGTTCGAATCCATCCCCCTCCACCAGCGCTGACTCGTAGGAGTCAGGCAATAGTGAAATTGCAGTTGGGTAACGGCCGAATTGCAGTTGTAGCTAGGGCGGGTGTAGCTCAATGGTAGAGCAGAAGCCTTCCAAGCTTACGACGAGGGTTCGATTCCCTTCACCCGCTCCAAGTTTCCCAAGCGTGCCCGTGTGGCTCAGTGGTAGAGCACTCCCTTGGTAAGGGAGAGGTCATGCGTTCGATCCGCATCACGGGCACCAGAGATTCTTTTCTAAACATAGTTCTTGATTGGATACCCCCGGGTGCATGCCCGGCTTTTGTTCAGGAGTTAAACCATGGCAAAGGGTAAGTTTGAACGTACCAAGCCCCATGTGAACGTGGGCACCATCGGTCACGTTGACCACGGCAAGACCACGCTGACGGCTGCCATCTGCACGGTTCTCGCTACGAAGTTCGGCGGCGAAGCCAAGGCATATGATCAGATTGACGCGGCTCCCGAAGAAAAGGCCCGCGGCATTACCATCAACACGGCTCACGTCGAGTACGAAACGGAACAGCGTCACTACGCTCACGTTGACTGCCCGGGTCACGCCGACTACGTGAAGAACATGATTACCGGTGCTGCCCAGATGGACGGCGCCATTCTGGTGGTTTCCGCCGCTGACGGTCCGATGCCGCAGACGCGCGAACACATTCTGTTGGCTCGTCAGGTTGGCGTTCCCTACATCATCGTCTACCTGAACAAGTGCGACATGGTTGACGATCCGGAACTGCTCGAACTGGTGGAAATGGAAGTCCGCGAACTTCTGAGCAACTACAACTTCCCGGGCGACGACATTCCCATCATCAAGGGTTCTGCCAAGCTGGCTCTGGAAGGCGACAAGGGTGAACTCGGCGAACAGTCGATCATGAAGCTTGCCGAAACGCTCGACAGCTACATTCCGACGCCGGAACGTGCGCTTGACCAGCCGTTCCTGATGCCGATCGAAGACGTGTTCTCGATTTCCGGCCGCGGTACGGTGGTGACGGGTCGTGTTGAACGCGGCATCATCCACGTTGGCGACGAAATCGAAATCGTTGGCATCCGTCCGACGAGCAAGACGACTTGCACGGGCGTTGAAATGTTCCGCAAGCTGCTCGACCAGGGCGAAGCTGGCGACAACATCGGCGTTCTGCTGCGTGGTACGAAGCGTGAAGAAGTCGAACGCGGTCAGGTTCTGGCCAAGCCGGGTTCCATCACGCCGCACACGAAGTTCAGCGCTGAAGTGTACGTGCTGACGAAGGAAGAAGGCGGCCGTCACACGCCGTTCTTCAAGGGCTATCGTCCGCAGTTCTACTTCCGCACGACGGACGTGACCGGCACGATCGAGCTGCCCGAAGGCGTTGAAATGGTGATGCCGGGCGACAACATCTCGATGACGGTTCAGCTGATCTGCCCGATCGCCATGCAGGAAGGTCTGCGCTTCGCAATTCGTGAAGGCGGCCACACCGTCGGCGCCGGCGTCGTTGCCAAGATCATCGAGTAATATCGATTTTCTGAAAGGTTCGTCAATCGGACGGACCTTCAGGACAGGGGTATAGCTCAATTGGCAGAGCGACGGTCTCCAAAACCGTAGGTTGAGGGTTCGATTCCTTCTGCCCCTGCCAACCTGACAGAAGCAAGAAGCCGCGATCATTGACCGCGGCTTTCTGTCTGTAAAAAACTGCGTAAATGGAGGCGCGGAAACGGCTCGAAAGGACAAACAAAGAGCGCCGCGCAACGGATATCAAAGAAATGGCTACTCAGAATGCACAGCCTCAGCAAGGCTCGAGCAACAAGGCTCTGGATGTGATCGTGATGACGCTTGCCGTCCTGATCGCTGCTGCTGGCCTCTTTGCTTTTACCTTTCTGACCGATCAGAGCATGGGCGTGCGCATCGGCGCATTGCTCGGTGGTCTGGTTGTCGCCGTCATCGTGGCGGCCTTCTCGAGCACGGGCAAGCGCTTTATTGCTTTCTGCCGCGAATCTTGGGAAGAACTTCGTCGTGTGGTTTGGCCGACGCGCAAAGAAACGGTCAACACGACGGGCATCGTCATGGCTTTCGTAGTTGCCGTGGCCATCTACCTCTTCCTTGTTGATAAGCTCATTGAATGGGGTCTGTACGACGGACTCCTGCAGCTGAGCTTCTGATCCGAACGAACCGCTTTTAAGCAGACATCGCGCGCACTTGGGACCTGAATTTCCCGACGTGCGCGCAAACGTTTGCACGGAGAATGAAATGAGTACCGAAACCGCACAGGAAACGGGCGCGCAAAAGATGCGCTGGTATACGGTTCACGTCTACTCCTCGATGGAAAAGAGCGTGCAGCGCTCGATCATTGAGCGCATCGGCCGCTCCGAACTCAAGGATTTATTCGGCGAAGTGCTTCTGCCGATTGAGAAGGTCGAGGAAAACCGTAACGGCCGCAAGTTCGAAACGGAACGCCGCATGTACCCCGGCTACGTCTTCGTTGAGATGGTGATGACCGAGGAGACTTGGCACTTGATCAACTCGACGCCGCGCGTGATCGAATTCCTCGGTAATAACCATCCGGTTCCGCTGTCGGATGCGGAAATTGCAGCGATTAAGGACCGTATGTCGATCGGAACGGAAAAGGCTCGACCGAAGATCATGTTCGAGCCCGGCGAAATTGTTCGCATCAAAGAAGGTCCTTTCCAGGACTTCAACGGTCGCGTCGAAGAAATCCTCTACGACAAGAGCCGCTTGCGTTGCTTTGTGTCGATTTTCGGCCGCGAAACGAGCGTCGAGCTTGCTTTCAACGAAGTCGAAAAGATCTAAATTTTCTGTTGGGCGCGTTGATTTTAAAGAAATTTGCACATTTCAAATTTTTTTGGCATAATCGCGCCCTTCGTTTCTCACTTTAACTGGGGAGCACGTCCGTTCGACGGTGCGTTGGAACCCAGGGAGTATTAATCAAATGGCAAAGAAAATCGTCGGCTTTATCAAGCTGCAGGTGCCTGCAGGCAAAGCCAATCCCTCGCCCCCAATCGGCCCGGCTCTCGGTCAGCGCGGCCTGAACATCATGGAATTCTGCAAGGCGTTCAACGCCAAGACCCAGGGCATGGAACCTGGTCTTCCGATTCCGTGCGTGATCACCGCTTATGCCGACAAGTCCTTCACGTTCGTGATGAAGACCCCGCCGGCAACGATCCTGATCAAGAAGGCTGCGAAGATCCAGAAGGGTTCCGCACGTCCGCACACGGACAAGGTCGGCAAGATCACGCGTGCTCAGGCCGAAGAAATCGCCAAGATGAAGGAGCCCGATCTGACGGCTGCCGATCTTGACGCTGCGGTTCGTACGATCGCTGGTTCCGCCCGTTCCATGGGCATCACGGTGGAGGGTCTGTAATCATGGCTAAGATTTCCAAGCGCCGCAAGGAATTCCTCGGCAAGTACGACCTCACCAAGCCCTTCGCTCTGAACGAAGCGCTTGACGCTGTGAAGGCTTGCGCCAACGCCAAGTTTGACGAATCCGTTGACGTGGCTATCCAGCTCGGCATCGATCCCCGCAAGTCCGACCAGGCTATCCGTGGCGCTGTCGTGATGCCGGAAGGCACGGGCAAGACCGTTCGCGTGGCTGTGTTCACGCAGGGTGCCAATGTGGAAGCCGCTAAGGCTGCCGGTGCCGACATCGTCGGTTTCGACGACCTCGCTGCCGAAGTCAAGGCCGGTAAGATGGACTTTGACGTTGTGATCGCCTCGCCCGACGCCATGCGTGTGGTTGGCCAGCTCGGTCAGATTCTCGGCCCGCGCGGCCTGATGCCGAACCCGAAGGTTGGCACGGTGACCCCGAACGTTGCCCAGGCTGTGAAGAACGCCAAGGCCGGTCAGGTTCAGTTCCGCGCCGACAAGGCCGGTATCATTCACGCCCCGGTTGGTCGCGTTTCTTTCGAAACCGAACGTCTGGTGACCAACATCAAGGCGCTCGTTGAGCAGTTGAACAAGCTCAAGCCCGCCAGCCAGAAGGGCATCTATATGCGCAAGCTCTCCGTGAGCTCCACGATGGGTATCGGCGCTCGCGTCGACCTGTCCTCGCTCTAATCGGAAGCGCAAAAAATAAAAAAAACACCTGAAGCCGAGGAGTTGACTCCTCGGTTTCAAATGAGGTCGTGAGGCCTCAAGGGCTTTGGGTGGCCTGTTTAACAGGCCGCTGTCAAAGACCGCCGGAGGATGAGGGCAAGTCCCGACGCTTTAATTGTCTTGAGAGAAGAGAGCACTTCGAATCAAGATGTCCGGCGCAGACGGTGAAACCTCAAAGAGAGATGTATGTTGTGTAAGTTTTTTTGCACTGCACGTACTGCTCTCAGAAGGGTTTTCAACCGGTAGTTGAAGAACCGGTGTGCGTTGCGAAAGCGATGCATGCCTCTGAGTGGAGCCAGACCATGGGTCTTAATCGTCAAGACAAGGCGAATGTGATTGCGGAAATGAGCGAACTCGTTGCTCAGTCTTCTGCCATCATCATCGCTGAATACCGTGGGCTGACCGTTGAAGCAATCACCAAGCTTCGCGCTGATGCGCGCAAGCAGGGTGTGCAGTTGCGTGTGGTGAAGAACACGTTGGTTCGCCGCGCCGTTGCCGGCACGCCGTTTGAAGGGCTCTCCGACCAGTTCGTCGGACCGCTCATCTACAGCTTGTCCGCCGACCCGGTCGCTGCTGCCAAGGTTCTTGCTACGTTCGCCAAGACGAACGACAAGCTCATCATCAAGGGTGGCGCGATGGCCAACTACGTCATGGACGTGGCCGCTGTCGAACAGCTCGCCTCGATGCCGAGCCGCGAAGAGCTCCTGGCCAAGTTGATGGCCACCATGAACGAGCCGATCGCCAAGTTCGTCCGCACCCTCAACGAAGTGCCTGCTCGCTTCGTTCGCACTGTGGCTGCTTACCGCGATGCCCAGGAGAAGGCTGCTGCCTAATCCGCTTTAAACAGAAAACAATTTTTAAACATTACACAACGTTACGGAGTCAAAAATGGCCCTGACCAATGAAGAAATCCTCGACGCGATCGCGTCCAAGACCGTTCTCGAAATCAGCGAACTCATCAAGATGATGGAAGAAAAGTTCGGTGTTTCCGCTGCTGCTGCCGCTGTTGCAGTTGCTCCGGCTGCTGGTGGCGCTGCTGCCCCGGCTGCTGAAGAAAAGACCGAATTCGACGTCGTTCTGGCTGACGTTGGTTCCAACAAGATCGCCGTGATTAAGGCTGTTCGCGAAATCACCGGCCTCGGCCTCAAGGAAGCCAAGGACCTCGTCGAAGGCGCTCCCAAGGCTGTTAAGGAAGGCGCTGCCAAGGCTGAAGCTGAAGACCTCAAGAAGAAGCTCGAAGCTGCCGGCGCTAAGGTCGAACTCAAGTAATCTGAGTTTCAGACTTTACAAGCATCACAAAGCCGCCCACAGCGGCTTTGCCGACTGCGCTCCAAGCCCGATTTCCGATCGAAAGAGGGCTTGGGATTTTGAAGTGGATCTGGTAAAATCCCAGATCCAGCTCAAAGTCAAAGCCAGTGATCGAAATAATCAATAAGTCACCGTGACGGCCCCTAGCCGCACGGGCGCACGCATTCGTGCGGCCCGGGCGGCTTTTGGCGTCTTTAAAAAATGGCTGCGATTCTTCGAACCTCTTTGACCCCATAGCATATTTCCTCCCATCGCCTTGAACGGAGTCTTCATGTCGTACTCGTTCACTGAAAAGAAGCGTATTCGGAAGAGTTTTGCCACACGTCCGAGCGTCCTTGAAGTGCCCTCCTTGCTGGAAACGCAGCTTCGCAGCTACGAAGCCTTCCTGCAGGCCGATGTCAAGCCCGAAAGCCGCAAAAATGTCGGGTTGCAGTCGGCATTCACTTCCATTTTCCCGATCACCAGCCACAACGGCTACGCCCGCCTGAAGTTCCTGAGCTACAGACTCGAGCAGCCTGAATTTGATGTGGCCGAGTGCCAATTGCGCGGTCTGACCTACGCGTCCGCGTTGCGTGCTCGTATTCAACTTGAAATTTTTGACCGCGACGCCGCCAAGCCCGGCACGGTCAAGGAAATCCGCGAAAACGAAGTCTACATGGGCGAAATCCCGCTCATGACCGAAAAGGCTTCCTTTATTGTTAACGGCTCCGAACGCGTTATCGTGAGCCAGTTGCATCGTTCGCCCGGTATCTTCTTCGAGCACGACAAGGGCAAGACCCATTCTTCGGGCAAGCTCCTTTTTAGTGCTCGCGTGATTCCTTATCGCGGTTCCTGGCTTGACTTCGAATTCGACCCGAAGGACATCGTGTACTTCCGTGTCGACCGCCGCCGCAAGATGCCCGGCACCATTCTTCTGAAGGCCATCGGTCTGACGCCCGAAGAAATTCTCGAGCGCTTCTACGACTTTGACACTTTCCGCCTCAACCAAAAGTCCGCCAATCTGCACTTCACCCCGCAGCGTCTGCAGGGCGAAACGGCTCAGTTTGAAATCAAGGACAAGGAAGGCAATACGATCGTTGCCAAGGACAAGCGCATCACGGCTCGTCACGTCCGTTTGATGGAAAAGGCCGGCATCAAGGAAGTCGCCGTTCCGGATGATTTCCTGATCGGTCGCGTTCTTGCCAAGGCCATCTACAATCAGGAGACCGGCGAAAAGATCGCCGACGCCAACGACGAAATCACTGCAGATACGCTGACCGTTCTGCGTGAGATGCGCGTGCACAAGATCGAAACGCTCTTTACGAATGAACTCGATCGCGGTTCCTACATTTCCGATACGTTGCGTCTTGACGATGTTCCCGACACGATGTCGGCCCGCATCGCCATCTACCGCATGATGCGTCCGGGTGAACCGCCCACGGAAGACGCCGTCGAAGGTCTCTTTAACCGTCTGTTCTTCGATCCCGAAGCCTACGATCTGTCGCGCGTCGGTCGCATGAAGGTCAACGCTCGCTTTGGTCGCGGCACGGCTGAAGGTTCGATGACGCTCACCAACGAAGACATCATCGACACGATGCAGGTGCTCGTTGCTTTGCGTAACGGCGCTGACGAAGTGGTTCTGACTGACGGCGAAGGCAACAAGCGCACCGTGGAAATCCACGGCGTTGACGATATTGACCATTTGGGCAATCGTCGCGTACGCTGCGTGGGCGAACTGACCGAAAACCAGTTCCGCTCCGGTCTTGTGCGCGTTGAGCGTGCCGTTCGCGAACGTCTCGGTTCGGCCGAAAGCGACGGACTCACGCCGCAGGATCTGATCAATTCCAAGCCCATTTCGGCAGCCATTCGCGAGTTCTTCGGCTCCTCGCAGTTGTCGCAGTTCATGGATCAGACCAACCCGTTGTCCGAAATTACGCACAAGCGCCGTATTTCGGCCCTTGGCCCGGGTGGTTTGACGCGTGAACGCGCCGGCTTTGAAGTCCGCGACGTGCACGCTACGCACTACGGCCGTGTCTGCCCGATTGAGACGCCTGAAGGTCCGAACATTGGTCTGATCAATTCGCTGGCTCTGTACGCTCGCCTCAACGACTACGGCTTCCTCGAAACGCCGTATCGCAAGGTTGAAAACGGCGTTGCTCTGAAGGGCAAGGAAAACATCCACTATCTGTCGGCCATCGAAGAAGGCAACTACGTGATTGCCCAGGCCAACGCAGAAATGGATGAAAATGGCAAACTCATCGGCGAGCTCGTGAGTGCCCGTGAAAACGGCGAATTCATCATGGCTTCGCCCGATCGCATCCAGTACATGGACGTGGCTCCGGCTCAGATCGTGTCCGTGGCCGCTTCGCTGATTCCGTTCTTGGAACACGACGACGCAAACCGTGCTTTGATGGGCTCGAACATGCAGCGTCAGGGCGTGCCTTGCTTGCGTCCGGAAAAGCCCGTGGTGGGTACCGGCGTGGAACGTACGGTGGCCGTTGACTCCAAGGCTACCGTGCAGGCCAAGCGCGGCGGCATGATCGAATACGTTGACGCCAACCGTATTGTGGTTCGCGTCAACGACGAAGAAAGCGTGGCCGGTGAAGTCGGTGTGGATATCTACACGCTGCAGAAGTTCACTCGTTCCAACGGTTCGACGACGCTGAACCAGCGTCCGATCGTCAAGAAGGGCGATGTGATTGCCGCCGGCGACGTACTCGCCGACGGTGCTTCGACCGATATGGGCGAACTTGCTCTCGGCCAGAACATGCTTATTGCCTTCATGCCGTGGAACGGCTACAACTACGAAGACTCGGTTTTGATTTCCGAACGCGTAGTTGCCGATGACCGCTACACTTCGATTCACATCGAAGAACTCGACGTAGTGGCCCGTGACACCAAGCTCGGCCCTGAAGACATCACGCGCGACATTTCGAATCTGTCCGAGAACCAGTTGAGCCGTCTCGACGATTCCGGCATCGTGTTCATCGGTGCGGAAGTTTCTGCTGGTGACGTGCTGGTCGGCAAAGTCACTCCGAAGGGTGAAACCCAGCTCACGCCGGAAGAAAAACTCCTGCGCGTGATCTTCGGTGAAAAGGCAAGCGACGTGAAGGATACGTCTCTGCGTGTGCCCTCCGGTATGGCTGGCACCGTGATTGACGTTCAGGTCTTTACGCGTGAAGGCGTAGAGAAGGACAAGCGCGCTCGCTCGATTATCGATGAACAGCTCAAGCGCTACGAAAAAGACTTGAAGGACGCTCTTCGTATTGTGGAAGACGACGTCTTCTCGCGTCTGCGCCGCCAGTTGGTTGGACGTGTTGCTTCGGGCGGTCCTGCCGGCATTCAGTCCGGAACGACCCTTACGTCCGATCAGTTGCACGCTATCACGGGCTACGATCTCTTCGAAATCCGTATGGAAAGCGAAGAAGACCAGAAGATCATTGACCTCGCCCGAAAGGTTGTTGACGACAAGCGCGAAGAAAACAAGGAGCTCTTTGCTCGTAAGAGCGATAAGCTCAACCGCGGCGACGAACTGCCTCCGGGCGTGTTGAAGATGGTCAAGGTCTTTATTGCCGAGAAGCGCCGTCTGCAGCCTGGCGACAAGATGTCCGGCCGTCACGGTAACAAGGGTGTGGTCTCCAAGATCTGCCCGATTGAAGACATGCCGTACATGGCAGACGGTCGTCCCGCCGACATTTGCTTGAACCCGCTCGGCGTGCCGTCCCGTATGAACATCGGTCAGATTCTCGAAGTGCATCTGGGCTGGGCCGCCAAGGGTATTGGCTGGCGCATTGCCGAAATGCTCAAGACTGAGCAGGCCGCTCAGATCCGCGCTTTCCTGAACGAGGTGTACAACCGCACCGGCAAGAAGGAAGATCTCGACAGTCTCAATGACGAAGAGCTGATGGAATTGGCGAAGAATCTCGCCAACGGCATGCCCTTTGCCACGCCCGTGTTCGACGGTGCGAGCGAAGAGCAGATCCGGATGATGCTCGACCTGGCCTTCCCGGATGAAGAAGCCAAGAAGTTGCAGCTGACGCCTGCCAAGACGCAAGCCACGCTGTACGATGGTCGCACGGGTGATGCATTCGATCGTCCGGTGACCGTGGGCTTCATGCACTTCCTGAAGCTGCACCACTTGGTCGACGATAAGATGCACGCTCGCTCAACCGGTCCGTACTCGCTCGTCACGCAGCAGCCCTTGGGCGGTAAGGCTCAGTTTGGCGGCCAGCGTTTCGGCGAAATGGAAGTTTGGGCTCTGGAAGCTTACGGCGCGAGCTACGTGTTGCAGGAAATGCTGACGGTGAAGTCCGACGACGTCAACGGCCGTACCAAGGTCTACGAAAACATCGTCGGCGGCGAACACAAGATCGATGCGGGCATGCCCGAATCGTTCAATGTGCTCGTCAAGGAAATCCGTTCGCTCGGCATTGACATTGATCTCGTGAAAAACGAGGAATCTTCGAAGGAATAAACCAGCATGAATCTGATTCGTGACATGTTCCGTCAGTCGATGGCTGACGAACACTTCGACGCCATTAAGATCGGCATCGCCTCTCCCGAGAAGATCCGTTCGTGGTCTTTCGGCGAGGTCAAGAAGCCGGAGACGATTAACTACCGTACCTTCAAGCCCGAACGCGACGGCCTGTTCTGCGCCAAGATCTTCGGGCCCATCAAGGATTACGAGTGCTTGTGCGGTAAGTACAAGCGCCTGAAGCACCGCGGCGTCGTCTGCGAAAAGTGCGGCGTTGAAGTGACGCTCTCCAAGGTGCGCCGCGAACGCATGGGCCACATTGAACTGGCCAGCCCCGTTGCGCACATTTGGTTCTTAAAGAGCCTGCCCTCCCGTATGGGCATGGTGCTCGACATCCCGCTGCGCGACATCGAACGTGTGCTTTATTTCGAAGCCTACTGCGTGGTCGATCCCGGCCTCACGCCGCTTGAACGCGGCCAGCTGCTTACGGAAGAGGAACTGATCCTCAAGACCGAAGAGTATGGTAACGACTTCAAGGCGATGATGGGTGCCGAGGCAATCCGCGAGCTTCTGCACAACATCGACATTGATCAGGAAGTCGCCAATCTGCGTCAGGAACTTTCGGGCACGACCTCGGAAGCAAAGATCAAGAAGTTTGCCAAGCGCCTGAAGGTGCTTGAAGGCTTCCAGCGCTCCGGCATCAAGCCCGAGTGGATGATCCTGGAAGTGCTTCCGGTGCTTCCGCCCGACCTGCGTCCGTTGGTGCCGCTTGACGGCGGCCGCTTTGCGACCTCCGATCTGAACGATCTGTATCGCCGCGTCATCAACCGCAACAATCGTCTGAAGAAGCTCCTTGAACTCAAGGCGCCGGACATCATCGTGCGCAACGAAAAGCGCATGTTGCAGGAAGCTGTCGACAGTCTGCTCGACAACGGCCGCCGCGGCAAGGCGATGACCGGTCCGTCCAAGCGTCCGCTCAAATCGCTCGCTGACATGATCAAGGGCAAGTCCGGCCGCTTCCGTCAGAACCTGCTCGGTAAGCGCGTCGACTACTCTGGTCGTTCCGTGATTACGGTGGGTCCGGAATTGCGTCTGCATCAGTGCGGCCTGCCCAAGCTGATGGCGCTTGAACTCTTTAAGCCCTTCATCTTCAACAAGCTCGAACAGCGCGGTCTGGCGACTACGATCAAGAGCGCCAAGAAGATGGTGGACAATCAGGAACCCGTCGTTTGGGACATCCTCGAAGAAGTGATTTACGAGCATCCCGTGATGCTCAACCGTGCGCCGACCTTGCACCGCCTCGGCATTCAGGCTTTTGAGCCGAAGCTCATTGAAGGCAAGGCCATCCAGCTGCACCCGCTTGTTTGCGCGGCCTTCAACGCCGACTTCGACGGTGACCAGATGGCTGTGCACGTGCCGCTGTCGCTTGAAGCTCAGCTCGAAGCCCGTTGCTTGATGCTTTCGTCGAACAACGTGCTCTTCCCGGCTAACGGCGACCCGTCCATCGTGCCGTCTCAAGACATGGTGCTCGGCCTGTACTATGCCACCCGCGAACGCATCAATGCACCGGGTGAAGGCATCTTCTTTGCCGATACGGCTGAAGTGCAGCGTGCTTTGGACGCAGGCCAGGTTGCCCTGCAGACGCGTTGCACGGTTCGCATCCGCGAATTTGAGAAGGTTGAAGGCAGCGACGAGTTCCGACCTGTCGTCAAGCGTTATGAAACGACTGTCGGTCGTGCTCTTCTCTCGGAAATTCTGCCTCAGGGTATGAGTTTTGCCGAACTCAACCGCACGCTCAAGAAGAAGGAAATCGCTCGTCTGATCAACGTGTGCTACCGCCGTTGCGGTCTGCGCGCGACGGTGATCTTCGCCGACAAGCTCAAGGACAACGGCTATCGTCTGGCTACACGCGCCGGCATCTCGATTTGCATCGGCGACATGTCCGTGCCGCAGAAGAAGTTCGAGCTGGTGAGCGCGGCTGAAAACGAAGTCAAGGCGATCGAAGAGCAGTACACCTCCGGTCTTGTGACCAAGGGCGAACGCTACAACAAGGTGATCGACATCTGGGGCCGTACGGCTGACGAAGTCGGCAAGGTGATGATGAAGGAGCTCTCGAGCGAACCTGTCGTCAACCGCCATGGTGAAAAGGTGAGCCAGGAATCGTTCAATTCCATCTACATGATGGCTGACTCCGGTGCTCGCGGTTCGGCAGCTCAGATTCGTCAGGTTGCCGGTATGCGTGGTCTGATGGCCAAGCCCGACGGCTCGATTATTGAAACGCCGATTACCTCGAACTTCCGCGAAGGTCTGAACGTTCTGCAGTACTTCGTGTCGACTCACGGTGCTCGTAAGGGTCTGGCCGATACGGCTCTGAAGACCGCTAACTCCGGTTATCTGACACGTCGTCTCGTTGACGTGACGCAGGATTTGGTGGTGCTCGAAGATGATTGCGGCACGACCAACGGCGTTGAAATGCGCGCTCTCGTGGAAGGCGGTGAAGTCATTCAGGCCTTGCGTGACCGTATCCTTGGCCGCGTGACCGCTGAAGACGTCTTCGACATGCAGCACAACGTGGTTGTGGCTCGCGGTACGCTCATCGACGAAAAGATCTGCGACAAGATCGATGCCGAAGGCATTGATATGGTCAAGGTGCGTACGCCGCTGACTTGCGAAACCCGCTACGGCCTGTGCGCCAAGTGCTACGGCCGCGATCTCGGCCGCGGTACGCTGGTCAACGCCGGCGAAGCTGTCGGTGTGATCGCCGCTCAGTCCATCGGTGAACCGGGTACTCAGCTCACCATGCGTACGTTCCACATCGGTGGTGCCGCTTCGCGTGCCGCCGTGGCAAGCAGCGTGGAAGCCAAGAACTCCGGTTTGGTGGCCTTCACGGATGCCATGCGTTATGTGACCAACGGCAACGGCGAACTTGTCGTGATTTCTCGTTCCGGTGAAATCGTTATCAACGACGCTCAGTCTGGCCGTGAACGTGAACGCCATAAGGTTCCCTACGGCGCCACGCTGCTGTGCAGTCTCGGCAGCGAAGTCAAAGCAGGTCAGCAGCTCGCGACGTTTGATCCGATGACCTTGCCGATCGTGTCCGAATACGCCGGTACCGTTCGCTTCGAAAATGTGGTCGAAAACGTAACCGTGATGAACCAGGTCGACGAAGTCACGGGCTTGAGCTCGATGGTCGTCATCGACCCGAAGCGCAGCGCCGCCGGTTCCAAGAGCAAGGGTACGAAGACGACTGCCGCCAACGTGATGCGTCCGGTGGTGCACCTCGTTGACGAAGACGGCAACGACGTCAAGATTCCGGGTACGGATCACACTGTGACGATTCAGTTGCCCGTCAACGCCATTATCGTGGTGCGCGACGGTCAGAAGATCCACGAAGGTGAGATTCTTGCCCGTATCCCGCGCGAAAGCCAGAAGACCCGCGACATTACGGGTGGTCTGCCGCGTGTGGCCGAGCTCTTTGAAGCCCGTAGCCCGAAGGATGCCGGTATGCTCGCCGAGGAAACCGGTACCGTCACGTTCGGTAAGGAAACCAAGGGCAAGCAGCGTCTGATCATTACCGATCTGAACGGCAACGAGCACGAATGCCTGATCTCCAAGGACAAGCAGATTCTCGTGCACGACGGCCAGATGGTTCAGCGCGGTGAAGAAATCGTTGAAGGTCCGGCCGATCCGCACGACATCCTGCGTCTGCTCGGTATCGAAGCTCTGGCTCGTTACATCGTGGACGAAGTTCAGGACGTGTACCGTCTGCAGGGTGTGAAGATCAACGACAAGCACATCGAAGTGATTGTTCGTCAGATGCTTCGCCGTGTGCAGATTGTGGATGCGGGTGATACGCACTTCATCCCGGGCGAACAGGTCGAACGCAGCGAAATGCTCGACGAAAACGATCGCGTCAAGGCCAACGGCGGCACGCCCGCTACGTACCAGAACGTGCTGCTCGGTATCACGAAGGCTTCGTTGTCGACCGACTCCTTCATCTCGGCGGCTTCCTTCCAGGAAACCACTCGCGTGCTCACCGAGGCTGCCATCATGGGCAAGCGCGACGATTTGCGCGGCCTGAAGGAAAACGTCATTGTCGGTCGCCTGATTCCTGCCGGTACCGGCCTTGCCTACCACAAGGCTCGCCGCGAGAAGGAAGTGATGGAACAGCGTCTGGCTCAGGCGCAGGAACCGTCCGACGCACGTCTGGCTGCAGAAGAATTCTTCGAAGGTATGGACACCAAGGCCGAAGCCGAGAAGATCCGCGAAGAATTCGCTTTCGACAGCGAAGCTTCTGCAAACTCTCAGGGTCTGTCGGCTGCCCGTCGTGCTGCGGAAGAACTCTTCACCCGTCGGGATGAAGGCGACTCCGAAGGTAAGAAGGATGAGTAAGCCGTAATCAAGGGAGTCTCTTGACTCCCCGCGCCTGCCGCGCGACAAAGGCTCCTTTCCGAGAAACTCAAGTTTCTGACGGAAAGGAGCCTTTTTGTTTGTAACTTCCTAAAAGAACACATTAAAACCAGAGGCTATCTGCTATTCGTTATTCTCTTTGCTCTTATCGAGAGATAACTCTAATGTTTTGGGATCTGCTTTCGACGCGGGACGCGCTAGATCGCAAAAGTACGTTTCCCGTCGTCCAGAGAAGCGGCGGGATCGATAAGCAATCTATAAAGAGGAGAGAGCTGAGATGATCAAAAAGTTGATGACAGCCGCAGCCCTTCTGGCCATGGTCGGTACAGCTTCGTCTGCCACGCTCTATACGACGGGCGTGCTGGACTTCAATAAGACGACTAAGGGAAGTTACCTTGGAAAGATCGGTGCCGCTGTTCCCGTGACGGTTCTGAAAAAACAAGACAGTCTGTCTTACGTTCGCATTTCCGGGTGGACGCTTGCCGAATATCCTTCCATGATCTTTGCCGAACCCGGCGTTCGCATTGAGTATGGCTCCTTTGACGAAGAAAGTGCCGTCAAGACTAATCCTAAGGCTGGCGAAAAGGTCGTTCAGGAAAATAAGTGGGTGAAGGCCACCGCAGAAGGTTGGGTGCAGAGCGCCAAACTCACGAACAATCTCAACAAGCTCTGGCAGCAGGGTAAAGCTCGTCATGCCGAAGCTTGCTCCATGTGCCATGCCGCTCCCAAGGCCGATCACTTCACGGCCAACCAGTGGGCTAGCGTGCTGCCCGCCAAGGGCGGTCGTACGGGCCACACGCGTGCCGGCGCCAATGCCGTGATGTTTAAGTATCTGCAGGCCCACGCCAAGAAATAAACAAACCAGCAGAACACCATCAGGCACCGTTCAACATTGAAATCCCCGATGTCCTCGTGCGACAGCGCGCGAATGAAACGACCCAGGGGAAAATAATCAAGGATGAGAAGAGAAATGCTCAACCGTCGTGATTTATTCAAAGTAGCCGGTGCAGCCACCGTGGCTGCCGCCGTTCCTGCCGCAGGCGCTGCGCCTTCAGCCAAAGAAGCAGCCAAGACTGCCGTCAAAAAATACAAGGGCGGCGTAGTGGCCGGTCCCGTTTTGAAGGGCCAAAACGAACTCAAGCTTTCCCGCACGTTTGAACTCGGCAAGTCCGTTCTGAATGACGCCGAAGTGATGAATGCATCGCATTGGGGTGTGTACCGCGTTCACGTCAAGGGCGGCACGATCGAACGCTTGGATCCGGTCGAATTCGATAAGGCACCGTCGCTGCAGTTGCAGGCAATCGCACAGCAGCCGTACAACGCTGCCCGCATCCGCTACCCGATGGTTCGCAAGAGCTATCTGGAAAAGGGTTACAAAGCCGGCGGCAAAGGCCGTGGTTCTGAACCCTTCGTTCGTGTCACCTGGGACAAGGCTCTGGAGCTCGTTGCTTCGGAACTCAAGCGCGTTCGTGAAAAGTATGGCCCCGTGTCGATTTACGGCGGCAGCTACGGCTGGATGAGTGCCGGTAATCTTGGTTCTGCCCGCAACCTGATGCAGCGCGTGCTCAACCTCAATGGCGGTTTTACCGCCACTACGGCGACTACTCCACGGGTTGTGCACAGGTGATCCTTCCCTATGTGATCGGTTCCAACGGTGTCTACGAACAGCAGACGGCCTGGGAAGTGCTTGCTGAGAAATGCGAGCTTCTCGTGATGTGGGGTGCCGATCCGACGGTTACCAACGATATCGACTGGGTGACGACCATTCACGAAAACGCCGAAGGCATGGAAATGGTGAAGAAAGCCGGCGTGCCGGTGATTGCCATCAATCCGCTCAAACCCGACGCAGCCGAATACTTCGGCAAGAACTGTGAATGGATCGCTCCGAAGCCCGGTACCGATGTGGCCATGATGATCGCAATGGCGCACGAACTCGAAAGCTCCGGCAAGGTGGATCGCGAATTCATCCGTAAGTACACGGTGGGCTACGATAAGTTCATTGCTTACGTGCTCGGCAAAACCGACGGTGTGGCGAAGACCCCGGCCTGGGCTGAGAAGATCTGTGGTGTTAAGGCCGATGCCATCAAGCGTCTGGCTCACCTGATGCGTGAAAAGCGCTCCATGCTGATGGGCGGCTGGGGTATTCAGCGCGCTCAACACGGCGAGCGGGTGCATTGGATGATGGTGGTGCTTGCTGCCATGTGCGGCCACATCGGACAGCCCGGCGGCGGCTTCGGCTTCAGCTATCACTACTCCAACGGCGGTGCGGCCACCTCGATGGCTCTCGCTTTGGGCGGCATTTCCGCTAATCCGAAGGGCGGCAGCGAAGGCCTCTCCTGGGTCGGCGAATCCTTGGCGACCATTCCTTTGGCTCGCTTTACCGACTGCTTCCTCAATCCTGGAAAGACGATCGACTACAACGGCAAGAAGATTACCTATCCGGACATTCGTCTGGTCTTCTGGTCGGGTGGCAACCCGTTTGCCCAGCAGGAAGACACCAACGGTCTGATCAAGGCCTGGAAGCGTCCCGAAACAACGATTGTGTGCGACATTGTGTGGACGGCCTCGGCTTGCTTTGCCGATATTGTTCTGCCGGCCTGTACGTCACTCGAGCGCGTGGACATCACGTCAATCGGTTCATACTCGAACCTTGGTTATGTTGCCATGCAGCAGGCGATTGAACCCCAGTACGAATCGCATTCCGACTTCTGGATCTATCGCGAACTCTCCAAGAAGATGGGCTTTGAAAAAGAGTTCACCGAAGGTTTGGACGAAATGGGCTGGATCCGTCGCTTTTATGAGAACGCTGCCAAGGAAGCCCGTGTGAACGGCCTGGAAATGCCATCGTTTGAAGAGTTCTGGGCCCGCGGCTACGTTCTCTTCCCGGTCGATCAGGATGCTCGTCGCTACAACTATCTGGGTGACTTCCGTCGCAACCCGATCGTCAATCCGCTCGGTACCGAATCGGGCAAGATCGAAATCTTCTCCAAGAAGATCGAAAGCTACAAGTACGACGACTGCCCGGCTCACCCGACTTGGATGGAACCCACGGAATGGCTCGGCGCCAAGATGGCCGAAGAGTATCCGTTTGCATTGTTGACGAGCAAGAGCCGCTATCGTTTGCATTCGCAACTCGACAGTACGGCTTCGAACCTGTTTGCGAACGTCGAAGATCGCGAACCGGTGTGGATTCATCCGGATGCCGCCAAGAAGCTCGGCCTGAAGTCGGGTGATGTGGCTAAGGTCACGAGCCGCCGCGGTTCGGTCCTTGCCGGCGTGATTGTCACCGATCGTATCCGTCCTGATACCGTGGTGATCCATCACGGCGGCTGGTACAGCCCGGAAGAACCGGGTGAAGAAGGTTCGCTTGACGTGCACGGCTGCGACAACGTGCTCACCATTGATATTCCTTCGTCGAAACTGTCCTGCGGCAACGTGGCCAATGCGACGCAGGTCAAGATCGAGCGCTGGGACGATGAACTTGAGCCGATCATGGCTCACGTTCAGCCCAAGACGGAGCGCGCTGACGACTAGCGACGAAAGACGCCCGCTTGGTCTGGTGCCGGGCGGGCTGATGAAAATTGAACGCACGTTCTACTGAACTTTGACGGTTCGGGGAGGACGTGCGTTTTTTGCTAACTTGTGATTAATTATTCACTAAAAGGTTCTTTGACGCCAAGAACGTCGCCGTGCATCGCGACCTGGCCGCGTGAGACGACTGCAACGATCTGCAGGTTTTGATTGAGAAGCACGGCATTGGCGCAAGCACCGGTTTCCAGACGCCCCTGATTGGTCAACCCCAGACTGTCGGCGGCGTTGCTGGTAATCAGAGATAGGGCGTCCGACAGCGGGAAACTGAAATCGCGCACCAGTTCCACCATGGTTTCGTGATTGCGGGCGACTTCGCCTACGGCCTGCCCGACGATATTGCCGTCAGCGTCAAAACGCGGCACCACGCCGTGACCGTCAGACGAAAGGGTGATCTGTTCGACTGGAACGCCGCAGGAGACAGCTGCGCTCACGGCTGCAGCCGGATGACCTAGATAACAGGGGCCGTCTGTGGTGATGTCAATGTAGCGATCAGATGCCCCCATGGCGTAGGCACAGGCGCTTTTAAGTAAGAATTCAGTTCTCGCGCAGTGAGTCGGTCTTAAATGCGTACCGATCGGGAATCCGGAGGCGGCGATCTCTTCAAAGATGTCAAACGGATTGGGAATTGAGCCCAGGTGGACATGCAACAGACCTTGTTTGTTGACTGTGACAGCAGCCTGACGAATTTGTGAGAGCATTTCCAAAATGGCCTGAGACGACGGAAAGGACCCGTTGACATCACCCATGGCAAGTTTGGCGCCGAGAACTTCGGAGACAAGCGCGACATCGTCGGCAACGCTTTGAGTAAGCGTAACAGGCGGATAACGGAAGTTTGATGTGTACATCCATGCCGAAAGTCCGAGAGCTTTGAGTTCGCGTACTTTGGCAAGCAGATCCGGAAGTTTTCGTGTCATGACATCTGCGCCAAGAACGCCGACGACAGTTGTGATGCCTGCTCGGATGAGCTCACCGGCACTGATGGCCGGCGCTCGGGTGTCTGGTCCGTTGACGCCGCCTCCGCCCAGAACGTGGGCATGGGCGTCAACGAAGCCCGGTGCCAAAATGAAGCCCGTGGCGTCAATGATGCTTAAGCCCGGTAGGCTGGCAGAGAGGTTGGGGGCGATGGCGAGGATTTTTTCGCCGACCATCAATACGTCGGTCACACCGAGTTCTTTCGGCGCGAAAACGCAGGCATTACGGATCAAAATCGCCATGGTGCGTCTCCTGTACACGATGTCTCTAAGGATAGCGCAGCGCATTAAAAAGGCGGCACGTAGCCGCCTTCGCAGTCACAAAAAAGCAAACGAATCAACGACTCAGAACTGATTTGACACTTTCGCGAGCTCGGGTGATCGTCTCTTCAGCGTTCTCGACAACACCGTTTTTCATGACGAACTTGCCGTCGCACAGCACGCTATGGATAGCTCGGCTGTCGGTCGCATAGACCCAGTTGCTCGTGAGACTGAAGTTGGGAACAAGACGTTCGTTTTCAAGGTCTAGGAAAACGGCATCCGCAAGTGCCCCTTCACGAACAACACCGGCGTTAAGACCAGCTGCCTGCGCGCCGTTGCGGGTTGCCCATTGCAAAATTTCGCCGGCGGGCAGTGTCTCGCTTGTGTAACGGACCTTAGCAAGAAGGGCGGCAAACTTCATTTCTTCGCGCATATCAAGGTTGTTGTTGGAAGCTGTCCCGTCGGTGCCAAGTGTCAGGCGGCAGCCCTTTTTCATCAGCAAGTCGCTTGCGAAGATGCCCGAAGACAGTTTCATGTTCGAACAAGGGTTGTGAGCGATCCAGACACCGCGTTCTTTGAGGATTTCGGCCTCTTCTTCATCAATGTGCACGACGTGGGCGGCAATGACGTTGTCGCCCAATACGCCGATATGGTCAAGCCAGCGTACCGGACTCATGCCGTGCGCAGCGATGCAGTCTTGTACCTCTTTTTCCGTTTCGGAAACGTGTAGCGTAAGCGTCTGACCGTTGGTTTTGGCGGCTTCGGCACAGCGCTGCAACAGTTCTCCGCTTACCGTATAGACCGCGTGAGGTGCGACGGCAAGCGAAATACGTCCATTTGTCGGGTCTTTCCAGTTGGCAAGAAAATCGAGCTGCCGTTTGATTTCGTCTTCGCCCAAGTGATCCATGAGCGTGACGCCAACGGTGGCGCGGATGCCGGCTTCAGCGACGGCACGAACTGTTTCTTCAGCCATCCAGTACATGTCGCAGAACCAGGTCGTACCGCTACGGATCATTTCCAATGTAGCGAGCTTGGCGCCGGCATAGATGTCTTCGGCACGCATCTTGCCTTCAAATGGCCAGATGTGATCGTTGAGCCAGGGAAAGAGCGGAAGGTCGTCGGCGTAACCGCGCAGCAGCGACATTGAGGCATGCGTATGCGTATTGAAAAAACTTGGCACGATCGCCAAACCGGAAGCGTCGTACGTTTCATTGGCGACGGCATCGGCAGGAGCGTGAAGGTTCTGGAAACGGTTACCGTTGATCAGAATGTTCGTGACGTTGCCGTCAAGTTGAACGTTACGGATAAGAAGAGAGGACATAGTGAGTTTAAGCGGCCAAAAGATATGTAAAAGGAAACAAATGACGACAATAGACAGAAATTGGGTTAAGAAACTGCTAAATGTAGTTAAGCTCGTCGGAAATGGTGCCTTTTTCGCGACAGATGGACAAAAGTCGTTCTTCAGTGGAAGCGTCAGGTTCGATGAGTCCTGCGGGCATTTTTTTCGAGGCTAGGACCACGGCGCCTTCGTTGTGCAAGGCCATGGTGGCGTCAATGTACTTCATAAGTGTCGGATCCTTGAGTATGAAGTTAAGCGGACGCTTGGCTTCAAGTACGCGACCGGCAGGAACACCGGCACCGAATTCGTCTTCGACGCCCATATTGGCCAAAAGCGCTTTGGAACGGATGAAAACGTCGGCGGGGCAGACGGCTGTGGCTGCGCTGGGAACGCCGGTGGCAGTCACAACGGCGTTAGCTTGACTGACCGCTTCGGCAATGGCGATACCGTCGGAGGCGTCAATAACGGCGTCGCACAGGACGCGGATGCGATCGGTAATATCGCCGGGACGCGTGACGACCGTGATGCGACTGCCGTAGCGGTGCGCGTAGGTGATAAGGCCGCTACCAACTTTGCCGCTGCCGAAAATCACGATGGATTTGCCTTGCCACTGGCTATAGCCGAGTTGGGCCATAGCCCGGAAATAACTCTCTCCGGTGCCAAGACACGTTTCAATACGTTTGATCCGACCGGAGTCGGCGACATATACGGGACAGGATTTGTCGGCATATTTTGAGACGCCTGAGCGGGTGAGTTCGACAAAACCGATACGGGGTTTAAGCTCGGCAAAAGCAGCAGCGCAGTCAAGCACGAGATCAAACGCGAGGCTTGTCTTGACTTCCTTCGGTTCAACCACGGGGATGCCGACGGAGCGCAGGTAACGGACAACTTCGTTATTGCGAGGCATCACGTCGTCGATGCCGACGGTTAGTTCAGCGCCGGCCGCCAGAAGGACAGCGTGTTTTGCGAGCGTGTTTTCAAACACGGGAGTTGCGTCAAGAATCCGCAGACCGGCCAAAGGCCGCGTATTTTTCCAAACTTCGAATTGGTTAAGTAAGACCGGGTATTCGTTCGAAGCGTAGGCCTGAGCCACGCGAGAGGCGAGAATGTCGGAAAGCATGACGGCACGTATGTATGAAAAAGAATGGTGCAGAGGCCTGGAGGCGCTCAGCTCGGATTGTAGCGGGCAAAGTGAACGTTGAAGGCGTCGATGAACGTTGGCCGAACGAATGTCCGAAAGAGCTAATCCCTTGACATTATTCAAAAAACAAGAGAAAATCACAGCCTTTTCCGGGAAAGCATTCGTCGGAGGGGGTCGTTTGCGCTTGCAAAGGACGCTTTTTCGTCGTTCGTTTTCATTGTGAAAAGACTTTTATCACCAGCAACAACCGATGGATTTATCCGTCGGTCTTTTTAAGAAGAACGGACAATATGCCCACTATTAACCAGCTTGTGCGCAAGCCTCGTGAGCTTACGCGCGAAAAGAGCAAGAGCCCTGCTCTTAAGAACTGCCCGCAGAAGCGCGGCGTTTGCACCAAGGTCTACACGACCACCCCGAAGAAGCCGAACTCGGCTCTTCGTAAGGTTGCCAAGGTGCGTCTGACCAACGGCTTTGAAGTGATTTCCTACATCGGCGGCGAAGGCCATAACCTGCAGGAACACTCCGTGGTTCTCATCCGCGGCGGCCGTGTGAAGGACTTGCCCGGTGTGCGTTACCACATCGTGCGCGGTTCCCTCGACACCCAGGGCGTCAAGGACCGTAAGCAGGCTCGTTCCAAGTACGGCGCCAAGCGCCCGAAGGCAGCGTAATTCGCGGCGACAGATTGTCAGCCGTGTACGGACGGTCCCGCTGTTAAAAGGACCGAGTAAGTCGCAGCCCGCGTGTGTGCTGCATTGTGAAGCGGTCAACTAAGAAACGAAAGACCGCATTTAAATGACTGAAGACAACGAAAGAGGAAAAAAATGCCCCGTCGTCGCGAAGTACCCAAACGTGAAATTTTGCCGGATCCGAAGTTCGGCAGCGTTGAGATCTCCAAGTTCATCAACGTGATCATGCTCGATGGCAAGAAGGCCGTCGCCGAACGCATCGTCTACGGTGCGC
The DNA here is from genome assembly GCA_900538905.1 of uncultured Sutterella sp. Classification (GTDB taxonomy): domain Bacteria; phylum Pseudomonadota; class Gammaproteobacteria; order Burkholderiales; family Burkholderiaceae_F; genus Duodenibacillus; species Duodenibacillus intestinavium. The sequence goes on from UPZS01000001.1 coordinate 90,182, forward strand.
TGCAGCAGATTGAAGAAAAGACCGGTAAGAACGCTCTCGAAGTGTTCCAGACCGCACTCAACAACGTCCGTCCGCTCGTGGAAGTGAAGAGCCGCCGTATCGGTGGCGCCAACTACCAGGTGCCCGTTGAAGTGCGTCCGGTTCGCCGTATGGCTTTGGCAATGCGCTGGCTGCGTGAAAGCGCCAAGTCGCGTTCCGAAAAGTCCATGCCCCAACGCTTGGCTGGTGAGCTGTTGGATGCTGCTGAAGGCCGCGGCGGCGCTATGAAGAAGCGTGACGAAGTCCATCGTATGGCTGAAGCCAACAAGGCCTTCTCTCACTTCCGCTTCTAATACATCGATTAACAATGAGGTGTTGCCGATTGTGGCGGCACCTCGCTTACGAAGAGAATAGTCATGGCTCGTACTACCCCGATTTCGCGCTATCGCAATATCGGCATTTCTGCCCACATCGATGCGGGCAAGACCACGACGACCGAACGCATCCTGTTCTTTACCGGCGTCAACCACAAGTTGGGCGAAGTGCACGACGGTGCCGCCACCATGGACTGGATGGAACAGGAACAGGAACGCGGCATCACGATTACGTCCGCCGCTACGACCTGCTTCTGGCGCGGTATGGACATGCAGTTCCAGCCGCATCGTCTGAACATCATCGACACCCCGGGGCACGTGGACTTCACGGTTGAAGTGGAACGCTCCATGCGCGTGCTCGACGGCGCTGTGATGGTTTACTGCGCTGTGGGCGGCGTTCAGCCCCAGTCTGAAACGGTCTGGCGTCAGGCCAACAAGTACAAGGTGCCTCGCATCGCGTTCGTCAACAAGATGGACCGTACCGGTGCCAACTTCTTCAAGGTCGTTGACCAGATGAAGACCCGTCTGAAGGGCAATCCCTGCCCCGTCGTGATCCCGATCGGCGCGGAAGACCAGTTCAAGGGCGTTGTCGATCTGATCAAGATGAAGGGCATCATTTGGGACGATGCCAGCCAGGGTACCAAGTTTGAATACATCGACATTCCTGCCGATCTCGTCGATACGGCCAACGAATGGCGTGAAAAGCTCGTCGAAACGGCTGCCGAAGCCAGCGAAGAGCTGATGAACAAATACCTCGAAGAAGGCGAACTCACGGAAGCTGAAATCGTCAAGGGCTTGCGCGCCCGCACGATTGCCGGCGAAGTGCAGCCGATGTTCTGCGGTTCGTCCTTCAAGAACAAGGGCGTGCAGCGTATGCTCGACGGAGTTATCGAACTGTTGCCGTCTCCGGTTGACATTCCTCCGGTTCCGGGCTTTGACCTCAACGACAACGAAGTCACCCGCGAAGCTAGCGACGATGCTCCGTTCTCCGCGCTCGCTTTTAAGATCATGACCGACCCGTATGTCGGCCAGCTCACCTTCTTGCGCGTTTACTCCGGCATTCTGAAGTCTGGCGAAACCGTTCTGAACTCCGTGAAGAACAAGAAGGAACGTATCGGTCGTTTGCTGCAGATGCATGCCAACGAACGTAAGGAAATCACTGAAGCCGAAGCTGGTGACATCGCCGCTGCTGTCGGTCTGAAGGACGTGACCACGGGTGATACGCTCTGCGACATCGCTCAGCCGATTATCCTCGAACGCATGGAATTCCCGGAACCGGTTATCAGCCAGGCCGTGGAACCCAAGACCAAGGCCGACCAGGAAAAGATGGCTCTCGCTTTGGGTCGTTTGGCTCGCGAAGATCCTTCCTTCCGTGTTCGTACCGACGAGGAATCCGGCCAGACGATTATTTCCGGTATGGGCGAGCTGCACCTCGAAATTCTCGTCGACCGTATGCGTCGTGAATTCAACGTGGAAGCAACCGTTGGTCGTCCGCAGGTGGCCTATCGCGAAACGATTCGTTCCGTGGTCGAAAACGCCGAATGCAAGTTTGCCAAGCAGTCCGGCGGTCGCGGCCAGTACGGTCACGTTGTGCTCAAGCTCGAGCCGATGGAACCGGGTAAGGGCTTCGAATTCGTTGACGCCATTAAGGGCGGCGTGGTTCCGCGTGAATACATCCCGGCCGTTGAAAAGGGTGTGGAAGATACGCTCAAGGCTGGTGTGCTCGCCGGTTACCCGGTTGTGGACGTCAAGGTGACGTTGCACTTCGGTTCCTATCACGAAGTCGACTCGAACGAAAATGCCTTCCGTATGGCTGCTTCCATGGCATTCAAGGACGGCATGCGCAAGGCCAACCCCGTGCTGCTCGAACCGATCATGAAGGTCGAAGTCGAAACGCCGGAAGAAAAGATGGGCGACGTGATGGGCGACCTTTCGTCCCGCCGCGGCGTCATCCAGGGTATGGACGATCTCCCCGGTGGCGGCAAGGCTATTCGTTGCGAAGTGCCGTTGGCTGAAATGTTCGGTTACTCCACGACGCTGCGCTCCCTCACCCAGGGTCGTGCAACGTACACGATGGAATTCGATCACTACGCTGAAGCTCCGAAGAACGTGGCCGACGCTGTGATCGCCGAAAAGACCAAGTAATTTGAAAAACGGATCGGGAGTAAAATAAAAAAAGTTTTCTTCCGATCCAACCTTTTATCTAAGAAGGACACAAGACCTAAAATGGCAAAGGGTAAGTTTGAACGTACCAAGCCCCATGTGAACGTGGGCACCATCGGTCACGTTGACCACGGCAAGACCACGCTGACGGCTGCCATCTGCACGGTTCTCGCTACGAAGTTCGGCGGCGAAGCCAAGGCATATGATCAGATTGACGCGGCTCCCGAAGAAAAGGCCCGCGGCATTACCATCAACACGGCTCACGTCGAGTACGAAACGGAACAGCGTCACTACGCTCACGTTGACTGCCCGGGTCACGCCGACTACGTGAAGAACATGATTACCGGTGCTGCCCAGATGGACGGCGCCATTCTGGTGGTTTCCGCCGCTGACGGTCCGATGCCGCAGACGCGCGAACACATTCTGTTGGCTCGTCAGGTTGGCGTTCCCTACATCATCGTCTACCTGAACAAGTGCGACATGGTTGACGATCCGGAACTGCTCGAACTGGTGGAAATGGAAGTCCGCGAACTTCTGAGCAACTACAACTTCCCGGGCGACGACATTCCCATCATCAAGGGTTCTGCCAAGCTGGCTCTGGAAGGCGACAAGGGTGAACTCGGCGAACAGTCGATCATGAAGCTTGCCGAAACGCTCGACAGCTACATTCCGACGCCGGAACGTGCGCTTGACCAGCCGTTCCTGATGCCGATCGAAGACGTGTTCTCGATTTCCGGCCGCGGTACGGTGGTGACGGGTCGTGTTGAACGCGGCATCATCCACGTTGGCGACGAAATCGAAATCGTTGGCATCCGTCCGACGAGCAAGACGACTTGCACGGGCGTTGAAATGTTCCGCAAGCTGCTCGACCAGGGCGAAGCTGGCGACAACATCGGCGTTCTGCTGCGTGGTACGAAGCGTGAAGAAGTCGAACGCGGTCAGGTTCTGGCCAAGCCGGGTTCCATCACGCCGCACACGAAGTTCAGCGCTGAAGTGTACGTGCTGACGAAGGAAGAAGGCGGCCGTCACACGCCGTTCTTCAAGGGCTATCGTCCGCAGTTCTACTTCCGCACGACGGACGTGACCGGCACGATCGAGCTGCCCGAAGGCGTTGAAATGGTGATGCCGGGCGACAACATCTCGATGACGGTTCAGCTGATCTGCCCGATCGCCATGCAGGAAGGTCTGCGCTTCGCAATTCGTGAAGGCGGCCACACCGTCGGCGCCGGCGTCGTTGCCAAGATCATCGAATAATTGCCAAAAATTGTTCGAACATACTGAAAGAAAATAAAAATTTTTTCAGTGACCCTTGACAGGGGAAAGGGGGCGTGGTTATACTGCGCCCCCTTAGTTCTTTTATTGTTCTTTTTCTTAGGAAAATCAGACAAATGCAGTCTCAGTGCATCCGCATTCGCCTCAAGGCGTTTGATTACAAGCTGATCGATCAGTCGGCTCTCGAAATCGTCGACACCGCCAAGCGCACCGGCGCTGTTGTTCGCGGTCCCGTTCCGCTTCCCACCCGCATTCAGCGTTTCGACATTCTGCGTTCGCCGCACGTCAACAAGACCAGCCGCGACCAGCTCGAAATCCGCACCCATCAGCGCCTGATGGACATCATCGATCCGACCGACAAGACCGTTGACGCTCTGATGAAGCTCGACCTCCCGGCCGGCGTTGACGTCAAGATCAAGGTCAACAACAAGCAGTAATTGCACAAGTTTTCTCGTTTGTGTTCTGAGGGAGATCCGAAGGGCACGAACGAATATGCGTCACTTCTGGCTTTCGAGGCGCTCGATCGGCGTTACGAACCGAAGGAAGACTTCGAAGTTCGAACCTCCCGTCGTGAAGTGATTTCTTTAAAAGTACGGTCCCGTCCAATCGTAGACGGGGTGGAGTAAAAATAAATGAGTGAAAAGCTCGGCTTAGTCGGCCGTAAGATCGGCATGACGCGCATCTTTGAAGAGGACGGCAAGTCCGTTCCCGTGACGGTGCTCGACGTGTCCGGCAACCGTGTTGCCTGCGTCAAGACGGTTGAATCCGACGGCTACAATGCTGTTCAAGTCGCGTTCGGCTCCAAGAAGCCCTCGCGCGTCAACAAGGCGCTCGCCGGCCAGTTTGCTAAGGCTGGTATTGAAGCAGCTGCTACGTTGAAAGAGTTCCATATCGACGAAGACAAGGTTGCCGAATTCAAGCCCGGCACCGTTCTCAGCGCCGACATGTTCACGGCCGGCCAGAAGGTCGACGTGACCGGCACCACCATCGGTAAGGGTTTCGCAGGCGCCATCAAGCGTCACCACTTCTCCTCGAACCGCGCCAGCCACGGTAACTCCGTGACGACCCGCGCTCCCGGTTCTATCGGTAATCGCCAGGACCCGGGCCGCGTGTTCCCCGGCAAGCGTATGGCTGGACACCTCGGTGCAGCCCAGCGCACCACGCAGAATCTCGTGGTTGCCCGTGTCGATGCTGAACGTGGTCTTCTGCTCGTTCGCGGTGCCGTTCCCGGCTCCAAGGGCGGTGAAGTCATCGTGCGTCCCGCCGTGAAGGCCTAATCCAGGAGCGATCAATGGAACTGAATGTAATCAATGAACTCGGTCAGGAAGCGGGCAAAGCCGCTGCCTCTGACGCCGTGTTCGGCCGCGAATACAACGAAGCTCTGGTGCACCAGCTCGTGGTTGCTTACCAGGCTAACGCCCGTCAGGGTACGCGCGCTCAGCTCAGCCGTGAGTTCGTGCGCCACACGACCCGCAAGCCCTGGAACCAGAAGGGCACCGGTCGCGCCCGTTCGGGCATGTCCTCCTCGCCGCTGTGGCGTGGTGGTGGCCGTGCTTTCCCGAACACGCCTAACGAAAACTTCAGCCACAAGATGAACAAGAAGGCTTATCGCGCTGCCATGGCTTCGATCCTCTCGAAGCTCGCTGCCGACGGCCGTCTCGTTGTGGTTGACTCGATCAGCGCCGAATCCCCGAAGACGAAGGAATTCGCCGCCAAGCTCAAGACGCTTGGTCTTGATCACGTGATGATCATCACCGAGTCGGTCGACGACAACCTCTATCTGGCCAGCCGCAACCTCAAGAACGTTCTCGTGGTTGAGCCGCGCTACGCCGACCCGCTCTCCCTGATCTACTACAACAAGATCGTTGTCACGAAGGCTGCGGTCGCCAAGCTCGAGGAGATGCTCGGATGAAACAAGAACGTTTGTTGAAGGTCCTCGTCGGTCCGGTTATCTCCGAAAAGAGCACCCGACTCGAAGAATACAAGGACAAGCAGTATGCTTTCGTCGTCACGCCGTGCGCGACGAAGCCGGAAGTGAAGGCCGCTGTCGAACTGTGCTTCAAGGTGCAGGTTGAAAGCGTGCAGATTCTGACCACCAAGGGCAAGCAGAAGCGCTTTGGCCGTGGTATGGGCAAGCGCAGCGATGTTCGCAAGGCTTATGTCCGTCTTGCTGAAGGTCAGAGCATCAACTTCGTGCAGGAGGTTAAGTAATGGCTCTCGTCAAACTCAAGCCGACGTCCCCCGGCCGCCGTCATGCGGTCAAAGTGGTGACTCCGGGCCTGCACAAGGGCAAGCCCTTCGCAGCTCTGCTGGAAAAGAAGAATCGCGGCTCCGGCCGTAACAACAACGGTCACATTACGTGCCGTCACAAGGGTGGTGGCTCCAAGCGTCACTATCGTGTGATTGACTTCCTGCGTAACAAGGACGGTGTTCCCGCCCGCGTCGAACGCATCGAATACGATCCGAACCGTTCCGCTCACATCGCGCTCGTGCTGTATGCTGACGGCGAACGTCGCTACATCATCTGCCCGAAGGGTTTGAACGTTGGTGATACGATCATGAGCGGTCAGGAAGCCCCGATCAAGGTTGGCAACGCTCTGCCGTTGCGCAACATCCCGGTGGGTTCCACCATTCACTGCATCGAAATGCTCCCGGGCAAGGGTGCTCAGTTGGTTCGCTCCGCTGGTGCCTATGCTCAGCTGATCGCCCGTGAAGGTGCTTACGCTCAGGTGCGTATGCGCTCCGGCGAAGTGCGTCGCATCCTCATCGAATGCCGCGCGACGATCGGTACGGTCGGCAACGAAGAAAACAGCCTGCGTGAACTCGGCAAGGCCGGTGCCACCCGTTGGCGCGGCATCCGTCCGACCGTTCGCGGTAAGGTGATGAACCCGGTTGATCACCCGCATGGTGGTGGCGAAGGCCGTACCGGTACCGGTCGCGCTCCTGTCACGCCGTGGGGCCAGCTCACCAAGGGCTATCGTACCCGCAACTCCAAGCGCACGGATTCCATGATCATCCAGCGCCGTTACGACAAATAAGGGGGCCAGTAAATGTCTCGTTCGTTAAAGAAAGGGCCGTTTGTTGACGGTTCCCTGCTCAAGAAGGTTGAAGCCGCTCAGGCCGGTCGCGACAAGCGTCCGATCAAGACCTGGTCGCGTCGCTCCACCATTCTTCCTGAGTTCATCGGTCTGACGATCGCCGTTCACAACGGCCGTCAGCATGTTCCGGTGTACATCAATGAAAACATGGTCGGCCACAAGCTCGGTGAGTTTGCGCTGACTCGTACCTTCCACGGTCACGCTGCCGACAGCAAGAAGGTCAAGGGGTAATCAAATGGAAACTACTGCAATCGTTCGCGGCGTTCGCCTTTCGGCTCAGAAGGGCCGTCTGGTGGCCGACCTGGTTCGCGGTAAGCCCGTGGACAAGGCCCTCAACATCCTGCGCTTCACGCAGAAGCGCGCTGCCGGCATCATCCTCAAGGCGCTCGAATCCGCGATCGCCAACGCCGAACACAACGACGGCGCTGACGTGGATGAACTGTTCGTTAAGAAGATCTACGTGGAAAAGGCCACGACGCTGCGCCGCTTCGGTGCTCGCGCCAAGGGTCGCGGTACGCGTATCGGCAAGCAGACGGCTCACATCTTTGTGACCGTCGGCGACAAGTAAAAGGTGAACCATGGGTCAGAAAATTAATCCTACCGGCTTCCGCCTTCCCGTTACGCGCAACTGGACGTCGCGCTGGTATGCGGTCGGCCGTAACTTTTCCCGCACGCTCGGCGAAGACCTCCGCGTCCGTGCTTTCCTTCGTGAAAAGCTGAAGAACGCCAGCGTCTCGCGCATTCTGATCGAACGCCCGGCCAACAATGCCCGCATCACGATCTTCTCGGCTCGTCCCGGTGTCGTGATCGGCAAGCAGGGTGCTGACATCGAAATGCTCAAGGCCGAAGTTCAGAAGATGGTTGGTGTGCCTGTGCATATCAACATCGAAGAAATCCGCCGTCCGGATCTCGACGCTCAGCTCATCGCTGACAACATTTGCCAGCAGCTCGAAAAGCGCGTGATGTTCCGCCGCGCCATGAAGCGCTCCATGCAGAACGCCATGCGTCTTGGCGCCCAGGGTATCAAGATCATGAGCTCTGGTCGTTTGAACGGTGCTGAAATCGCCCGTACCGAATGGTACCGTGAAGGCCGCGTGCCTCTTCACACGCTGCGTGCCGACATTGACTACGCAGTTGCCGAAGCTAACACGACCTACGGCGTGATCGGCGTTAAGGTTTGGGTTTACAAGGGTGACAACCTCGGCCGCGAAGATGTGGTCGAAGCTGCCGCTCCCGCCGAACGCGAAGATCGTCGTCGTCCGGCTCGTCGCCAGCGCCGTGATGGCGAAGGCGCAGCCCGCCGTCCGCGTCGTGCACCCGCTGCCGCCGCTGACAAGAAAGACGGAGAATAACGATGCTGCAACCGAATCGTACTAAGTACCGCAAGGACCAGAAGGGCCGTAACTACGGTCTCGCTCAGCGCGGCGCTAACGTGAGCTTTGGCGAATTCGGCCTCAAGGTGGTCGAACGCGGCCGTCTGACGGCCCGCCAGATCGAAGCTGCGCGTCGTGCTCTCACCCGCCACATCAAGCGCGGCGGCCGTGTATGGATCCGTGTCTTCCCGGACAAGCCCATTTCCAGCAAGCCCGCGGAAGTGCGTATGGGTAACGGTAAGGGTAATCCGGAATACTGGGTTGCTCTCGTTCAGCCCGGTCGCGTGATCTATGAAATGGACGGCGTCGATGAACAGCTCGCCCGCGAAGCTTTCGCTCTTGCGGCTGCCAAGCTGCCTCTGAAGACGAAGTTCGTTGTCCGCCAGATCGGCATGTAAGGAGACGGACATGAAGGCAAAAGACTTGCGCGCCATGGATGAGGCCGCGCTCAACAAGGAGCTCAACGACCTTCTCACCACGCACTTCAAGTTGCGCGTTCAGAAGGCTACGCAACAACTCCAGAACACGAACCAGCTGCGCGCCACGCGTCGCGACATCGCCCGCGTGCGCACGGTTCTCGCTCAGAAGGCGGCTGCGAAATGACGAATACTGAAACTGCAAAGCTCACCCGCACCCTCACCGGTACGGTGACGAGCGACAAGATGGACAAGACCGTGACCGTTTTGGTCGAACGTCGTGTCAAGCACCCCCTCTACGGCAAGTACGTCGTTGAGAGCAAGAAGTATCATGCTCACGACGAAGCCAATGAGTGTGGTGTCGGTGACAAGGTCGAAATCGCGGAAACCCGTCCGCTCTCCAAGACGAAGTCCTGGAAGGTGACCCGTATCCTCGAGAAGGCCGTGATCATCTAAGTCTTTAAAAAGACTTGAAAAATTACTTGCAAGTTTTACGCGTTATGCGTATACTTGCGAACTCGCGCAAATGCCGGACCTCTCGGGGTGCGGCATTTGCGTTGATGTCTGCGGACTGTGTTCCGTTGATTTCTGACCGGCTTAAGGGGAAGGTCTACTTCTCAGCCAGTTGGTTTTTTCTTTGGAAATCAATGCGTTGCAGTCTTTCTCCCTGACGGGACCAATACTATCCGCATTGAGCGGAATAAGTTGGATATATAAACAACCATGATTCAGATGCAATCCAGACTGGACGTCGCCGATAACACCGGTGCTCGTTCAGTGATGTGTTTTAAGGTGTTGGGCGGCTCCAAGCGCCGCTATGCAAACATCGGCGACGTCGTGAAGGTGACGGTGAAAGAAGCCGCTCCTCGCGGTCGTGTTAAGAAGGGCGAAATCTACAACGCCGTTGTGGTCCGCACCGCTAAGGGTGTGCGCCGCGCCGACGGTTCTTTGATTCGCTTCGACGGCAACGCCGTCGTTCTGCTTAACTCCAAGCTCGAGCCCGTGGGCACTCGTATCTTCGGACCGGTCACGCGCGAACTGCGTACCGAAAAGTTCATGAAGATCGTTTCCCTGGCTCCTGAAGTTCTTTAAGGAGGCCGATAAGATGCAGCGCATCCGCAAAGGTGACGAAGTTATCGTCATCGCCGGCAAGGATAAGGGCAAGAAGGGTATCGTTTCTGCCCGTATCGATGACCGCCGTATCACCGTCGAAGGTGTCAATGTTGCCCGCAAGGCTGTTCGTCCCAACCCGATGACCGGCGCTGAAGGCGGCATTCAGGACAAGACCCTTCCGATCGATCAGTCCAATGTCATGCTCTTTAACCCTGCCACTGGCAAGGGTGACCGCGTCGGCTTCAAGGAAGTTGACGGCAAGAAGGTTCGCGTGTTCAAGAGCAACGGTGCCGTTGTCGGCGCCAAGGCCTAAGGAGCAACGACAAAATGTCTCGTTTCCAGACTCTTTATCATGAAACCATCGTGCCCGAACTGATCAAGAAGTTCGGCTACAAGACGGTCATGCAGGTTCCTCGCATCACCAAGATCACCCTCAACATGGGTGTTGGTGAAGCTGTCAACGACAAGAAGCTCGTCGACAATGCCGTCGGCGATCTGACCAAGATTGCCGGCCAGAAGCCTGCCATCACTCGCACCCGCAAGGCTATCGCGAACTTCAAGATTCGCGAAAACATGCCCATCGGCTGCATGGTGACCCTGCGCGGCGAACGCATGTACGACTTCCTTGATCGCCTCGTGACGATCGCTTTCCCGCGCGTTCGCGACTTCCGCGGCGTGTCCGGTCGTGCTTTTGATGGCCGTGGCAACTACAACATCGGCCTGCGCGAACAGATCATCTTCCCGGAAATCGAATACGACAAGATCGATGCTGTGCGCGGTTTGAACATTTCTATCACGACGACGGCGAAGACCGACGAAGAAGCCAAGGCTCTTCTGGCTGGTTTCCGCTTCCCGTTCCGCAACTGAGATAGGTGCAAGGAAAATGGCAAAGTTATCTCTGATTAACCGTGAACTTAAGCGCGAAGCTACCGTTGCTAAGTTTGCAGCCAAGCGCGCCGAACTCAAGGCGATTATCAACGACGCTACCCGCTCCATGGAAGAACGTATCGACGCTCGCCTCGCGCTGCAGGCTCTGCCGCGCAATGCAAGCCCCGTGCGTCTGCGCAATCGTTGCGGCCTCACTGGCCGTCCGCGCGGCACCTTCCGTAAGTTTGGCCTCGCTCGCGGCATGATCCGTGACGCGGCCATGCGTGGTGACATTCCCGGCCTCATCAAGGCCAGCTGGTAAGAGCGAGGAGATTACTAAATGAGTATGAGTGATCCGATCGCCGATATGCTGACCCGTATCCGTAACGGTCAGATCGTCGACAAGACCGAAGTCGTGATGCCGAGCTCCAAGCTCAAGGTTGCTATCGCGCAGGTTCTCAAGGACGAAGGCTACATTGACGGCTTTAACGTTGTGACCGTTGATGGCAAGGCCCAGTTGCATATCGGTTTGAAGTACTACGCCGGCCGTCCGGTTATCGAACGCATCGAACGCGTTTCGCGCCCCGGCCTGCGCATCTATAAGAACCACGAGTCCATCCCGCAGGTCATGAACGGCCTCGGTATCGCGATTGTTTCCACCCCGAAGGGTGTGATGACCGATCGCAAGGCTCGCGCTGCCGGCATCGGCGGTGAAGTTCTCTGCTACGTTGCTTAATTTGGGAGGTTTTCAATATGTCTCGTATTGGCAAGCATCCCGTTGAGCTCGCCCAGGGCGTGAGCGCCACGCTCGCCGACGGCTTTATCTCCGTCAAGGGCCCGAAGGGTGAAGTGCGTATGCACGTTCTTCCCAAGGTTGCTATCGAACAGGACGGCAACGTTCTTTCGTTCAAGCAGCTTGAAGAAACCCGTGAATCCAACGCCAACGTCGGCACGATGCGTGCTCTCGTGGCGGATATGAACAAGGGTGTGTCCGTGGGCTTTGAAAAGAAGCTCACTCTGGTTGGCGTGGGTTACCGTGCCCAGGCTCAGGGCGACAAGCTGAATCTTCAGCTCGGCTTCTCGCACCCGGTGGTGCACCAGATGCCCGCAGGCGTGACCTGCGAAACGCCCACCCCGACGGAAATCGTCATCAAGGGCGCTGACAAGCAGAAGGTCGGTCAGACCGCCGCTGTCGTGCGCAGCTACCGCGCTCCCGAACCCTACAAGGGTAAGGGCATCCGCTATGCTGACGAACACGTCATCATCAAGGAAACCAAGAAGAAGTAAAGCGGGGTTCTGAGAAATGATTAACAAAAAGGAAAACCGCCTGCGCCGCGCCGGTGCTACTCGCGCCCGCATCAAGCTGCAGAAGGTGAATCGTCTTACGGTGCACCGCACCAACCTGCACATCTATGCCAGCATCATTTCTGCTTCCGGCGATCGCGTTCTGGTGAGCGCCTCCACGGCTGAAGCTGAAGTTCGTGCCATGGTCAACGGCAACGGCGGCAATATCGCCGCTGCTAAGATCGTCGGCGCCCGTCTGGCTGAGAAGGCGAAGGCTGCCGGAATCGAATCCTGCGCTTTCGACCGTTCCGGTTATCGTTACCACGGCCGCGTTGCCGCGCTGGCCGAGGCCGCGCGCGAAGCCGGCCTCAAGTTCTAATAGGAATCGAGGCTTATGGCTAAGGTTGACAAGAAGAACGCCGTCGAAGAAATTGATGACGGCATTCGCGAAAAGATGATCGCGGTGAACCGCGTCACCAAGGTTGTTAAGGGCGGCCGCATTCTTGCTTTCGCTGCTCTCACTGTTGCCGGTGACGGCAAGGGCTCCGTGGGCATGGGTACCGGCAAGAGCCGTGAAGTTCCGGCTTCCGTGAGCAAGGCCATGGAACGCGCCCGCAAGAGCATGAAGAAGGTGCCGCTCAACAACGGCACGATCTTCCACGCTGTTGAAGGCCACCACGGCGCTTCTCGCGTGCTGTTGATGCCCGCCGCCGAAGGCACCGGCGTGATCGCCGGCGGCCCGATGCGTGCCGTGATGGATGCTGTTGGCATCCGCAACGTGCTCGCCAAGGCTTACGGCTCGACGAATCCCTACAACATGGTCCGCGCTACGCTCAATGCGCTTGCGAACCTGCACTCGCCCGAAGATATTGCTGCCAAGCGCGGCAAGACGGTCGAAGAGCTCACGGCGTAATGCGTCTCGGAGGATATTGAGAAATGTCTGAAACGAAGAAGACCGTCAAGGTCACGCTCGTCAAGAGCCCGATCGGCACCGGTGCCAAGCACCGTGCTACGCTTCTGGGTCTCGGTCTGAAGAAGCTTCATCAGACCCGCGAGCTCGAGGATACGCCCGCTGTGCGCGGTATGATCACCAAGGTCGCATTCCTTGTGCGCGTCGAATGATCTGAGGTAACAGTCAAATGCGTTTGAATACCATTAAGCCCAATGAGGGCGCCAAGAGCCAGGCACACCGCGTCGGTCGCGGCGTGGGCTCCGGCTGGGGCAAGACCGCCGGCCGTGGCCACAAGGGTCAGAAATCCCGTGCTGGCGGCTTCCACAAGGTCGGCTTCGAAGGCGGCCAGATGCCCCTGCATCGTCGTCTGCCGAAGCGCGGTTTCACTTCGCTCACCCGCCGCTACATCGAAGTGGTGCGTCTGAACGAACTGCAGGCCATGCCGGTTGACGAAATCGACTTGGCTGCTCTGAAGTCCGCTAACGTTGTTTCGATCCTCGCACAGGGTGCGCGCGTGATCCTCTCGGGTGAAATCACCCGTGCGGTGACCGTTCGCGGTCTGGGCGTGACCAAGGGTGCCAAGGCTGCTATCGAAGCTGCCGGCGGCTCCGTGGTTGAAGCCTAATTTGAACCGAAACTAACAACGCTTTAAGGTAAGGACACAGACGTGGCGAATAGCCCCAGCACAAAACCGACGGGGTGGGCGAAGTACGGCGACCTGAAGGGCCGCCTGATCTTCCTGTTGCTCGCTCTTGTCGTTTACCGTATCGGCGCTCACGTGCCGGTTCCCGGTATCGATCCCGACATGCTGCGCCAGCTCTTCAATGAGCAGCAAGGCGGCATCCTCGGGCTGTTCAACATGTTCTCCGGTGGCGCTTTGTCGCGCTTCTCGGTGTTCGCGCTCGGCATCATGCCCTACATTTCTGCATCGATTATCATGCAGATGCTGTCGTACGTGTTGCCGAGCCTTGAAGCTTTGCGTAAAGAAGGCGAGCAGGGCCGCCGCAAGATTACCCAGTACACGCGCTACGGCACGTTGGCTCTGGGCTTCTTCCAGGCGGTCGGTATCGCTGTTGCTCTCGAAACCCAGGCCGGGCTTGTTATCAATCCCGGCATGATGTTCCGCTTTACCTGCGCCGTAAGCCTGGTGACGGGTACCATGTTCCTGATGTGGCTCGGTGAGCAGATCACCGAACGCGGTCTGGGCAACGGTATTTCGATCATCATCTTTGCCGGTATCGTGGCAGGTCTGCCGAGCGCCGCAAGTGGTTTGTTCCAGCTTGTGAGCACTGGCGCCATCTCGCCGCTCGCTGCGATCTTCGTGATCGCTGTTGTGGTGGTCGTGACGGCCTTTGTGGTTTTCATCGAACGCGGTCAGCGCCGTATCACGGTGAATTACGCACGCCGCCAGATCGGCAACCGAATCTACGGCGGTCAGGCTTCCTACCTGCCGCTCAAGATGAACATGTCGGGTGTGATTCCCCCGATCTTTGCTTCGTCTCTGATTCTGTTCCCGGCAACGCTTGCAGGTTGGTTCACGACGGGCGACTCCACTCGCTGGATTCGCGATCTGGCAGCGGCTCTGAGCCCCGGCCAGCCGCTCTACACACTTCTTTATGCTGCTTTGATCATCTTCTTTGCCTTCTTCTACACGGCATTGGTCTTCAATCCGAAGGAAACGGCAGAGAATCTGAAAAAGAGTGGTGCGTTTGTTCCGGGCATCCGTCCGGGCGAACAGACTTCCCGCTACATCGATAAGGTGCTCGTGCGCTTGACGTTGGGCGGTGCAGCCTACCTGACATTTGTTTGCTTGGTTCCCGAATTCCTGAACCTTCGCTTCAACGTTCCGTTCTACTTCGGCGGCACCTCGCTGCTGATCGTGGTGGTCGTGACGATGGACTTCATGAATCAGGTCCAGGCCTACATGATGTCTCACCAGTATGAGAACTTGCTCAAGAAGACTAACTTCAAGGGCTTCGGCTCCGGTCTCTGATCGGAAGCCTTTTAAAAACAAGGTGCCGCCCGCGCCTCTGACCGGAGGGCTTCAAGCGGGAAACCTGCTAAAAAATTAAGTCGCAAAATTGAACAGCTGTCTGTGGCACATGTTGTAGACAGCGCGACCGAGAGTCCCAAACTTCGGGGGTGCAGACCAGTCACTACGCTGAGTTCTGCGACAAGCCCCCGGGTTTGTGACTTGTTTTTTTGGGAAAAACAAGTAAAATCATGCGTCTTTCCCCTGTGTTGGCACCAACTAAGTATGCCCGCCGATTCCCGGACGGGCCGGAGATTAAGAATGAAGGTTAACGCTTCAGTCAAGAAAATGTGCCGCAAGTGCAAGATCATCAAGCGCAAGGGTATTGTGCGAGTGATCTGCGAAGACCCGCGTCACAAGCAGCGTCAAGGCTAATTGAGGTAAACACAAATGGCTCGTATTGCCGGTATTAACATTCCGCCGCAGCAGCACGCCGTGATCGGTCTGACTGCCATCTATGGCATCGGTCGTTCGCGCTCGATGCAGATTCTGGATGCCTGCGGCATCGAACATTCCAAGAAGGTCAAAGATCTGACCGATGCGGAACTTGAACGCATCCGCGACGCCGTCAGCAAGTACACCGTTGAAGGTGATCTGCGTCGTGAAGTTCAGCTCTCGATCAAGCGTCTGATTGACTTGGGCACGTACCGTGGCTTCCGCCACCGTCGCGGCCTGCCTGTGCGCGGTCAGCGCACCCGCACCAACGCTCGCACCCGCAAGGGCCCGCGTAAGGCCGGCGTTGCTCTCAAGAAGTAATCAGGAGTAAGAAAAGTTATGGCACCCAAATCTCAGCAGGCCGCCCGCGGCCGCAAGAAGGTGAAGAAGGTTGTGACCGAAGGCATCGCCCACGTGCATGCTTCCTTCAACAACACGATCATCACCATTACCGACCGTCAGGGTAATGCCGTTGCCGCCAGCTCCGCCGGCGCTCAGGGTTTCAAGGGCTCCCGCAAGAGCACTCCCTTTGCCGCTCAGGTTGCTGCCGAACACGCAGGCAAGATTGCTCAGGAATTCGGTCTGAAGAACGTTGAAGTGCGCATCATGGGCCCTGGTCCCGGTCGCGAATCCTCCGTTCGTGCTCTCAATGCCCTCGGCATTCGTGTCACGAGCATCCAGGACGTTACGCCGGTTCCCCACAACGGTGTTCGCCCGTCCAAGCGCCGTCGCGTTTAAATCAACACAAATTTTTTAATTCGTATCCTGCGTTTGCGTGATCTATCGTTAAACGCAAACTGAATGCGGTCTACGCCGCAGGATAGAAGAGGTAACAAATAAAATGGCACGATATCTCGGTCCCAAGTTGAAGCTCTCGCGCCGCGAGGGTTCCGACCTCAATCTGAAGAGCGCCCGCCGTTCCTTTGACTCCAAGGTCAAGAGCGCAGAGGTGAAGCCCGGCCAGCACGGCAAGACCTCCGGCCAGCGCCTTTCGGACTACGGTACGCAGCTGCGTGAAAAGCAGAAGATGAAGCGTACCTACGGCGTTCTCGAACGCCAGTTCCGCCGCTACTATGCAGAAGCTAGCCGCCGCACCGGCAACACCGGCGAAATCCTGTTTGCTCTGCTGGAAAGCCGCCTCGACAACGTTGTTTACCGCATGGGCTTCGGCTCCACGCGTGCTGAAGCTCGTCAGCTCGTGAGCCACTGCGCCATCCTCGTCAACGGTAAGAAGTGCAACATCCCGTCCTATTCCGTTAAGGCTGGTGATGTGATCTCCGTTCGCGAGTCCGCCAAGAAGCAGGTTCGTATTATCGAAGCTCTCGAGCTCGCCGGCCAGAACGGTTTCCCGGGCTGGGTGAGCGTTGATGCCAAGAAGATGGAAGGTACGTTCAAGAACGCACCGGCCCGCGATGAAATCGCTCCGGACATCAACGAAGCTCTCGTTATCGAACACTACTCGCGTTAATCCGGTTGCTGAATTCGGTTTGTTCGAGCTCTGTAGTGAGGGTGAGGACAAACCGGGTACACAGGGAAAAGAAGCGCTCGAGCACGGGTTCGTGCTTCGGGCGCCAATGCTTTTCAAGGGGCTTGTTAAAATGAGAAACCACGAACCTCTTGAAAAGCACTGCTGATGTCTCAGTTGTGCTCCTTTTGTGCGTCCCTGCGGTTTCGGGCGGCCCCCGAAGCAGCGTCGCGTTTTTGCGCGTTTACGGGACTTTCTTGAAAGTAACCGTCAGCCTTATCGGTGTAACGAGCCGAGGGTATTGAATAGGAATCTTTACACAATGGCCAATACTGCGCTCCTGAAGCCGACTACGGTCGAAGCCGTCGTCGACGAACAGAACCCCAACCTTGCCGTCATCACGCTCGAGCCGTTTGAACGCGGCTACGGCCACACGCTCGGCAACGCTCTGCGCCGCATCCTTCTGTCTTCCATGGTGGGCTATGCTCCGACCGAAGCTCAGATCGTGGGCGTCGTGCACGAATACTCCCAGATCGACGGCGTCATCGAAGACGTTGTGGACATTCTCCTGAACCTCAAGGGCGTCGTCTTCAAGCTCGAAGGCGGGCGCGAAGACGTCATGCTTCGTTTGCAGAAGTCCGGTATGGGCCCTGTGACGGCCGGTGACTTTGATCTGCCCCATGACGTGACCGTTCTCAATCCCGATCACGTGATTGCCAACCTTTCCGGCGGCAAGCTTGATCTGCAGGTCCGCGTGGAAACCGGCCGCGGCTATCAGCCGGGCGACGTTCGCGCTTTCCGCGACGACTACTCCAAGCAGACCATCGGCCGCATCATCATGGACGCCAGCTTCTCGCCGGTTCGTCGTGTTGCATACTCCGTGTCCGCTGCCCGCGTGGCTCAGCGCACCGACCTCGACAAGCTCGAGATGACGATTGAAACCAACGGCGTGATTAGCCCGGAAGACGCACTGCGCAACGCCGTGCATATTCTGCAGGATCAGCTCTCCGTGTTCGGAGCCATCAAGACCAATGTCGAAGCCGAACAGCAGCCGCAGGAAGAAACCCCGCCGCCGCTTGATCCGATTCTCATGCGCCCGGTCGACGATCTCGAACTCACGGTTCGCAGCGCCAACTGCCTGAAGGCCGAAAATGTTTACTACATCGGCGATCTGATCCAGCGCACTGAAAATGAACTGCTCAAGACCCCGAATCTGGGCCGCAAGTCCTTGAACGAAATCAAGGAAGTCCTGGCTTCCCACGGTCTGACGCTCGGCATGCGCTTGGAAAACTGGCCGCCTGCCAACCTCTAATTTTTTCGTTGCCCGCATTGCGCAGGAATGAAAATTTCCTGTAAAATGCGGGCCTTACGTTTTTTTCAACTCAAACCCGCCCGCCTTTGCTTCGGCAAGGGATCGAAGAGCCGGGGAAGCGTTTCCGAACACCGGATGCGCTCAATAGACTCAATAAGGAATTAAAAATGCGCCATCGTTCTGGTCTGCGTAAACTCAATCGCACGAGCGCTCACCGCCTCGCCATGCTCCGCAACATGATGAATTCGCTGCTCGAGCACGAAGCCATCAAGACCACGGTGCCGAAGGCTAAGGAACTGCGCCGCGTCGTCGAACCGATGATCACGCTCGCCAAGGTTGACACCGTTGCCAACCGTCGTCTGGCTTTCAACCGCCTGCGTAACCGCGCTATCGTGACCAAGCTTTTTGAAGTGCTCGGCCCGCGCTTTGCCAACCGCAACGGCGGCTACACCCGCATTCTCAAGATGGGCTACCGCGTTGGTGACAATGCTCCCATGGCTTACATGGAGCTTACCGAACGTGCTGAAGCCGTCGAAGAAGTCAAGGAAGAAAAGGCCGCTGAATAATCGGCTCACTGCTTGATTTTTCACTTGGCGCTTCCCGCGCCAGGTAAAAAAGAACCGCTGTCGGAATTGCTCCTTCAGCGGTTTTTTCGTAACTGATTTAGTTGTTTTTGGTGTGCACTTGCTCGAACTTCCAGCTGCTGGCGCACATCTCGGCAATTCCGTATTGCGCTTTCCAGCCCAAGAGTTTTTCGGCCTTGTCCGGGCAGCACCAGTTGGCGGCAATGTCGCCAGCACGACGCGGCAGAATCTTGTATGGCAACTTCTTGCCGCAGGCCTTTTCAAACGCTTCGATCACTTCGAGAACGCTTGAGCCGCGACCCGTTCCCAGGTTAATGGCTTCCCAACCGACGTGCTTATCGGCATAGTCGAGAGAATCAACGTGGCCTCTGGCCAAATCCACCACATGAATGTAGTCGCGAACGCCTGTGCCGTCGGGTGTCGGATAGTCGTTGCCGAATACGCGAACGTACTCGAGCTTGCCGGAGGCAACACGCGCCACGTAGGGCAACAGGTTGTTGGGAATACCGTTGGGATCTTCACCGATCAGACCGGAGGCATGTGCACCGATCGGATTGAAATAGCGCAAGCACACAGCGGAGAAGTCGGGCTGCGCCACGCATAGGTCGCGCAGAATTTCCTCGATCATGAGTTTGGTGCGGCCGTACGGATTGGTAGGCGTTCCTGTCGGCATATCTTCGGTTAGCGGCAACGCCACCGGTGTACCGTAAACGGTCGAGGAGCTCGAAAAGATGAGCTTCTTGACGCCGCAGGTGTGCATGGCTTCCAGAAGCGTCACAGTGCCCGCGATATTGTTGTCGTAGTAAAGAAGCGGCTTTTCAACCGATTCGCCGACAGCTTTGAGCCCTGCAAAGTGGATCACGGCGTCAATCTCGTAATCCTTGAGCGTCGCGATGAGTTTTTCTTTGTCGCGAATATCACCTTCAACGAAGGCCGGTCGCGTGCCTGTGATTGTTTCAACGGCGTCAACCACTTCGGGCTTGCTGTTGGAGAGGTTGTCGTAAAGGACTGCTGTATGGCCGGATTCGATCAGACACACCGCTGTATGAGAGCCGATGAAGCCCGTGCCGCCTGTCAAAAGAACTTTCATTTGAAACCTCGATGCCGAAGATTGCCGCAATGAGCGCCAGCCAAGAGCATCGCCTCCGTCGTTGTGGGATTAAGAAACTGTTTGGGTAGCAAGTATACGGAGGAAACGTTAACGACAAAATAGCCGAAGGCTTTGCGCGAAGGGCTTCCTAATCTCATGGCCGGCGACAAGAAAGTGTGGCTTATTTGTTGAGACTTATTAGGTAGGCAGGGGTTTCGCTCATCATCAATCGTAGCGTAGTGTCGTCAAATCCTGCCTTCTTCAATTCGTTTCGGGCCATTCGCATGCCTTCTACCGGGCGCGGCATTCCGACTTGGCCGAGATCGGTGGTGATGAAGGTGCGTTCTGGCGCCACTCTCAGGATCTCGGTTGTCTCCCTTAGGCTTTGACGCGGGTACGTCGGCATGGCTGAGTCCTCGCCCCAAAAGCGCCCCAGGTAGCAGAACTCGATCCAAGCACCGAGTGCAGCTGCTTTTTCCAGTTGCGCGGGCGTCATCTTCCAGATGAGCGTATTGGGGTGTGTGATGATGCACTTTTTGAATCCCATATCATGTGCGGCCTGCGCCATCAAAAGGGACTCCGCGGGCGAACTGTGGCCGGTGGCAAAAGCGACGTCGGCTTACGCGCACAATTCCAGGATTTTCAGCGTTTCGGGCAACAACTTGCCGTTGCCGTCGGATACGCGAATAAACGGTGTGTTCTGCTTAAAGGTCCTGACGGCGTATTCGGCGTCGAGCGTCGGCATCCACACGGTACGGCAGAGGTTGCCGGTGGTGGCAAGTGCCTTTTCGACGGCGTAAACGTTAAGACTTGCGCCGGTGGCACGGTTTAAAACGATCGAACCGAAGAGCTCAATGCCGGGAATGGCCTGTCGCAGCAAGTAAGCGCGGTCGTGGCAGGAAAAGTCGTTGGATTTGAAAAGAACGGCGCGATAGCCTGCCGCCTTGGCTTCAAGCGCCATGTCGTATTCCGACAGACTTCTGGCTTTGGAGTCGGGTGCAGCGTGCAGATGAATATCGCAAACACCGACAAGGTCGGATTGTGAAGCGGATGCATCAGCAGGTTTGACTGCGGTCATTCCGGAAGCGGCGCAGGTGGCGGCCACGAGAAATTGTCTTCTGTCCATGGTGATTCTCTATAAGTCGATATGGGCGTAGCGGCGGCCTTTGACACCGAGCTTTTCGAGGTATTCGAGCTGCAGAAAGCCGCGCTCGATTTTGATGTCTTCGGGATAGGAGTCGTATTGCGTGGGAGACAGTCCGTAGATGAGGTCAAGCGCCGCTTGATCTGCGGCCGCCATACTCAGGGATCCCACAATGCCGAGCGTTCCGCTTCGCACTGTTGCGCCTTTTAACGGATCGACTTTCATGTTCGAGAGTACGTTGAAGTAAAGGAGCTTTCCTCTCATCGCTTCGTCGATTCCTTTGGACGCGTCGGCCAGGCGTCGGAAAAATCCTGCATCCTTGCGAAAGCCTTCGCCGTGTACGGCGGTTTTGCCATAGGCGCCGGCCAGCCCAATACCTACGTTTTTCATGGCGCCCGAATAGCCTGCAAAGCTTGGGATTTTGAAATTGGCTGCCACGATGACCATGCCGTATTCGTCTAAGAGCGCTTTGGAGACGGATACTTCATTGAGTTCTGCTCCCGAACGGATCGGGACCATACGGTAGGCGCCGTCTCGGTCGAGAATGTCGATCTGTTCGCGCGGGACACCCTGAGCGGCGATTGCATCCAGATTGCCCTGCGTGTTGCCGCGCCCAGAGGTGTATGTCGAAGCCCAGTTGCCCTCGACGTACAAGCTTCCCGGAAGATGCGCCTGAAGCGCTTGCCACAGTGTGCGATTGATGTGTACTTCGTCACCGTGCAGTTTGATGCCGATGCGGCCTTTGACGGATGCGAGCCTCGCTTCGGTTCTCAGTTTTTCAAAAACAGCCACAAAGTTTTTTGCGGTAACGTCTTTGGCGTAGTACACACGAGGCAGCGCAGACTCGGCTGCTCGTATGGCGGATATGGGCAGAAATTGAGCCGCGATCGCGCCCGAGTAGAGCGCAAACTGTCGGCGGGTGAAACCGGTACCCGGCATTTGACGAGAGCTTTCTTTCTTCATCTTGCAGCCTGTTTTCAACAATGTGATCGAGTGTTCGAAAGAAGCGTAGCGGCAGGGTTATCTTGCTGTCCAATGCCGAATCGTTACGCAGCGCGATGCCAAATCCTTATGAAAGGTTTCTCGGTCTGTAGCACATGAGTGCTGCAGACCGAACAGGAAAGGTTAGTTTGAATTGATTTGGTTTTGCTGTTCGGCAGGGTAGCGATCGCCGACGATGTTGATGGCGGCTACCTGTTTTTCCAGTTCATCCCATTCAGTGCGGCTTACCTTGAAGTCGAGCGAACGCAGGTTTTCCTCCAAGTGCGAAATTTTGGTGGTGCCGGGAATCGGGACGATCCAATCGGCCTTGTCGAGCATCCATAGCAATGCGATTTGTGAAGAGGTCATGCCGTGTGTTCGACCGAAGTGATTGAGCGCTTCAACGATACGGTAATTGGCACGCAGCGCCTGCGCTGTAAAACGCGGCAACGTAGGACGGTTGTCGTTGGTTATGTCGAACTGCGTGTATTCGTTGACGGTGCCTCCAAGGAAACCTCGATTGAGCGGACTGTAGGGGACGAACCCGATGCCGAGTTCCTGCAGCACGGGGAACACTTTGGTTTCCGGTTCGCGCCACATGAGGTGATATTCGCTTTGGATGGCCGTGAGCGGACATTCTCTGTGGGCAGCGCGGATTGTGTTAGGGCCGACTTCGCACATGCCGAAGTGCTTGACTTTGCCTTCTTTGATGAGGTCGGCCACGGTGCCGGCAACGTCTTCGGCGGGGACGGCAGGGTCGAAGCGGTGCTGGTAGAAGAGGTCAATGGTTTCAATGCCGAGATTTTTCAGTGACTCTTCGCAAACGCGACGGATGTTTTCCGGGCGGCTGTTGAATTGCCCTTCGATCTTTTTTTCATTTTCGTCAAAAACAAAGCCGAATTTGGTGGCGACCTGAATACGATTCTTAAAGGGAGAAATTGCTTCGCCCACAAGTTTTTCGTTTTCAGCGCGGACGCGTCCATAGACCTGGGCGGTGTCAAAAAAATTGACGCCAAGGTCATAAGCGTGAGCGATAAGGGGCTTGAGCATGGATTTGTCAGGCGTTTCGCTACGGTGGTGGCTCATACCCATGCAACCCAAACCCAGTGCGGTGACTCGCATGGCAGCTTGACCGGAGCCGAGCGTGCGAGTCTGCATGATGTCGGCAATGTCGATGACGCGGGTTCTTTGATCGGAAGTTGCCTGAGCGGAAGGGACAAACGCCGAGGCGGCAAATGCGCCGAGACTGCCCAACAGGTGGCGGCGTGTTGTTACGGATGTCATAAGGAACTCCTTGCAACAGTGAAATCAATGGGTTGCAAAAAGTATCCCTCGAGTTGAAAAGCTATGTCAAAGACTGATTTTTAATGATTTTTCATGCAAATTTCGCATGAAATTAGCGATCGGGATTTCGCAGTTGAGACCAAAAAATTTCGCCGGCCTTGGAAAGTCGGTGATTTTTGCGCCGCACGAATTTGTGACGCGCCAAACGTTCCGGCGCAAGCGGCACGAACCGAAGGCCTGACGAGGGACGGATGCTGTAGGCGCCCTCCACGCACAAAAGGGCGTCGCCGATTCCCGAACCGATGAAATGCAGCGACAAACTCGGAAGGTTGTGGTACATCACGACATTCTCGTCCTTGACAAGATCGGAAAACCACGTTTTGATTTCGCTTCGCACAATCGCACGGCGCGGCAGGATCACGCGAAGAGAGGAGATTGTTTGGCCGTCGGCAAAGGTTTTTGAAGCGACGGGGTTGTCTTCGCGAACCACGATGCCCCAGCGGTCGGCGACCGGCAGATCGATGGCGTCGTATTTGGCCGCTTCAACGGGTTCCAGAAGGATGCCCATGTCGATGCGATCGTGATCAAGCGCACTGCGAATATCGTCGCCGTCGGCCGAATACAGTTCAAACTGCACCTGCGGGTAGGTCGCCCTAAACGCTTGAAATTTGTCAGCGAGGAAACGTACTGCACTCGACTCAACGCAGCCGATGCGCAGTTCACCGGAAAGGAATCCCGCATTTTCGCGCAACTCTTTTTTGGTGCGTTCATCGAGGTTGAGGATCTCCTGCGCACGCTGCTGTAGCAAAAAACCGCTTTCCGTCAGCGCAAGCTGTCGTTTGGAACGATCGAAAAGTTTGCAACCGAGTTCCTCTTCCAAGTCTTGGATCTGACGACTCAGCGCGGGCTGAGAGATGTAGAGCAACTGCGCGGCTTTGGTGATGCTGCCGACGCGGCAGATCGTCAGAAACGTTTTCAGCACCTTCGTATTCATGACCGATCCTCAAACAAAAGTAGATATGTCATTTTTGCATGAAAAAGCATCCTAAATAAGTATTGGATATTGGCGACGGCTGCAGGCACAATTGAAAACACAAGGTTTTCCTAAGAAAAACAAGGAGATAGCAATGCTGAAGGTTTCTCTTGCTTTTGTTTGTGCGGCGTTGATGGTCGGCTCTGCGGCAGCGGCCGATATCCCGGAAGGCTCTCAGCTGGTGACGCGCGCCAAGGACTTGGCGGTGGTTGACGGCGGCAACAAGGTTTTTACGGGCAATGTGAAGATCCAGGCCTTGTCGGAGAAGCTTCCCGGCATGCCGGTAGCCGGTGCCTACGTGATTTTTGAACCCGGGGCCCGTTCCTTTTGGCACACGCATCCCACCGGACAGGTGCTCATCATTGCCGAGGGCGAAGGTCGCTCGGGCGTGTACGGTCAGAAGGTGAGCGTACTCAAAAAGGGAGACGTGGTCGTTTGCCCCAAGGGAGTCAAGCATTTCCATGGCGCCGCGCCCGATCAGCGTATGGTGCAAATGACGATCACGGGCTATGACTCGCAGGGCAAGAATGTTGACTGGATGGAACCCGTGACCGACGAGCAATATCTCAACGTCGAAACGGTCAAGTAATTTCGACAATTCGGTTTGAAACGAAGAAAGCCATTCTCGGCGAGTGTTTGAGAATGGCTTTCACATGTTCGAAACTAGAACTTAGTCCAGATTGGGCTTTCGGCCTTCGAGGAAAGCGGCGCAGGCTTCTTTAGCAGCAGGCGTGGCGGCGGCTGTTTCGAAAGCAACGGCTTCGCGTTCGCGCACGGCTTCAATGTGTTTGTTCATGGCCAAACGCAAAAGCTCCTTGGACGAGCGTACGGCGACGGGCGAGAGCTTGGCTAGGCGCTGAGCGCGCGCCAACGTCTGAGCGCGTACCACGTTGTCTTCAAAGACGGCGCTTATCATGCCCATTTGCAGTGCTTCCTGAGCGGTGATGGGTTCAGAGAGCAGGATTTTTTCGGCGGCCTTATGCAGGCCGGCAGCGGCCACGGCGAGGTACGACACGCCGAAGCGCGGAGTGAGGCCGAGTGCCGTAAAGGGCAATGAAAAGAGGCTGTTTGTACCGGCGTAGACGAGGTCGCAGTAATAGAGAATCGTGGTGCCGAAACCCACGCACGGTCCCTCGACGCAGGCCATCAAGGGCTTGGTCATGGACTGCAGCTGCGTGATGAAGCGTCCGGCCGGGGAATCGGCCGATGCGTTCGGGTTTTCAAGTTGTTCTTTGAGGTCTCCGCCAGCGCAGAAGATACCGGGCTGCGCCGTGATGACAACAACGCGCACGTTGTCGTCTGCTTCGGCGTTGGCCAGAAGTGAGGTGAATTCCTCCAGCGTCTTGGCATCGAGCGTGTTGCGCTTTTCCGGGCGCGAGATTTCAATGGTGAGAACGCGCTGTTCAAGAACTTGATTTAAAGGCATGAAAAGAAATCCTTTCGTGGGCTTGGAATAGTTTTATCTGTTCTGTCCGAGTTCGAGCGAGTAGATGAGCATCGTGGCGTCTTGCGGACAATCGGCCGCACGGTAGCCGCGGCGACTCATGAGGCCGGCCATGGCATCGTTACCTTTAAGCACCCAACCTGAAAGACGCCGTGCGCCGCGGTTGCGAGCTGCATTTTCAAGTTGTTGCATCAAAATGGCACCGAAACCCGAGCGCTGGAATTTATCTTCCACAACAATGCCGAATTCGGCCGTGTCGGAATCGGGAGCTTTCGTGAGGCGGCCGACGGCGTGAATTTCAGGGTGTTCGATGGAAGCGCCTGCATCGGTAATGACAAAGGCTGCCTCGCGTTCGCGATCAAAGTCCGTAAAGCCGATGATTTCGTTGTCGGTGACATCGGTCGCGTCCTTATGAAAGCGTAAATAGGCGCTCTTTTGCGACAGGCGCTGCAACAGGCGCTTTTCAGCAGCGAAATCTTCTGGGCGGATTTCGCGGATGCGCATCAGGCCGCCGCGGCTTGTGAATTCTTCGCCTGAAGTGATCGGTGCGGGTTGCATCAGCATATGCGAGTATCGTGCGTCGGGTTCGTCGCTGCGGGCGCACAGCGCCACGCCGGCATCAAGCGACAAAGCCATTTGATCGTCTATGACCAAAGGATTGACGGAGATTTCGGCCACGGCGGGAATCTCGCACATCAAGGCAGAAATTTTCAGAAGCGTTGCCACGAGTGCGTCTTCGTTTGCCGCAGGTAAACCGCGGAAGTCGCCCAGCGCCTTGTAGACCGGGTGACGGCGAATCATGCGGCGCGCCAGAGGCTCCGTGAGCGGCACGACTTCCACTGTGCGTTCTGTGAAAATTTCTCCGGTGCGGCCGCCGGCCGAGAAACTGATGGCGGCGCCTAGCACGGGATCGGTGGCGGCGCGGATACACACTTCGCGCAGACGTTCGCTATGGGCCATCTTCTGCACGAAGACGCCCTTAAAAAGTGCCATGGGAGCGCGTTGAGCACAGCGATCACGCACCGTACGGAACGCTTCGCGCACTTCGGACTCGGACATCAGGTTGAGTATGACACCGCCCGTATCGGTCTTGTGCGCAATGCCTTCGGCTGAAATCTTGACCGCTACCGGAAAACCGAGGCGACGTGCGGCGGCAGCCGCTTCGTTTTCGCTGGGGGTAAACGTGCAGGTCAAAGACGAGATTCCGAAACTTTGCAACAGTTCGGCCGTTTCATTGTCTGAGAGAATGAAGCGTTGCTGAGTTTTGGCTTGTCTAACGATGCGGCGCGCGGCGGCAAGATCGGGGTTGCCGGCCGTGAGCGTTTCGGAAGGCGGTTGCAGACGCTGCTTTTTGAGACTCTCGTAACGGGCCAGATTGGCAAAAGCGCGTACAGCAAGCTGCGGCGTTGCCAGACACGGCAGGCCGCTGCGTTTAAAGCTCGAACGCATCAGGCTTTCGGCAAAGGGAGCGGGCCAACAGACAATGACCGGTTTGAAAGATGTTTTCGCGGCGTTGGCCAGAAGTTGGGTCGTACGCGGCGTGGCGTTGGCTGCTGTCGGAGAGAGGGTGATCACGACACCGTCAACGTTGTCGTCGTTGAGACAAGCCGTGAGTGCCTGCGCGAAAAATTCTGCGTCGGCGTCGGCTGCAATGGCCAGAGGATTGGTGGCGCCGAGGTTGGCACTGCATATTTTTGACAGCGTTTTTTCCGTAGCAACGGAGAAATTGGCAAAATCAATTCCCTCGGCATCGGCTGCGTCGGCCGTCAGCAGTGCAAAGCCCAGACCGGTTCCGAGCATCGCCAGACGTCCCTGACGCGGATTTTTTCCTGTGTTGAACACTTCAAGCGTGGTGACAAACTCTTCGAGCGTGTCGCAGCGGATGGCGCCCACGCGTGCGATGGCAGCGTCAAAGACGGCTTCATCGCTTGCTGCCGTGGCAAGGCGCGCACATGCTAGACGCCGGGCGTTGGTGCCGCGGCCGGCTTTGAGCACGATCACCGGCTTTTGGCGAACGGCATTTTTAAGCGAAGAGAAGAAGCTTCTCGGATGTCGCAGTGCTTCGACATGCAGCGCAATGATTTCGGTTTGCGGATCGGCCACCAGAAAGTCAATCATTTCCGCAAGCGACACTTCGCTTTCAAGGCCGGAGGAAATGACGGTGGAAAATCCGATGCCGGAGCGATCGGCATACTCGAGAACGGCGGCCGTTACGGCGCCTGACTGGCAGAGCAGGCCGATGGAGCCGGTTTGTGCCAGGTGCGGCCAATAGCTGACATTCAAGCCGATGCTTGGACGCATGATGCCCATGGAATCCGGGCCGATGAGACGAATGCCGGCTTCACGAGCCATTTGCGCGATGCGTTCGCGCCAGCGACGGTCGGCCGTGAGTTCTTCGTCGCCGGGTGTGATCAGCACATTGGGAATGGCCAGTTTCTTGCACTCCTTGAGCAGTCCTTCAATTTTGGACGAAGGCGTGGCGAAGACAGCCAAGTCAATCTTTGCAGGCACTTCCGAAAGAGACGGCCAACAGGATGTTACACCGATGTATTTGTATTTCGGATTGACGGGATAGGCTTCGTGCACGCGTCTGCCGTTCATCACACCGCTCCAGACAAAAGATCCTCGACTGCCGGGGCGGTCACTTGCGCCGACGACGGCGACGGCTTTCGGATTAAAGGCGGAGGTCAGACTGTGCAGAATATCCATGGCTAGACACAAAGACGAAAGAAAGGCGCGACTTGGCGACAAAGCACAACGCGCCGCAATTTCCTATCATTTACGGATGTTTGATTTTAACCGCGCGGCGGCTTGAGCTTGTGTCGAAACCGGTGAAGGCCCAGGACGCACGTGCTTTGGAAACAAAATATTTGTCAGCAAATGCATCAGAAGGAAGAACTGACCACGGCTCCGCCCGAGCGCTGGCTTAAAGCCGACGGCAGTACTGTTTCGTGCACGGAAAAAGTAAAGGTGCTCGAAGAAAACTGGGAAGAGGTGAAAGCGCTGCTGCAGGATGTGCTCGATGACGCTGTTTTGATGGGCTGTACTGAGCAGCAGGTCAAGGCTGAGTACAAGCGCTTGATTGATGCGCTTCAATGTGATTTCAAGGAGCAGAAAAGCTGAGACTTTTGCTCGCGTGTTTGCGAGTTTTGTGCAATGAAAGTCGTTGATGCGATCCGATAATGGTGAAATGGGAGTTTTTCTTTCGGAGGCGACGAAATGACTCAATACGCATGTTGTGACAAACACGGGCTGTCGCGACGCGATTTGCTCAAAGGCGTTGCGGCCGGTGCCGTAACTGCAGCTTCGCCGTTGGCGGCAACGGCGGCAAAGGAAGGTAAGAAGATGACAACGACTGAAACGATGGGTCAGGCCCCGGTGGTGGCTTGTAAGAAAGTGGCGGCCGATGCGCCGGGTGCAAAGGCCAAGGTGTATTTCTCGCGCAAAATCGATGCGCAGACGCTGATCGATCTTTATGAGCGCATCAACGAAGGCATCTACGGCAAGGTGGCCATCAAGTTGCACACGGGCGAAAAAAACGGTCCCAACATTTTGCCGCGTGACATGGTAAAGGCTTTCCAGGCAACGGTGCCTGACTCCGTGATCGTGGAAACCAACACGCTCTATGAGGGCGATCGTTTTACAACCGAACAGCATCTTGAAACGCTCAAGGTCAACGGCTGGACCTTCTGTCCGGTTGACATCATGGATGCCGAAGGCACGGTGAATCTGCCGGTGCGCGGCGGCAAGCATTTCAAGGAAGTTTCCATGGGCGGCCATATCGTCAATTACGACTCCATGATCGTGCTCACGCACTTTAAGGGGCACGCGATGGGCGGTTTCGGCGGCTCGATGAAAAATATCGCCATCGGTTGCGCCGACGGCCGTATCGGCAAGGCACAGGTGCATGCCATTGACGATGTCAACAAACCTTGGGATCAGTGGCCTGCCAAGGAACGTCTGATGGAAACGATGGCCGAGTCGGCCAAGGCCGTGATTGACCATTTCGGCAAGCACATCGTTTATATCAACGTGATGCGCCGTATGTCCGTGGACTGCGACTGCGCGGGCACCGCCGCGGCCGAGCCCACCATCGAGGACGTGGGTATTCTTGCTTCGACCGATATTCTGGCCATTGACCAGGCTTGCGTTGACTTGGTGTACGCCACGCCGCACAACCATGATCTGGTCGAACGTATCGAGTCGCGCGTAGGTATGCATCAGCTTACCGCCATGCGCGAACTGAAGATGGGTAGCGATCGCTACACGCTCATCGAAGTCTGACGGAATCTCTAGGGGAGGTTCGAAAAAGCAAAAACGCCCGAGACCGGGCGCTTTTGCTTTGCGACGCTGTTATTGCAACGCTTTGCGTTGTCGAATTTAAGCTGCCGAGGCTTCCGAAGCTTTGGTGCGGCGCGTCGTACGACGGGCTGCAGCGGGCTTGGCGGCGCTCTTTTCGTCGGAGACTGCTTTGGCCTTCGCAGACTTGGGCTTTCCAGCAGCAGCGGCGGCGCGCTTTTGCACCAGCGACTTTTCCGGCCGCGTCGGGCGCAGGATCTTCTTGTTTTCAGCGGCAAGACGTTCGGCTTCGGCCTTGGCGGCGGCCTCGGCCTGTTCGTCTTCAGCCGTTCTCATGGAAATGCGAACGACGGGAGGAGCCACTGCGGCTTCTTCTTCCTTGACACCCCACATGGCGAGAATTTCAGACTGCGACGGAGCAGCCTGACGCTCGCGGCGGGCGACGACGCTTGCGCGCACGATCTTTTCAATGTCAGGAAGGGGAAGACGATTGAGATCCGTGAACTCGATGAGGCTGTGTTCCGCATCGATCCCTTTCATGGTGGAGAGGAACGGTTCGATGACGGACCTTTCGGCAATGTAAAGCGTGAGCGACTTTTCGCGGGATTCGAGACCGAAAAGCGGTCCTCCGTTGAGTTCATAAAAGACAAGGCCGAAACGCTTGCTTTCACGCACACCGCGTGCAGCACGGCGAATCAGACTTGCAACTCGGGCCATAGCGACGCGACGATCCGGCGGCAATCCCTGAAGGAAAACGCCCAAAACCGTAGCTCCAACCATAAAACCTCCCAAAATTACACATGCCGGTGCGGAGAAATTTTCCGCACAAAGAAACGCTTAATTTTACCCGATTTAGGAGTTCTTTTCACGATGTCAATTTGTCCAGTCGCGTGGCCTTGATAAGAGAAGTCGTTGTTTTTTCAGGACTTTGTCAATGGTTGCGATAGAAGGTGTACGTGGCGGTAAAGGGGACTTTGAGGGTAGATCCCAGCTGAGACGGCGAACAACGGGTAAGCGGTACGCCGCCTTTGCCGTTGCTGCGTTTGATGTGCGTGATCCCGGTGAGCATGCCTTCCTTACCACGCGAGGTGGTGCGATAGACCAGATCACGCAAATTGCCGGGGGAGGCATCGTCGGCATACTTTTCAATTTTGGCGACCAGAATGGAGCCGTCTTTGGCAAAGACGCTTCCTTCGGAACCCTGGCGAGCAACCACATGGCCCTTTGCGTCTTTGAGTTCAGCCTGCGGCGTAATGAACTTCCAGTAACGGCCGTTGGCGTCGGCCGTGCATTGAAATTGCTGTATGCCCTGTGCGGAGAGCACGAAGGCGGCCGAGGCGTCTGCGCCGGGGTAAAGAGGATCAAAAATGCTTTGAATGGTCGAGCACCCCACAAGCGCAAGCGAGAGGACAATCGTAAGAAGACGGCGGTAGGACATGGTTTTTCAATTCGGTCAATAAAAGGCGACAAGGAAGGATTTTAGAGCCTGCAGCTCCTCTTTTCGGCTGAAGAAAAAAATGGAAAGGACCGATAGGCTTCCAAGATGAAGAGCGTTGCGAAAAACTCAAAATTTGCGGCGTGCAAATCGTCAAAGTTTTGGCAGAATTCATAACAATATTGTTTACCCCATGCACGGGCGTTTCAGGAAGTGAAAACGTCCGCGCGGTTTCGTGCGCGTCCGGCGACAGATTTCAGAAGCGGGCGCGTGCAACGGCACATGGAGAATACGTCGTGTATCAGATCAGAATTCACGGCCGCGGAGGGCAGGGCGTCGTAACCGCCGCCGAAATGCTCAGCGTGGCAGCCTTTACCGAAGGCCATTGGGCACAGGCGTTTCCGAGCTTTGGCTCCGAACGAACCGGCGCACCGGTGGTTGCTTTTGCCCGTATCGATGAAAAAGAAATCCGTCTGCGTGAACCGATTCAGGAGCCCGATGTGGTGCTCGTGCAGGATCGCACGCTTTTGGAAAGCGAAGATGTCTTCGGCGGCATTCGTCCCGACGGCTATGTGCTGATCAACAGCTCGTCAACGCCCGAAGAACTCGGACTCGGCGAACTCATCGCACGTCTGCCCAAGGGCCATGTTCAGACGGTACCGGCCACGCGTTTTGCCATTGAAAACATCGGTCGCCCGTTGCCCGGTGCCGGTATGCTCGCGGGCTTTGCCGCCATGACGGGGGCGATTACGCTCGAGAACGTACAGGCGGCTTACAACGCGCGTTTCGGCGGCAAAATTGCCGAAGCCAACGCCAAGGTTGCTCAGGCGGCCTGGGATCACGTCAAAGCCCAATTGAAGCAAGCGGAGGAAAACTGATGCTCAAGCAAATCGAAGGCAGTCAGGGCGTTGCACAGGCCGTGGCGCTGTGCCGACCCGAGGTGATCTGCGCGTATCCGATTTCGCCGCAGACCCATATTGTGGAAGCGCTCGGCACAATGACCCGCAAGGGCTTGATTCCCAACTGCGAATACATCAACGTTGAAAGCGAATTTGCAGCCATGTCTGTGGCCATCGGCGCCAGCGTGGGCGGCGCACGTGCCTACACTGCAACGGCCTCTCAGGGACTGCTCTACATGGTTGAAGCTGTCTACAACGCTTCCGGTCTGGGGCTGCCCATTGTGATGACTGTTGCCAACCGAGCCATCGGTGCGCCGATCAACATTTGGAACGACCATTCGGACTCGATGAGTCAGCGCGACAGCGGCTGGATTCAGATTTTTGCTGAAACGAACCAAGAAGCGGCTGACTTGCACATTCAGGCTTTCCGCATCGCCGAAGAGCTATCGCTGCCGGTGATGGTCTGTATGGACGGTTTTGTGCTGACGCACGCCTTTGAACGCATTGACATTCCCTCTCAGGAAGAAGTCGACAAGTTCCTACCGCCGTATTCGCCTCGTCAGGAGCTCGACCCGAGCGATCCGATCTCCATCGGCGCCATGGTTGGTCCCGAGGCCTTTACCGAAGTGCGTTACCTCGCGCACGTCAAGCAGCGTCAGGCGCTCGAGCTTATCCCGCAGGTAGCCGCAGAATTCAAGGAAGTGTTCGGCCGCAGCTCGGGCGGTCTGGTTCATACCTACCGCTGCGAGGATGCCGACATTCGTATCGTCGCTATGGGTTCGTGCCTGGGCACGATCAAGGACGCTGTCGACGAATTGCGTGAAGAGACAGACCTCAAGATTGGTGTTGTTGGCGTCAAGTGCTTCCGTCCGTTCCCGGTTGAAGTAATGGGCGAAGCGCTTGAAGGCGCCAAGACAGTGGTTGTGCTCGAACGCACCCTTGCTGTGGGTTCGGGCGGCGTATTGAGCCGCGACATCATGGTTTCCATCAAAGATCCGAGCGTTACCCGCTACACGGTCATTGCCGGCTTGGGCGGCCGCGCCATCACGAAAGCTTCTTTGAAGAAGATGCTCAGGGAAGCTGCGGCACATCAGCTGGAAACGCTGACCTTCATGGACCTCAACAAGGAACTTGTCGAGCGACAGCTGGAACGCGAACGCAAGACTCGCAAGTCCGGCCCCGTGCCCGAAGCTTTGATTCGCGACGCGGCGATGCACCAGTAACGTCAAAAGAGGCAATACCAAATGCAGGAATCAGCAATCCGCTTTTATCAGACGGGCACCTGGACGGTCGGCAATCGCCTCCTTGACCCGACGGATCGTACCGTTCAGTCCTCCCAGGAGCGCCACAACGCTCTGAATTCCGGTCACCGCGCCTGTCAAGGCTGCGGCGAAGCGCTCGGCGCACGCTATGCAGTTGATGCGGCCTTTGCCGCCACCAACGGACAGATCATCGCTACCAACGCCACGGGCTGCCTGGAAGTCTTCTCCACGCCGTATCCCGAAAGCGCCTGGCAGCTGCCGTGGTTCCATTCGCTTTTCGGCAATACGGCGGCCGTTGCGACCGGTTTGGCTGCGGCCGCGCGCGTCAAGGCCCGCAAGAAGGGCGGCGAACCTGTTCGCATTCTGGCCTTGGGCGGCGACGGTGGCACCACAGACATCGGTTTCGGATGCCTGTCGGGCATGTTTGAGCGTAACGACGACGTGCTCTACATCTGCTTTGATAATGAGGCTTATATGAATACCGGTGTGCAGCGTTCGTCGGCAACGCCTCCTGCGGCCCGTACGGCGACGACGATGCCGACGCCCGATTTCCCGGGCAACAGTTTCGGTCAGGGCAAGAATGTGCCGGCCATTGCCATGGCGCACGGCATTCCCTACGTGGCAACTGCCACTGTGGCCGACCTGCACGACCTGGAACGCAAAGTGCGCTATGCGATGAGTTTTCACGGCGCGCGCTACATCCACATTCTCGTTCCATGCCCGCTTGGCTGGGGCGCTCCGTCGGCCAAGACGATTGAACTCGCGCGTCTTGCGCACGAAACAGGTTTGTTCCCGGTCTTTGAAGCCGAATACGGTGAGGTGACCAATGTTTCCAAGATCCGTCGCAAGCAGCCCGTCGAGAAGTATCTGATGCTGCAGAAGCGCTTTGCGCACTTGTTCGGCAAGAAGGGCAATCCGGAAATCGTGCAGCGCATGCAGGCGCTTGCCGATCGCAACATTGCCCGCTACGGCTTGCTCGGCGACGAGCAGGGCGACGATATTCCGGTGCCCGAACAGGCCGAAGAACGTCATCATGTGATTTGATCCGCTGCCAAAGCGACTGACTGTGAGCGGAAGTTAAGAAAATGACTCAGAAAAATACTCCTTTTGCCATTACGCTTGATGTGGGCAGTTCTCTGGAAAACCGCACGGGCTCTTGGCGTACCGTTAAGCCGACCTATGTCAACCGACTGCCGCCGTGCAACGCCAAGTGTCCTGCCGGCGAAAAGTGCCAGGCGTGGCTGTATGCGGCCGAGTCGGGCAATTACGAAGAAGCCTGGAAGCGCATCACGGCCGACAATCCGTTCCCGGCCTGCATGGGGCGCGTGTGCTATCACACCTGTGAAACGGCCTGCAACCGCGGCGGTCTCGACGAATCCGTGGGTATCAATTCGGTGGAGCGGTTCCTAGGCGACAATGCGCTTGCCAAGGGTTGGGATCTGCCCAAGCCTCAGCAGGAAACCGGCAAGCGCGTGCTCGTGGTGGGCGCCGGTCCCGCCGGCTTGAGCGCGGCTTACCATCTGCGCCAGGCCGGCCACACCGTACACGTGGTCGAAGGTGCACAGGCCGGCGGCGGCATGATGCGCTACGGTATTCCGAAGTATCGTCTGCCCCGTGAAGTACTCGATGCGGAAATCGAGCGCATTGTGCGCACGGGGGTGACGATTGAATACGGCCGCGAAGTGACCGATCTTGCACAGGAAATGAAGGAAGGCAAGTACGACGCTGTGTTCCTGGGCGTGGGTGCACATTTGGCTCGACGCACCTATATCCCAGCGGGCGACGCCTCGCGCGTCCTGGACGCCGTGAGCGTTCTCAAGGACGTTGCCGAGGATGAAAAGCCGATGCTCGGTCGCCGCGTGGCCATTTACGGCGGCGGCAACACAGCTATCGACGTGGCACGTACCGTGCGACGCATGGGTGCTGAACCCCTGGTGGTGTACCGCCGTACACGCGATCGCGCGCCGGCGCATCAGACCGAAATTCAGGAGGCCATCGAAGAAGGCGTCAACATGAAGTGGCTCTCGACCATTCGTGAGGCACAAGGCGGCGAAATTAAGATCGAGAAGATGGAGCTTGACGAAAACGGCAAGCCGCGCGGTACGGGTGTCTATGAAAACATCGCCGTCGATACGGTGGTGCTGGCGCTCGGTCAGCAGACCAATCTCGGGTTCCTCGCCAACTTCCCCGGACTGCAGGCTCAGGACGACGAGCTTTTGGTTGACGAAACCATGATGACGACGGTGCCCGGCATTTTCGCCGGCGGTGACATGGTCAAGGGCGACAAAAACGTGACGGTGGCGATTGGCCACGGCAAGAAGGCCGCGCGCGCCATCTCGGCCTATCTCAAGGGTGAGAAGTACGTTGAACCGCCCAAGGCGCCTTTGGCAAGCTTCGATCGTTTGCATACTTGGTACTACGCTGATGCGCCGAAGACGGTTCGTCCGATGCTTGACCTTGCGCGCCGCACGACCACGTTTGATGAAGTGCAGCACGGTCTGACCGAAGAAAACGCTCTTTTTGAAGCGCGTCGCTGCATGAGCTGCGGTAATTGCTTTGAGTGCGATAACTGTTACGGGGTATGCCCTGACAATGCGGTCATCAAGCTTGGTCCCGGCAAGAAGTTCAAGTTCAATTACGACTACTGCAAGGGGTGCGGCATTTGTGCCAACGAGTGCCCGTGCGGTGCCATCGATATGGTGAGCGAAGACATCTGACGGACGGACTTTTTTGAAATCCGGTTTTGCACGGGCGGCCTGCTAGGAAGGCCGCCTGTGCGAGGCAAGGATTTCTTTTTTGACTCCTGAATTCAAATTTCAATTAGAATTCAAATAAAAGAACCGAATAAGGAAAGCAGTAAATGGCGTCCAAAAAAATCGGGCTCGCGTTGCTGGCTTTGTGCGTGGCAGCCGGACTTGGCTACGTTTATGTTTCCGACCGCAATGCAGCAGGAGACTCTTTGAAAATCTACGGCAGCGTCGACATGCGCACGGTGGACTTGGCGTTTGAGGAATCAGGCCGTATCGGACAGGTGTTGGTAGAAGAGGGTGACACGGTAAAGACGGGGGATGTGCTTGCCAAGCTTGACGATGAGCGTTACGCCATTGCGCTGGACAATGCCCGCGCTACGCTTGAAGTACGCCAAAAAGAACTTGATTTGCTGCTTGCCGGATCCCGTGTTGAAGAAATTGATGCGGCGCGAGCCACTTACAAGGCCAATGTCGCATCGGCATCGCTGGCTCAGCGCATCTGTAAGCGCGAGCAAAAGCTCGGGCGGGCAACGACTGAACAGATGGTCGATCAGGCCTGTTCGCAGGCGCGTGTATCTCAGGCTCAAGCTTTGGCCTCCAAAAAGAATCTCGATTTGTTGCTTGCGGGAACGCGTATCGAACAGATTGACGTGGCGCGAGCCAATGTGGCGCTGGCCAAAACCGGCCTTGACGATGCCGCCCGCGCGTTGCGCAATTGCGAACTCAAGGCGCCTTCCGACGGCGTTGTGCGCAGTCGCCTCAAAGAAAAAGGTGACATGGTCTCTGCCGCCTCTCCGGTTTATGAGGTCGCGCTGATGGATCCCATGTGGGTGCGGGCATGGATTGATGAGGTCAATCTCGGAAAGATCGCCGTGGGGCAGAAGGTGAAGGTTTTCTCCGACAGCTATCCTCAGGAACCGTTTGAAGGCACGGTGGGTTTTGTGTCGACCGTTGCGGAATTCACGCCCAAGACGGTGCAGACCGAGGCGCTGAGAACGGCGCTGGTCTACGAAGTGCGTGTCACCGTTCAGGATCCTCGCCATCGTCTTCGTCTGGGTATGCCGGCCACGGTTCAATTGATCGAGTGACGGAATTGCAGGTATGTCGGACGTGGCGGTTGGCTTGACTGCGGACAAAGTGTGCGACAGCGCTCTTGCCTTTGAGTCCGTGTGTCGTTCGGAGAAGGGAGCTGGCGAAATCCTAAGCGGGATCACGGCGCGCTTTGCCGCTTCGCGTCTTGTGGCACTTGTGGGCGCCGATGGAGCGGGCAAAACGACACTCATGCGCATTGCGGCGGGCATCTTGCAACCTTCGGCGGGGCATGTGCTGGTGTTTGGCGAAGAGCTTTACGGCAAAAAGCTCGCTCATTTGCAAAAGCAGTGCGGCTATATGCCGCAGAAGTTCGGGCTCTATGAAGATTTGAGCGTTGCGGAAAACTTCAAGCTTTATGCCGATTTGTTCGGTTTGTCTGAAGAGCAGAGAAAAGAGCGGACAAAAGAACTTCTTGAGATGACGGCGCTCACTGCGTTTACCGAACGTCCGGCGGGAAAGCTCTCGGGGGGAATGAAGCAAAAACTGGGGCTTGCCTGTGCGCTACTGAACCGCCCTCGGATTTTGTTGCTTGACGAACCGACCGTCGGTGTCGATCCGCTCTCACGACGCGACTTGTGGCGCATCCTGCGCGAAAATGCTGCCGCGAGGGACATGCTTATCGTGGTGGCGACCACTTACATGGACGAAGCGGCGCTTTGCGATGACGTGATCATTCTTGAG
Source organism: uncultured Sutterella sp. (assembly GCA_900538905.1). Classification (GTDB taxonomy): domain Bacteria; phylum Pseudomonadota; class Gammaproteobacteria; order Burkholderiales; family Burkholderiaceae_F; genus Duodenibacillus; species Duodenibacillus intestinavium. The sequence continues at coordinate 128,295 of UPZS01000001.1, forward strand.
GAAGGCCATATGCGCGTGACCGGCTCGCCCGAGTCGATTGCCAGCCATGCTCAAGGTTGCACTTTTTTTGCCGAACAGGAAAAAAAAGAGTTGCCGGTGCGTCTGCTGCAGGATCGCCTTATTGCCGATACGGAACATCTTCTGGATGCCGTGCCGGAGGCGGCCGGTGTTCGGCTTCTGACAAACGGCACCAGTGACGCGCAGAAGCTGCAAGCGCTATATCCCGGTGTGCGCTTTACCGAGCGCCCGAGTACGCTCGAAGATGGTTATCTGGTGTTGCGAAAGGAGTTTTTAGGCGACTGGCGGCTTGAAGCCGAGGAAAGTTTGTCGCTGTTTGAATCTTCTGCAACCGCAGACTCCGATCCGGCAATCACGGGGAACCCCGACAGCGTGATCCATGCCAAGGGACTGGTGCGTCGTTTCGGTTCCTTCGTTGCCGTCGACAAGACAGACTTTGACGTGGCGCGCGGTGAGATTTTCGGACTGCTCGGTCCCAACGGCGCAGGCAAGACGACGACCTTCAAGATGCTGTGCGGATTGTTGGAAGTCTCTGAAGGCGAACTTTGTGTGGCAGGCATTGACGTGCGACATGCTCGCGAAAAGGCCCGGGAGCTTTTGGGCTATATGTCGCAGAAGTTCTCGCTTTATCCCGGACTGTCTGTGCTGGAAAACCTCACGTTCTTTGCAGGGGCCTACGGACTGACCGGCTCACGCGGAAAACAGCGCATCGCGCAGGTTCTGCAAGCCTTTGGTTTGGAAACATTTGCCTCGCGCGCCGCGGGTACCTTGCCCGGCGGCTACAAGCAACGGCTGTCGATGGCAACGGCCTTGTTGCACCGTCCCCAGATTCTCTTTTTGGACGAGCCCACGAGCGGGGCCGATATTCCGACCCGCCGTCGATTCTGGCGCTGGGTGACGGCGTTGGCGCGAAACGGAACCACGGTGGTGGTGACGACGCACTTTATGGAAGAGGCGCTTTACTGCGATCGCATCTTGATTCAGGATGCAGGCAAAAGCTTGATTTTGGGAACGCCCGAAGCAGTACGCTCCGGTTGCGCGACGATGAACGAAGCGTTTATTCGCGTAGTGACGCAGGCACGCCATGCAGAGGCCGATCGCCGAAAGGAGGCCTCATGAATGTCTTTTCTTTGTGGCTTACGCACGCTGTTGCGCTTACGCTTAAAGAAACGCGCCAGATTCTGCGCGACAAAAGCGCCATTTTGCTCGGCGTTTTCATGCCTTTGATGCTGATCATTTTGTTTGGCTACGGGCTTTCTTTTGATGTTCGCAACATCCGCTTGGGTGTGGTTGATACAGTGCGCACCGAGCAAACGGAGCGCATCACGGCAAGCCTCGTTGCCAACGAATCGTTCAAGACAACCGTCTACGTTGCTCGAAGCGATGCTCTAAAGGCTTTGGAAAGTTTCGAGATTGAAGCGTTGGCAGTCTTTGAAAAGCAAAACACTTCGAGCGTGTCGCGGCAGATTGTGGTTGACGGGATTGATGCACCGCGCGCCACCATGATTGTCAATGCGGTCTCGGGTGCCGCCGGCATTGCGATGGCGGGTGAGTCCGAAGGAGCGGGCATTGTTGTGGTGCCGCGCATCTGGTTTAACGAATCGGTCATCAGTACTTGGTATTTGGTTCCGGGACTTTTTGTGATTGTGCTTACGCTTACAGGTTGCATGATGACGAGTCTGGTATTGGCGCGTGAGTGGGAGCGCGGCACGATGGAAGCGATGATTGCGACACCTGCATCGCCCTCGGCCATCTTGGTAAGCAAGACCTTCCCGTACTTCTGCCTGGGAATGCTCGGCTGGGCGCTTTGCATGACTGCGGCCTGTTTTCTCTACGAAGTGCCGGTGCGCGGCAGCTTTTGGCTCATTTTGAGCTCTTCGGCTTTGTACCTGCTGATGGGTTTGGGATTGGGGCTGGTGATTTCCGGCGTGACCCGTTCTCAGTTTTTGGCTTCTCAGGTCACGGTGCTCGTGAGTTTCTTGCCGGCCGTGATCCTTTCAGGGTTTATTTTTGATTTGCGCTCAGCGCCCGCCTGGGCCGATGCCATGGCGCACTGCCTGCCGCCCGTGTACTACCTTGAAGTGCTTAAGGTGGGTTTTCTCACCGGCGGCATGGAGGAACTCGTGACGAAAAACATGGTGATCTTGTCACTTTTTGCGGCGGCTGCCTTTGCGGCGTCTTACCGCTTGTGTCAAAAGAGGCTTCGAAAATGACGAGATTGCTGCAGTTGCTGATTCACCGTAGCGCACGGTTTCGCGCGCTGATGCACAAAGAGCTTCTGACGACGCTCAAGGACCGCACGAGCCGCATGATTCTTGTGGGGCCTTTGGTTTTGTATGTCATTTTGTTCGGGTATGTGGCGACCTTCAATCTCGACTACGCTCCATATGCACTGCTGGATATGTCCAAGACCAGACAGAGCGCCAAATTGATTCGCGCTGTAGACGAAAGTGCGGTTTTCGATCGAGTGATGACACTGCAAAATACCGCCCAGATTGCGCCGGCGATCGACTCGGGCAAAGCGCTTGTCGTATTGGTGATCGGGCAGGACTATGCCGAGAAACTTTCGGAGGGTAAGGTCGCGCAGGTGCAGGTGATCATTGACGGCCGCAATTCCACAACCGCGCAGCTGGCGGCCGGATATTTGTCGATTATCGCGGGCAACGTGTCGGGGGCGGGGACCGTTTTTGAGAGCATTCGATATCTATACAACCCCAACAATCTCACACAGTGGTTTATTTTGCCCGCGCTCATCATGATGCTTTCGATGTTGCAGATCATGGTGCTCTCGGCGCTGTCAGTTGCCCGTGAACGCGAAATGGGAACTTTTGAGCAGTTGTTGGTAACGCCTTTCACGACCGGGGAGTTGCTGGCTTCCAAGGCGGTGGTGCCGATTTTGATCGGCATTTTTCAGGGGACGTTGATTTTCCTGATTTCGGTGTTTTGGTTTCAGGTGCCGCTGATGGGCAGTATTCTGAAAATTTATGCCGTGATGGCGGTCTTTGTACTGTCCATCGTTGGGCTGGGACTTGCCATTTCGGCTTACAGCAAAACCATGCAGCAGGGACTTTTGATTGCGTTTGTGACGCTCGTTCCGATGGTATTGCTTTCGGGGCTTTTTACTCCTGTTGACAACATGCCCGACTGGATTCAGACAATCACTTGGGCTGACCCGCTTCGCTTTGCGTTGTTGAGCGTGCGGCGCATCTATTTGGCGGATGCCAGTTGGGCGCACATTGCTTACACCATGATTCCGACAGCTGCCGTGGCGGCAGTCAGTCTTCCCTTTGCATACCACTACTTCAAAAAACGACTATGAGAAAAAAGACAGCGAAAGCAAGAACGGACGGGCAGGCGACACGCCAGGCGCTTGTCGATGCTGCAGGAATTTTGGCGGCCCGGCACGGCTGGGCTTCGGTACGGGCTAAGGATGTGTGCAAACTGGCCGGTGTCAGCGCAGCCAGCGTCAACTACTGGTTCGGAAGCCGTGACGAGCTTTATCGGGAGGTGGTTCGGCAGATTCCGGAAGGACTCATTGACGGAAAGTTGGAAGAATACTTTCAGAGCAATGCAGAGCCGCTCGAGAAAGTTCGCAGAGTGTTGGAAACATTCCTCATGGCGCGCCCAGGGGCCGCGGCCAGTGGCATTTGGCATTATGGGCACGGGAAGTGTTTACGGGACCGTCGGAAGAATTCATTCGCGTGGTACGTGCAAGCGGCACCAAACATGTGATGTCCATTCGTCGGATTATTGCGGCGTATTTGGGAATTCCCGATGAAGGACCGGAAATTGAAACCATCGTGATGGCCGTCATGTCTCCGTGTTTATTGGTGGTGGCTTCTTCGCCCGAAGTGATCAAGGAGACCTATCCGAATTTGATGGATGCCAAGGGAAAAGAAGTGGCCGTAGAGCAACTGCTCAGTATCCTGCAGATGCTCAAGCTAAAGCGCAAGGACGAAACGTAGTCTCGGGCGTACTAGTCTTCAAGAAAATCTTCGTTTTCTCGTCTTTCTTCTGCCAGTAACTTGCGGCTTGCCGCGGCAAACACCAGCAAAGCGCACAGACATAAGGTTGCTGCACCGAAAAAAGGCAGACCGGCGAGAATGTCATCGGGATGATGCCCTGCGCACATCAACATGGGTGTAGTAAAGGCCGGAGCGATAGCTCCCATGAGGGAGTGAACGGAGCTCACTGTGCCCATGGTGGCTCCTTGCACGCTCATGGGCATGCGTCGGCTGACAGTGCCCGACAGCAACGGCGTAACCGAGGCCGAAAGGGCATACAGGCAAAAGCAGATGCCTGCTATCAGTCCTGTGGGACTCAGGGCGACGCCGATTAACAGTGCTACGCCCAAAGCAAGGCTCGTTAGCGTGAGTTTGACGGGAGAAATGTAAAGCAGTAATCGCTGCAGGAAATAGCCCTGCACGACGGCGATGCCCAGACTTAAACCGAAAATGGTGAGCCCGATTTCCCGCGGTGTAAAGCCGTAGCGAAACTCGGTGTAAAGCGCCCAGGAATACTGCATCAGACTGTTGGCTAGACTGAAAAACGCGAGCGTAAGGACAAAGATGCGGATTTGGGGCAGCTTGAGCAGATGCGCGAGGCTGCCGAAGGCATTATTTTTTCGTAGGCTTACGGGTTCGGTGCTTCGCTGTGCAATTGACTCGGGGAGCACGAACAGCCCGTAACCGAAATTGAGAAGCGTGACGATGCTGGCGGCAATAAAGGGAAGATGCGGGTTATTTCCGCCCAGAATGCCGCCTAAAGCAGGGCCGATCAGAAAGCCTGCGCCGAATACGGCACCGATTCGGCCGAAGGCGGCCGCGCGTTCGTATCCTGTGGTGACATCGGCAATGTAGGCTTGCGCGACGGAAATATTGGCAGAAAGAAGACCGCCGAAGATACGGCTGGCGAGAATTGCCGTCAAAGATGTGCTCAGCGCGGGCACCGCAAACATGATGCCCAGGCCGCAGATGCCGCTTAACAGAACCGGACGACGGCCGATACGGTCCGACAAGGCGCCCAGAAGAGGCGAAGCCAGAAATTGCATGACTCCGTAACTCAGCATAATGGCACCGTACCACCACATCTGCTCGTCGCGCGTGTCGGTGAGTACGCCGATCAAGCGGGGTAAAACGGGAATGATGAGGCCAATGCCCAGAGCATCCAGAAAGATGCAGGCGTAAATGAACCTCAGTCGTGACGGCAGTTTCATGCAAGAAAAAAAGGAAGCGGTACTGCACCGGTAGTGACCGGACGAAAACAACCCGATATTAACGAAAAGCTCTGTTGATCGTGAGATGACGAGTACAGACAAGACGAAAAAGGCGGAAAAAATAATGCCGACGGTTTACACGGTGCGACAGTTTTTCTCGTAGCATGAGGAAAGGCACATTTTGAAGGAAAGAATGTTGTGACTCGAAATGAAAACAGTCAGTCGGTGTTGCCGCAAATCGCGCAGTATTGGAACCGACGCGCACAGGGGTACGCACTTCAAGTTGACGACGAATTCAAAGCGTCGCTTCAGGACGTGTATTTGCCGTGGTTTAAAACGGTTGCTGCCGAGGGATCGGTACTTGATGTCGGTTGCGGTCCGGGCTTTTTTTCGGTGATGCTCGCAAAAGCGGGTTACGCCGTTACGGCGTTTGACGCGAGTACCGAGATGCTGCGAATGGCTTGTGAACGAGCAAGTGCGACAGGAGTGTGCATTGATGCGGTGCTCGGCGACGCACAGCTTCTTCCTTTTGCCGATAGCACGTTTGATTGCGTCTGCTCGCGTAATCTTGTTTGGAATCTTGAACTGCCTCAGACGGCCTACCGCGAGTGGTTGCGAGTTCTAAAGCCCGGCGGCGTACTGCTCATTTTTGACGGTAATCATTACCGTTACTTGTTTGACGAGCGCTATGCACGGGTACATAAGGCGTGGGAAGACAGAAGCGACCATCAGATGCTCGGCGTGGATGCCCGCGTGATTGACGATATTGCGGAAAAACTGCCTTTGAGCCGCCGGATGCGTCCGGAGTGGGACGTCAGTACGCTTTCCGAGCTGGGCGCACAGGCGCAAAGTACGGTACTGAAGACGCTTACGGATCCGAAGACCGGCGAGGTGTTGGTGACCGATTTCGTCGTACGGGCTGTCAAAACGTCCTGATACGACTTAAAAGTGCAACCGATTGATACGAAACGCTCGTTTTGAGGCGTATTGCCTAGAGCCTTTTTGTCTTTGAATTGTCACAATACTGAAACAAACATTTATACATTCGCAGGGAGTCAATACGAATGAATCAGAAACCTAGACGTTTGATGCATCGGGCCATGCCGCTGATTCTGGGCGGCAGCCTGGTGAAGCAAATCGTGATTGCTTTGGTGCTCGGCATCCTTCTTGCTCTCGTTGCTCCGGGCGCAGCCGGATCCGTGGGCATTTTAGGCGGCCTTTTCGTGTCGGCATTGAAGGCGGTGGCCCCGATTCTCGTTTTCGTCCTGGTGGCAGCTGCCATTGCAAACCATCAGTCGGGCACGGCCGCACACATGCGACCGATTTTGGTGCTCTACCTTGTGGGCACCTTTGCGGCGGCAACGACGGCGGTAATTACTTTCTTCCTTTTCCCTGTGTCGGTGAACCTGATTGCCGACGCAAAGGAGGTTGCTGCGCCCGGCGGCATCGGAGAAGTGCTCAAGAACCTCGTCTACAGTGTCGTTGACAATCCCGTCAAAGCGCTGATGCAGGGTAACTATATCTGCATCCTTTTCTGGGCGATCGGTCTGGGCATTGCCATTCGCAAGGCCAGTGACACGACCCGGCTGGTGATGAACGACATCGCCGACGGTGTGGAATTTATTGTTCGCATCGTGATTCGTTGTGCGCCGATCGGTATTTTCGGATTGGTGGCAAGCACCTTTGCAACCGAGGGGCTGGAACTTCTGGTCAATTACGCTCAGCTGCTGATTCTGCTGGTGGGCAGCATGCTCTTTGTGGCGTTGGTGTTGAATCCTCTGATCGTTTGGTTCTGCATTCGCAAAAACCCGTATCCGCTCACGTTCCAGACGCTCCGCGAGTCCGGCATCACGGCGTTTTTTACGCGTTCTTCGGCGGCCAACATTCCCGTCAATCTCAATCTGTGCAAGCGTCTTGGACTTGATGAAAGCGTCTATCTGCTCTCGATTCCGCTCGGCGCCACAATAAACATGGCCGGTGCCGCCATCACGATCACAACCTTGAGTTTGGCAGCTGGTTATACGATGGGCGTGGCGGTAGACATTCCGACGGCCATTCTGTTGTGCGTGGTGGCAAGCCTTTGCGCCTGCGGCGCAGCGGGTGTGCCCGGCGGCTCGCTTATGCTTATTCCGTTGGCCTGTTCGCTCTTTGGGCTTGACAGCAACATCGCCATGCAGGTGGTGGCCGTGGGTTTCGTGATCGGCGTGGTGCAGGATTCCTGTGAAACGGCGCTCAATTCCTCTTCGGACGTGCTCTTTACGGCAGCGGCTTGCATGCTTTTGGATCGCAACAAGGCTCAGCGTCAAGCTGAAGTGCAGGAAGCTTTGAAGGACATCTGACGAACGCAAAACGCTAAAATCCGCAGCTGTTAGCGATTCGTGCGGCACGACTCGATTCGGGACGTGCCGCTTTTTTGGTGAGACGGTTTTGGCTGATTCGGCGAGCACAATTTTGACGAGAGCGCACGACATTCTTCATCGGGTGTTCGGATTGCATGACTTTCGCGGCTTTCAGGCCGATGTGATCGAAACGTTGGCTCAAGGGCGCGACGCACTTGTTCTGATGCCTACCGGCGGCGGCAAGAGTTTGTGTTATCAGATCCCGGCTTTGCTGCGCGAGGGGGTGACGATTGTTGTGTCTCCTCTGATTGCCCTCATGGCCGATCAGGTCGCAGGTCTCGAAGAGTTGGGCATTCCGGCGGCCTACCTCAATTCTGCCTTAAGCTGGCCGCAGCAGCGTGATGTGCAGCGGCAGCTTGCCGCAGGCAACATCAAACTGCTTTATGTCGCTCCCGAACGACTGGTGATGCCCGGCACCGTTGAGCTTTTAAAGCGTATCAAGGTGGGGCTTTTTGCGATTGACGAAGCGCACTGCGTTTCGATGTGGGGGCACGATTTTCGTCCTGAGTACGGAGCGCTTTCGATGCTGCGCGAGCAGTGGCCCGATGTGCCTCGTGTGGCACTCACGGCCACGGCAGACCTCAACACGCGCCGAGAGATCGTTGAGAAGCTTCTGATCGAGCCCAAAGAATTCGTTGCGAGTTTCGATCGCCCTAACATTCGTTACCGCGTGGCTGAAAAAAGAAAGCCCGCCGAAACGTTGCGCGAGCTTGTCGACTTCATCAAGGAAGAGCATGCCGGCGACACGGGCATCGTCTACTGCATGTATCGTGCAACGACGGAGGACGTCGCCAAAACACTTTGCAGTCACGGACTTCGTGCGTTGGCTTATCACGGCGGCATGACTCACGAGGAGCGCACTGCCAATCTTGAAACCTTCCTGCGCGAAGACGGTGTGGTGATGGTGGCCACCATCGCTTTCGGCATGGGCATCGACAAACCCGACGTGCGCTTTGTGGCGCACCTGGATATGCCCAAAAGCATCGAAAATTATTTTCAGGAAACGGGACGTGCCGGACGAGACGGAAAGCCTGCAGATGCATGGATGGCCTACGGTTTGATTGACGCAGTCAATCAGCGTCGCCTCATGGAGATGGGCGGCGGTGACGAAATGTATGCGCGGCTGACTCGCACCAAGCTCGAAGCGATGCTTGCTCTGGCGGAAACCGCGGGCTGCCGGCGACAGATGATTCTGCGTTATTTCGGCGAAGAGTCCGGTCCCTGCGGAAACTGTGACAATTGTCTTGAGCCGCCCAAGATGCAAGAAGTTACCGAAGACGCCAAGCGTTTGGTGAGCTGCATTTGGCGCGTTAATCAGGCAGGCGGCACGCCCTTCGGCGCCAACTACATCGTGCAGGTTCTTCAGGGTGAACTTACCGACCGCATTCTTTTAAACGGTCACGACAAACTTTCCACGTTTGGCATCGGCAAACACTTGTCGGCCGAAGAGTGGCGGCGCATTTTGCGTCAGCTTATCGCCCGAGACATTGTGCGTGTGGAAGCACACAATATGGGCGGCCTAACGCTTGGTCAGGCGAGGGGGCTGTTAAAGGGTGATGAACAGATTTTCATTCGCAGTACGCAGAAGCCGGCCAAACGGCGTCGTCGTGTCTTTGAGGAACTTACGGGCGAGGATCTGGTCATTTTTGAGCGCTTGAAGCAATGGCGGCGGGAAAAGGCCAGCGAAACGGGAAAATTGCCTTATCAGGTCTTCAATGACGCAACCCTCGAAGATATCGTGCGGCTCCGTCCGGTCAACAGCGGTCAGCTTGCGCAAGCCTCGGGCGTTGGGGAAGTGAAGCTTGAACGATACGGCCGCGAGGTGCTTCAAATCATTCGTGAATACATCGCTCCCGGAAAGCGCGCGTAGCCGTCGTTTTCGGTAGCATAGTCGGCGCATCGGATTCAAGGAAAACTTATGAGTGACTCGATTGATTACATGCAGGCGGGACCTGCAACGGTTTTGGTGCATGCAGGGCGTCACCGCAATAAGGAACATCGTTTCGTCAACCCGCCGATTGTCAAGGGCTCAACCGTGCTGCACGAGTCTGTCAAGGACATGATTGAGCGCGAGGAACATCGCAACCAATTGATCGAGGATGTGCCCACGTACGGTATCTGGGGCACGGAAACGCATCAAGCGTTTTACGAAGCTATGAAAACGCTCGAGGGCGCCGCGGGCGTCTGGGCGTTTGCATCGGGACTGGCGAGCACGACAACGCCGCTTTTTGCGTTTGTGCATGCTGGGTGTCATGCGCTTTTCATGGACACAATCTATGGCCCCACGCGTGACTTTGCTGAAAAGATTCTCGTGAAAATGGGTGTGGAAGTAGAGTTTTTCGACCCTTATATCGGCGCGGATATTGAAAAGAAGTTCAAGCCCAACACGACGCTTTTGGTGATGGAAACTCCGGGGTCTCATAGCTTTGAATTGCCTGATGTGCCGGCGATTGCTGCCGAATGCAAGAAGCATGGTGTCTGGAGCGTGATCGACAACACGTGGGCGACGCCTCTTTACTTCAAGCCCCTGGCCGTGGGCGTCGATGTGGTTGTGCATGCCGCCACCAAATACATTGCCGGACATTCCGACATCTTGATGGGCGTGGTGTGCTGCAACGAAAAAGCCTGGCCCAAGGTGTTTGACGCTGTGACAACAATGGGACAGACCGCAACGCCCGACGACGTTTATGTCGCTTATCGAGGTTTGCACACGATGAAAGCGCGCATTGAAGCGGCTTTTGAAAACGCCAGGCAAGTGGTTGCCTGGCTTCAGAATCGTCCCGAGGTTGAAAAGGTGCTCTGGCCGGTTCTTGAAAGCCATCCGGATCACGCGATTTTCAAGCGCGACTTTACGGGCGGAACAACGCTTTTTTCCGTGGTCTTCAAGCCGGAATTCGACGGCAAATTGGCGCCGATGATTGATGCGCTCAAAATTTTCGGCCGCGGCTATTCCTGGGGTGGTTTCGAGAGTTTGCTGATTCCGGGCTACGGCAAGCGGACTGAACGAAACTCGCCTTTTAGTCGCATGGTTCGCGTGGCCGTCGGTCTGGAAGATCCTAAAGATTTGATTGCCGACTTGCAGCAGGCTTTTGAAAAGCTCGCGAACTGAGAGTCTGTGTCAAAAAAGCCTCATTGCGGGCATCACGTAGGATTTTTGGAGTGAAATTTCCCGCAAGATCCGTATGTGCGGCGGTCGTGGTGTAGACTCAAACGGATGACCTGCGTTTGAACGCAGACGCGGGCGTTGTGAACGTGGATTGAGAGCAGATCCTGCAAACCGAGGAGAAAGAAATGATTTTGCAGAAGATCAGAGGTTTTTTTGAATGGCTTGGCAAGCGAAGCATGGCAAAAAGCCGCAAGGTGCTCAATTACGAATGGACAACGATGCGTCCCGAGGGGGAAGCACCGGTTAAGACCGTGAATATCGATGAGCCGGAGGCTTCCGTGCGCTCCGCGCCCGTGAAGACCGTGGAGGTTGAATCGGTCAAGCCCGCTGCGGCGGCTCCCGTTGCTGCAACCCAGAGCGCTGCGGTTGATGCAGAAAAGCAAATGGTTGCCGTACTTAAAGTACTAACCATTCGCGACGCCGTTGAAGCGCTTCAGGCCAAGTTTGAGAACGCGGCCGATGTGCGTCGCAGTCGTGTGGCTCTGTTGGCTTATCTGAAGGATTCACCCGAAGCGGTTGCTTTCCTGCAAGAAAAGGTCAAGGAAAAGAAGAAGGCGACAAAGAAACCCGCAAAGAAGACTCCTGTCAAGAAGCCGGCACCTAAGAGTGTTCAGGAGGCAAGCTCCGTGCAGGCGGATGTTGCCGAAGAAAAGAAGCCTGTTAAAGCGATTAGGAAACCTGCCGTGAAAAGGGCGGCTCCGAAAAAGGTTGCTGTGACTGAACCGGGGACACCGGTTGAGACTACGGCAGTGGAACCGTCTGTCGAAGCAGCTTCAAAGGGCGAAGAATCGAAGCCAGTCGTTAAGAAGACCGTTCGCAAGACAGCGGTCAAACGAACAGCGGCAAAGAAGACGGCCACGCCGACTGAAGAGAAGCAAGAGGCTCCCGTAAAGAAGACTGTCGCGAAAAAGACAACGACAAGAAAGCCTACGGCAAAGAGGTCGACTGCGCGTAAGGTTGCACCCAAAGTGACGGATGAAGTCAAACCGGCAGAGCAATCTGCCGAAGCGGCTCCTGTTGCCGACAAGGCTTCATAAGTAGCGGTCGTTCAGGACCACGACAAAGGCGCCCGCGGGCGCCTTTGTTTCGTCAGTGATGTACGCTGATGCCGAGAGCTTTGAGTGAGGTTCCCACTTCAAGCGAGAAGTACGCTGTGGAAATCACGATCATGGCCACAGAGGCGAGCAGGAAAACATGCTTGGCGGTGTCGAGATCCAAATCGAAAATGGCTCCGAGCGTGCTTGTCAGAACGAGCAGCCCCGCACAGGCCGCCGAGAGCACCACAAAGAGAATCGCTTTGCGAAGCAGTTCGGCACGATGAAAGATGAGTTCGATGGCTTCGGCCAGATGCGGATCGGTGCCGCCCGTCATTTCATCGGCGTGCAGAAGCTGACGGACGCGTGCGGTTGTGTGGTCGTAGCGAGCCGACATCGTTAAAAGCAGAAGACCGACGCCCGAAATGAGCGTAATCGGCGTAAGTGCCGAGCTGAGGATCAGCGAGAAATCAATGTGATTCATAGCAACCGGGCAGATTAGTTGGTGAAACGACGGCGGCGGATGGCGCTTTCCTGTTCCTTGCGCAGTGCCAGAGCTTTGAGCGACGTGGTCACTTCAAGCGCAAAGAAAACGGTGGAGATGACGATCAAGCCGACGCAGCACAAGAGGAGCACGTGCTTGGCGACCAGAAGGTCGACCCCGAACATCCCCTCAAGTGTGGACGCTAAAACGAGCAGGCCGGAGCTGGCTGCCGATAGCACGACGAAAAGAATGGCTTTGCGCAGCAGTTCGGCTCGGTGATAGTTGAGAATCAGACGTTCTTCGATGCCCGGGTCAAAATCCGGAGAGCGTCCTTGTTGGCGAAGATTCTCGCGGACGCGGTCGCAGGCTTGTGCATAGCGGGCCGACATGGCCATGAGCAGCAGCCCCACGCCTGAAATCAGGGTGATGGGCGTGAGTGCCGAGCTCAGGATGGAAGCAAAATCAATGTGCGGCATTTGACACTGAAAAAAGAAAATTGGACGCCCCTTCGAGGGATTTCGAAAAGGGGCGCAAATTTTATTCAATTTCAGTGGGTTCGGACGATTTGAGGAAAGAAATTTCTTTTGGTGCCACGATGCGGTGGAAATCTTCGGTGTTGATGATGATGGAGACGTCGCGCGCTCCCGCATTGAAGGCGAGCTCTTCGTAACGGGTAAAAAGCGTCGGGTCGGCAACGCCGAGAAGTTTTTCATGCAATGCGACGGGCGGCACGGCACCCAGAATGCAACCGGTGAGCTCCATTACTTCTTCGGGACTGCAAAGACCGGCGCGGGTGGCGCCCAGAGCATGCGCGAGCATTTTAAGGTCGGCTTGCTGGTCGGCCGGCAGCACGGCAAGGACATATTGTTTGACGCCGTTTCCCTTGGCCATGCACACCAGTGCTTTGGCGCCTTGTCCCACCTCGGTACCGCGCACTTTGGCAACCGATTCGCTGGAGCGGTCGCCTGCGGGGTGATGCACGACGCGATAGCGAGCCTGACCAGCATCAAATTTCTCGCAGAGTTTTTGAAGAACGTTTTCAACCATAATGTGTCTTTTCACAAACTAAAACGGAAAAACATTCTCATCATAAACGCATCGCGCGAAACCAAAATAAAATGAAAGGCCTTAAACCGCGGAGGCGGTCATTGATGACAATGAATGGAAAGTATGGTTGAAGGCACCGTTTTAGGGTTTGATTTTGGCGAAAAGCGAATCGGCGTGGCCGTCGGTTCGACGCTGACGGGTTCGGCACGACCGCTGTGCATTATTCAGGCCGGCGCCGGAAAGGATGCCAAATGGCAGGTCATTGCCGATCTAGTGGTCCAATGGGAGCCGTCGGCATTTGTTGTGGGGTTGCCCACACAGCGCGACGGATCGGCGGAACCGGCCACACGCATGGCTTTGAATTTTGCCAAGCGACTTTATGGCCGAACGAAGTTGCCTGTTTACATGACCGACGAGCGCTTTTCGTCGGTGGTGGTGGACGACGGTACCGGGGCGTTTGACGATAAGTCGGCCGCCGTTATTCTTCAGCAATGGTTTGACGAAGGCTCTCCCGAGTGTCGGCCACAGGACATTGAAATTCAGTAAAGGCAGGTGGAAGATGCAAATGCTGATCGGTGCGGCTCGTTTTATTGCCGTCTTTGTGTACATCTTGTGTTGCTTTGTCATCATTTTCGGTGTGTTTCCGTTTTCAACTCCCGAAGGGAAAGGGCGCATCATTCGGCGTTGGTCGGCTCGTATCTTGCGTTGGCTCGGCGTCAAAGTGGACGTTTTCGGTCAGTACAGAGGAGATGCTCGCGTCCGGGACAGCGGACGCACGCCCGGCCAGGTCGGTCGCCTGATAGTGGCCAACCATATTTCGTTTTTGGATATTTTTGCGCTCAACTGCGTATTTCCGTCCGCGTTCGTAGCCAAAGCTGAGATTGCGCGTTGGCCCGTGTTCGGCATGATTGCCAAGTCTGTGGATACGGTTTTTATTGAGCGCGGCAACCGTCGTTCGCTGATCAATACCGCGGAGGCCATGGCCAAGGCCTTGGATGAAGGCCGAAATCTTCTGATGTTTCCGGAAGGAACAACATCCGACGGTACCGGTCTTAAGAAGATGCATGGCAACCTGATGGAAGGAGCCGTGCGCCGGCGCGCTGAGGTAATCCCCGTGGTGCTGCGGTATAAAACGCAGGGAAAAGTGACGACTGTTCCGGCTTATGTGGGCGATGTCGGCCTTTTTGAATGCCTGTGGAAAGTGGTGACGATGGAAGATCTTCACTTGGAAATTCATATGCTCGAACCGCTTCGCGGAGACAATCGCCATGAATTGTGCCGCCGGGTGAGCGCGGATATGTGTGCATTGATCGGATGTGTCGATCCATTGGCAGAGTTGGAAACTGTATCCGCAGCGGTCGCTGAAAAAGAAAAAGCAGGTGCGTGATGTTTGATGGAATTGCCAAATTCGAAGTGCAGGTCAAGCCTGAGGATCTTGACGAACTCAACCACGTCAACAACGTCGTGTATATGCGCTGGATGGAGATGGCCGCACGAGAGGGCAGCGCTTTGGCCGGTTGGCCTACGGAACGCTATTTCAAGGAAGGACTTGGTGCGTGGGTGGTACGCAAGCACTGGATCGAATACCTGCGTGACTGCAAATTGGATGACACTGTCGAGGTCTATACCTGGGTGCAGGAGTTCTCTGCAAGCACCAGTTTGCGACGTTACGCGATGAAGGTCAACGGTAAATTGTGTTGCGTGGCAGCAACGGAATGGGTTTACATTGATTTAAAGACACGACGTGCGAGCGAGCTGCCAGAACAAGTTGCATCCTGCTTTCAGATTGTGCCTTCTGATGATCTGCGCCTTAAGGAGCTCGGCATTGCTCGCCCTGTTCGCTATTTACCCACGGCAATGCGAACAACCCATGCGGCTTGATGCAAAGCGACGCGATTATTTGAAGTTTTTTACCTGAGCAAGCGTTTTCAATCGTGTCATAATCACCTGTGCTCTTGTAAGTGAACGCAGGTTCAGGATGTCTTGCGCTCTTTTTTCTGTCATTCGATATGTCTCTATCCGATCCATTCTTAAGCATTGAGGACGTGACGTTTAGCTACGGCAACGGCCGCGTCATTCTCAACGATGTGACGCTCCGATTCGGGAGAGGTCAGGTCGTGGCCATCATGGGCGGTTCGGGAATGGGCAAAACGACGCTGTTAAAGCTCATAGGCGGGTTGATCCGTCCGCAAAAGGGGCGCATTCTTTTTGACGGTACTGATGTGGCGACGGCCGATACGCAGGCTTTGTATCGGGCTCGGCGCAAGATGGGCATGCTTTTCCAGTTCGGCGCACTGTTTACAGATATGTCGGTATTTGAAAATGTGGCGTTCCCGCTGCGCGAGCAAACCGATTTTGATGAGGAAATGATTCGCGATCTTGTGCTCATGAAGCTTGACGCCGTGGGATTGCGCGGCGCTGCTGACTTGATGCCTAGTGCAATTTCGGGCGGTATGGCGCGTCGTGTGGCGCTAGCCCGCGCGATTGCACTGGACCCTGCACTCATCATGTACGACGAACCGTTTGCCGGGTTGGATCCGATTTCGATGGGGATCACCGCGCAACTTATTCGCAAACTTACCGACGCTCTGGAGGCGACGGCCATTATCGTGACACACGACGTGGCAGAAACGTTTGAGATTGCCGACTACGTTTATATGGTCAATGCAGGCCGCATTGCAGCGCAGGGGACGCCCGAGGAACTCACGGCTTCAACCGATCCGTACGTCTGCCAATTCCTGAAGGGACTGCCTGATGGTCCGGTGGCCTTCCATTACCCGGCCAAATCAGTGGAAGAAGAATTTGGGGTGCGGGTATGAATATATTGGTGAATTTTTTCTGCTGGCTGGGACGATATTCCATTCGTCAGATCCGAGCGATCGGTCGCCTGGCGCTTTTTTCATATCATGTTTTTCGGAATATTCCGGGTGCCTTGTCGCGTTTTTATCTGATTGCTCAGCAGACGCATTTCATCGGTAACTATTCGCTGTCGATTATTTCGGTGTCAGGCCTGTTTGTGGGCTTTGTGTTAGGTTTGCAGGGCTACTACGTGCTGGTGCGTTACGGCAGTGATCAGGCGCTCGGTGTGATGGTGGCACTTTCGCTGATGCGTGAGTTGGGTCCTGTGGTGGCGGCGCTGTTGTTTGCCGGCCGTGCAGGGACGTCGTTGACGGCCGAAATCGGTTTGATGCGCTCGGGTGAGCAGTTGGCGGCCATGGAAATGATGGGCGTTGATCCGATTCGCCGTATCGTTGTACCGCGTTTCTTGGGCACGGTGATTTCAATGCCGTTGCTAGCCATTATCTTTTCGGCCGTCGGCATCATCGGCGCTTGGATTGTGGGCGTGGGTCTGATCGGAACGGATAACGGAGCCTTCTGGTCTCAGATGCAAGATGGCGTGGACTTTTTCTCGGATGTGGTCAACGGCGTTATTAAAAGCGTGGTCTTCGGTGTTGCCGTCGGGTTGATCGCGCTGTTTCAGGGTTATATCGCGCGACCGACGCCCGAAGGAGTTTCGCAGGCGACGACGCGTACCGTGGTGGTGAGTTCGCTTCTGGTTTTAGGGCTTGACTTCATCATGACGGCTTTTATGTTCTCTTAATGGATAAGCGGTTTTGCCACGAGCTTCGGTGAAAACTATGGAACGCAAGACAGTTGAATTTTGTGTGGGACTTTTCGTACTGCTAGGGTTTCTCGCCCTGATTTTCGTGTCGCTGCAGGCGGCTAATCTGGGAAACTTCAGTTGGAATGCGAAAACGTATGAGCTCAGTGCTAACTTCGACAACATTGGCGGTTTGAAGCCGCGTGCGCCCGTAAAGAGCGCAGGCGTCGTTGTGGGGCGCGTCAAGGAGATCACTTTTGACCAGGCCTCTTTCCAGGCGACAGTTGTGCTTAATATCGAATCGCAGTATAAGTTTCCGGCCGACAGTTCGGCTCAGATTCTGACCTCGGGGTTGCTCGGCGAGCAATACATTGGCATTTCTGCGGGCGGCGCAGATGAAGATATGGCTCCGGGGGCTCGTTTCGAGCAGACGCAGTCAGCTGTCGTGCTTGAAAACCTGATTAGCCAGTTCATGCTGCAGTTTGCTGAAAAAGGCGGTTCGGAAAAGTAAGTCTTTTTTGACAACAGACATTCGCAAAGTAAAAGCAGGATAAAAATGAAAACTTTGCCTAAGTTCGCTCTCGCGCTGGCGGCCGTTGCTTCTCTGGCCGGGTGCGTTTCTGTGCCTGACAATGCCGGACAAGATCCGTCTGACCCTTGGGAAAAAATGAATCGCAATACGTTTGCGTTTAACCAGAAGCTCGATACGTATGTGTATCGTCCGGTGGCCAAGGGCTATGAATATGTTGTTCCGGAATATGCGCGCGAACGCATCGGCAACATCTACGTGAACCTCAACGAACCGGCCAATGCGATCAATAACGCATTGCAGGGCAAGGGGGAGGGTGCTCTAGTGAGTCTGTTCCGCTTGATGATCAACACGACGTTGGGGTTGGGCGGTATGTACGACGTTGCCGGGACGGCAGCTAATCAGCCGACGCGGCGAGAAGATTTCGGTCAGACGCTGGCCGTCTGGGGCGTAGGCAACGGTCCCTACCTCGTGATTCCGTTCGTAGGGCCGTCGACCTTGCGTGACGCACCGAGTCTGGGTGTTGACTATCTGACTGCTCCGCAGACTTGGATGGATGGCGGTTGGGCCGAATGGGCGGCTTGGGGTGTATTGGCAATGGACTTCCGTCTGCGCATGATGCCCGCCACTGATTTGCTCAAGGACGCGGTTGATCCCTATCTGATGGCTCGCGAAGCCTATTTGTCGACCCGTCGCAATGCGGTCTACGACGGCAATCCGCCGCTTGATTTCCCGGAAGACGAATTTGAAGACGAAGAAACCGATACCGCAGAAGCGCCGCAGGAACCGGTTGCTGACGCAAAGGAGCAATAAGCCATGCTGGATATGAAGATCGGTAAGCGCCGTTTGCTGACGGCAATGGGAGCGGCGGTTGTTTTGGCTGCCGTAACGGGCCCTGAGGCATGGGCTGCCGACGCCAAGGGCGATCCTGAACAGTGGATTGTGGAGATCAGTAACAAGATCCTTGCAGATATCCGAACAGACGCTCAGCTTAGTCAAGCCGATCCGGCGCGCGTGCGCCGCTTTGTTGACGAGCAGATCATGCCGGTGGTCGACTTTGAGCGCATGACGCGCACGGCTGTCGGACCGAAGTGGCGCCAGGCCACCAAGGAACAGCGCAAGGAACTCATGGAGTTGTTCCGAGAGCAGCTGATTCGCGTGTATTCCGGCGCACTTGCCACTGTCAAGGATCAGACTTTTAAGCTTGCGCCAAACCGCGTCAAGCCTACGGCGACCGATGCCATCGTGCGCACGTTGCTTGTGTCCCCGGGCAAGCCCGACATGCGTATCAATTACCGTCTCAAAAAGGTAAAGGGCGAGTGGCGCATCATAGACGTGGACGTGGAAGGTATCTGGATTGTGGACAACTATCGTACGCAGTTTGCCAGTGTTGCCAACCAGTCCGGCATCGAAGGTCTGATTAAGACGCTGCGCGAGAAGAACGAACAGGCGGCTCAAAATGCGTCTAAGTGAAGAAAAGATCACGAGAGGCAATGCCGTTGCCGTGAAGGCGGCGGTGTTGGCTTCGGCACAAGCGGGAGACACGGTGCTTGATTTTTCCAATGTCAAGAGCGTGGATTCGACGACGGTGTCGATTCTGATGTCGTGGGTGCGTGTTTTGCAGAATGCACGGCTTACGCCGGAAATCCGATGCGTGCCGGAAAAAATGCTCTCGCTGATGAGGCTTTACGGCGTTGACGGTCTGCTTGTGCCGTATTTCAAATGAGATTGGGGAAAAAAATTTCACAAAACTCTTGACAAGCTCAAGAGGCTTTGGAATAATGCCGATCTCTCGGCGCATTAGCTCAGTCGGTTAGAGCAGAGGAATCATAATCCTTGTGTCCGCGGTTCGAGTCCGTGATGCGCCACCAAATTTTTCGTGCAGCGTTCAGACGAACGAGGCAGAACAAAAAGCCGCATTCCCTGCGATAATACGGGTTTGCGGCTTTTTTGTTTTTGTCGCATGTTTTTCAGATGCGCACGCGCAGCAGGGAGAAGATTGAATGGCCGATCATGAGCTTGTCAGCACGCAGCTTCCTGATCATGACGTTTCGGAAGTTTTGTCGGCGTTGGCCGATGTGATCGAGTCGCGTAAAGGGGGTGATCCCCAGAAAAGCTACGTGGCCAAGCTTTTTTCCAAGGCGCCCGACGGTGTTCTTAAGAAAATCGGCGAAGAGGCGGTCGAGTGCGTGATGGCAGCCAAAGACGAGAACAAAAAGGACATCATCTACGAAACGGCAGACCTGTGGTTCCATTCGCTTGTCATGCTTTCGCAATACGGCCTGCGTCCCGAGCATGTGCTCGCAGAGCTTGAGCGCCGCGAAGGGTTGAGCGGATTGGAAGAAAAGCGCCGTCGTTTCGATCCGTCGAAGTAAGAGGTAGAACAAATGGACTGCATTTTCTGCAAGATTGCTCATCGTGATATCGCCACGCCGCTCATCTATGAGGACGATGAGGTGGTTGCTTTCAACGATATCAATCCGAAGGCGCCGATTCACTTTTTAATTATTCCGAAAAAGCATATCGTCTCTCTTGCTGAGGCAGGTACCGAAGATGCCGCACTTCTGGGTAAAATGATCA
Source organism: uncultured Sutterella sp. (assembly GCA_900538905.1). Classification (GTDB taxonomy): domain Bacteria; phylum Pseudomonadota; class Gammaproteobacteria; order Burkholderiales; family Burkholderiaceae_F; genus Duodenibacillus; species Duodenibacillus intestinavium. The sequence goes on from UPZS01000001.1 coordinate 148,368, forward strand.
ACCTCGTTCCCGTTCTGGCAAAGAAGATGGGCTGCGAAGGCGGCTTCAGAACGGTGATCAATACCGGCCGCGACGGCGGTCAGGAGGTGCCGCATCTGCATATTCATGTGCTCGGCGGCCCGCAGCCGTGGAAGTAATCGCTTCTTTCGGGCAAAATTTGCGAACTTGAACAAATTGAACCTTAACCTCTAGGAGTTAACAAATGGGTTCCCTTTCGATTTGGCACTGGCTCATCGTTCTCGTTATTGTTGTGCTGGTTTTCGGTACCGGCAAGCTCAAGAATATGGGCAAGGACCTGGGCGGCGCCATCAAGGGCTTTAAGGAAGGCATGAAGGAAGGCGACGCCGACCCGAAGGCTTCTGCCGAGGCGCCCAAGCAGGTTGCTACTGAAAAGACGGCCGAAACGATTGACGTTAAGGCGACGGAAAAGAAAGACGCCTAATTGGCTTGGCGGGCTTGTTGCCCGCTCAATTCTTGGAATAGATCAGCGTCCGGGGCCGGTGTTACCGACTCCGGCGTGTTGAGCTGTCTTTTTAGCCTGCGTTCGGTGCTTTGGTTGGTGTCGGGCGGCTTCTTATCGGAAACAACATAATGTTTGATTTCGGCTTTTCGGAGTTGATGGTCATCGGTGCGGTTGCGCTTGTGGTGTTGGGCCCCGAGCGTTTGCCGATGGTTGCACGCACGGCCGGCGAATGGCTCGGCAAGGCGCAGCGTCTTGTGCAACAGGTTAAAAGCGATATCGAACGCGAGGCCGAGCTTTCCGAACTGAAAAAGATTCAGCAGGAAGCGCAGAACGTGGCCGACGATCTCAACAAGACCGTTAAGGGACAGGTCGATCAGATCAATTCCGAAATCAAGGGTTTGGAAAGTTCCGTCAACAACGTAGGCGACGAACTTTCGGCAAGTTTCGATAAAGCCGCCAAGGAAGGTTTCGGTGAGAAACCGGCACTTGAAGCTGCTGATAAGGCAAGCGACATTGTGGGTGATACGGGTACGGTTGACACGACATCCACGGACACCTCAAGCGCTGTCGACGACTTCTATGGCTGGTACGGCAACCAGAACAACTACGTGGACGAGGACGACAACAGCAAAGTTTTTGAAAAGCGCTACAAGTCCGGTCCTTCGATTGATGATCTGGCCGAGCAGATCGAACGCTTGAAGGCTGAGTTGGGCGATCGCTCGCCGCAGCTTGGCGGCAACAACAGACGCTATGCCATGCGAGCTCGCTCCAACCGCGTGCGCATCTACCGCTGACGGAATTTCATAAAAGATGGCTCAGGAACCTCAACGCCTCGAAGGGCCCGAAGACCCCGCCAACGAACAGCCGTTGGTCTCGCATTTGATTGAGCTGCGCAACCGTACGGTGCGTGCGGCTTTGGCCGTACTCATCATATTTGCCTGCTTGTCGCCTTTCATGAAGCAGATTTTTGACTACTTGTCGCAACCGCTTATGGTGGCGCTGCCGCAAGGCGTCAAACTTTTGGCAACGGGGGTGGTGGCCCCGTTCATGGTGCCCTTGAAGGTCACACTCTTTGTGGCATTCGTAATCGCGCTTCCCTTTGTGCTCTATCAGATGTGGGCTTACATCGCACCGGCGCTTTACCGTAATGAAAAGCGCTTGGTGTTGCCCATTATCGTGTCGGGTGTGACGATGTTTGCCGTGGGTATGGCTTATTGCTATTTCATCGTCTTCGGCATGGTCTTCAAGTTCATCGCCGGCTTCTCGCCAGAGTCCGTGAACTTTGCGCCGGATATTGACAGCTATTTCAGCTTCGTGTTGCGCATGTTTTTTGCCTTCGGCATCACTTTCGAAGTGCCGATCCTTGTGATGGTACTCAATCGTTTGGGGCTGGCCGACGTCAAAAAGCTGGTGCATGTGCGACCTTATGTGATTGTTGGTGCCTTCGTGGTTGCGGCTATCTTTACGCCGCCCGATGTGCTCTCGCAACTTCTTCTGGCAGTACCCCTCGTGGTTCTTTATGAAGCCGGCATCGTCTGCGTGCGCATCTTCGGTAAGAAGATCGAAGATGATGAAGAAAAAGAGGATGATGAAAAGCAGAGCGCCTGATGTGCTGTCGGCTCCCGTCAAATGAAAGCCCGTGAAGCGACTGTTGCTCACGGGCTTTTTGCCGCCTGACGCCGGGAATCAGGTCTCAGGTCGCAATAAGACAGTGGTGAGAAGTACCGACGCCATGGCGATCAGTAGCGTCAAACCGAAGATGTGCAACGCCGGCGTCGAGGAAAAGGCCAGAAGACCAAACGCAAGCAATGTGCTTGATGCAGCCAGGAAGACGGAGTTTCGCGCAGCAATAGGATTGGCTTCGCTATAAAGAATGATGGCGTAGTCAACGCCGAGGCCTACGACAAGAACCAGCGGCAGAACCGAAAAGAGAGAGAAGGGCATGCCGGCAAAGCCGCACACGCCGAGTGTCAGAACGATTGAGAGGGCCGTAGGCATCCAGAAGTGTAAGAACCGGCGGCCAAGACCAAGAGCAAGGATTACGGCGATGACGCCCAGAGCAAACAAAAGGGTGTACAGAACGCCGTTGCGGTACGTGGCAAGACTTTCGGCCACCTCAGCGGTGGTGTTTACAAAGCGCACGCCTTTTACCTCAGAAGCAAGTTTTTGAAGGTACGGAAGTGACTCGGCAGTGACCCCCGACAAAGGTACAAGAAGGCTAGTGTCGGATAGCCAGAAGCGCGTCAGTGACGCCGGCGCAATGCGTTTGAATATTTCAGGTGTCAGGAGCACACCGCTTTCGATTGGTGCAGGAAAGTCGCTTTCAAGCGTTTTCTCGGTGAGTTCCAAAGCTCGTCGGTTGGCTTCGGTGGTGAGTGCTTGTGCCTGTCGTTGGGATTTCAGGGAAGGTAATAGGGCCGCAGGGTTCGGGCTCATGCCTATGATGCCATCTGCTGTTAATTGGGCCAGCCGTTTTTGCAGAGTTTCATTCCTTTGCAAAACGCTTTCCGAATCACTGCCCTGAATCACGAAAAGTTGTCCCGGACTTGCCGGAGAGAGCGCTCTTCCGACAAACTGCACATCGGACATCAGCTCGGCCGGGATGCGATTGAGCAATGCAAGTTCATTTTGCGTTTTGAGCTGCAGAATGCCGACGGTTGAGGCGATCAGCAAAGCGGCAATGAATATTGTCTTATTGGTGCCGTTGATGCGAGGCAATCGGGCAAAGCCGCGAGCAAATGCGGTCGCCGTACGCGTAGGTTGGGCGGCGCTCATGTAGTGGCTGGCTACGAACAGTACGTTGACGTAGGCGGCAAAGAGACCGGTAATGCAGAAGACGGCCATTTGGCGCAGTCCCGGCATGGGAGAAAAGGCCATCACGGCGTAGCCGATGCAGGTGGTCAAAAGCGATAGAGACAAAGGCTGGAAAAGTTTGGCTTTGGCTTGAGAGCCGGAGAGTCCCGTTGCTGTGGCACACAGCATATGAAAAACATAGTCAACACAGATGCCCAAAAGCGTGGCACCGAACACCAGCGTGAGAATGTGTATTTCGCCGAAGAGATTCACGACGCAGGCAGAGGCAAAAAGGAGACTAGCGGCCAGAGCGGTCAACGTGATCAAAACGGGAGTCAGTTGTGCAAAGAACAGGATCACCAGCAATAGAATGGCGACGGCGGAAATCGAGCCGATGAGGGTGGCTTCAGAGGAGGCAGTTGAAGCAGCTTCTTCGCTGATGAGCGTGACACCGGCACTGTGAATTCGTGCGTCTGAATCAAGCGCTAGAACTGAGTGCCGGGCCTTTTTGAGGGCATTCGTGATCGGCATAGCTCCCGTAGCTCCCATTGACTCGTTGCTCTGAATGAAGAGAGCACAGTAGTGCAAACCGTCAACGGGGGCGCGGAGACTGACGCAGGGACCGGAGAATTGAAAGGGCGATTGACCGGCGCTTTGTAGCAGTGCGTTTTCAAAGGTGCCCAAAGGATCGTCCTGAAACGGTGCAAAGGAAGTTGCAAAGGGGCGATAAAGGAGCGCTAGAGCTCGTCTCAGAAGAGCGTCATCTTTGGCCGAAGACAGAAACGTCTGGTCGTCGGCAGTGAGAAATCCGTTACGGTAAGGTAAAAGCGCTTTGGCAAAGGCTTTGACGTCAAATGTCTCCGAAGGCGGAGATGCCCGTAGGCCTTCTTGTGCCAACGAATGTTTGAACACTTGTGTTCCTGCTGCGGCTTTGTCGAGAGTTTTTGAACCGATCAAAACCCAGATGTCGCGGGAGGTCTCCGCGCTGTGAGCGAGGATTTTATCGGCTGATACCGAGTTGCCTGAGGTCGGCAACAGGGCTCGGATATCGGTGTGAATGTGCGATGGCGTAAATCTCAATGCACCCAAGAGCACCACGACCGTAAAAAACAAAAGCCACAGCTTGCCGACGAGCTTCATGAGTTTTTCACCTTACGCGGGCAAAAAGGTCGTTGTCATGCGCCGAAACTTCAGCAGGCAACTTTACGTTGTAAAACTGTAGACGTGTGATTGTGCCGTCGGTTTGCGTGATGGTGGCGTGTGTGATTTTGCCGTCCTGAGCGGCAAGCGCAAACTCTGTTAAATAGTTGGCAAGCGTTCCGTTTTTGGGCGAAAGAATGAGGGAATACGACTTATCCTTTTGTGAGCAGGAAACGAAGAATGAACGGTTCAGTCGCGTGACGAGTTCTCTGGGCGACTGAGAGGCCAATTCGCTCATGAAGTTGGCGGCCTGATGGTCCTGTACGCGCAGTTCCCCCTTTTCATCAGTGGCTGCATAGCGTTTTTTGCCAAAAACACGAACATGTTGCAGTGGAAAAGTGGTTTCCCAGATCAGACCTTCGGAAGGATCAGACACGACTCGTCCTTTTCCCGGTAACGGGCGGGAGACACCCGGCACATGTTTCTGCATCCGGAAGTCGGCAGTCAATCGTGCCTGAGGCTGTAATGCGTCTGCGAAGCTGCGCAGACAGGCGTCAGATGCGGAAGGAACCTGACCGAACGCGGAAACGGCAGCCATCAGAAAACAGGGCAGGACGAAACGAAGACGCATGGGACTGGACAAAGAGAGGAGTCTCGACGAAAGTCGAGGCAAATTGTAGCCTGCCGGAAATGAATAACCCGCAGCACCTTCCGATGCTGCGGGTTGGAATATGGTGGGAGCGCAGAGACTCGAACTCTGGACCGACGGATTAAGAGTCCGCTGCTCTACCAACTGAGCTACGCTCCCAGGCGATTAATCGAAGTGGTGGGTCGTGCGAGATTCGAACTCACGACCAACGGATTAAAAGTCCGCTGCTCTACCGACTGAGCTAACGACCCCCGTTTTCAGGCGGTCAGCCCTAGTTCGCAGAGGAACGACGATCAACCGAGAACCGCATTATGAAGAACCCAAAAATGCTTGTCAAGGGGCAGAAGCAAAATTTTTTTCTGACTTGAGTGGATCATAGATATTTTTATTTTTTTAAAACTTTGAGCTTGTCTCATTAGTCTGGGTAAACCCTAACAAAATTGACCTAAAATTGTCTCGCATTTCTGAAAAATTTCGTGCATTATGCGCAGTAACGATGCGAAATGTTTTTTGATGTTATCGGCTTCGTTATTGGGTTTGTGGATCTTTGTCGATCTGAAATGATCAAAGATTGATCTACATGATGACGGGAATAAAGTGCAAGAAGCTGTTGATAGAAAATTTCTATCAATATTTTAGGTAGGACCGCTTCTTGAAAGAAGGAAACAGAGAAATGGCTGAGAAAAAAAAGAACACGAACGCGGAAACTCGAGTCGAGCGTGTCAATGATGCGGAAGAACGTAAAAAGGCGTTGGCTGCTGCCCTGTCCTACATTGAAAAGGAATTTGGCAAGGGCTCCATCATGCGCATGGGGGAAGGCACCCAGACCGAAGATGTCGAGGTTGTGAGCACCGGCTCTTTGGGACTCGATCTGGCATTAGGCGTGGGCGGTTTACCGCGCGGACGTATCGTCGAGATCTACGGTCCGGAAAGTTCCGGTAAGACGACGCTTACGCTGCACATCATTGCCGAAATGCAGAAAATTGGTGGCACGTGCGCCTTCATTGACGCCGAACATGCTTTGGACGTTTCGTATGCTCAGCACTTAGGTGTCAAGCTTGACGATCTGTTGCTGTCGCAGCCCGACACTGGCGAACAGGCTTTGGAAATCACGGACGCGCTGGTGCGTTCCGGTTCGGTTGATCTGGTAGTGATCGACTCGGTGGCTGCACTCACGCCGCGCAGTGAAATCGAAGGCGATATGGGTGAGGCGCTTCCCGGCCTTCAGGCCCGTCTGATGAGCCAGGCTCTTCGTAAGCTCACGGGTTCCATCAAGAAGACCAAGACGCTGGTGATCTTCATTAACCAGATCCGTATGAAGATCGGCGTTTCCTACGGCAACCCCGAAACGACGACAGGCGGTAACGCACTCAAGTTCTACAGTACCGTTCGTGTGGATATTCGCCGCAAGACCAACCTTAAGAAGGGAGAAGAAATCTACGGTGCCGAAACGGTCGTCAAGGTCGTCAAGAATAAGGTGGCACCTCCTTTCAAGAAGGCAAGCTTCGATATTCTCTACGGTGAAGGTATCTCGCGTGAAGGCGAACTTCTCGATTTGGGTGTAGAACTTGAAGTAGTCGGCAAATCGGGTGCTTGGTACAGCTACGAAGGAACGCGCATCGGCCAGGGCAAGGACAAGGCCCGCGAATGGCTGATAGCTAATCCGGAAAAAGCGCTTGAAATCGAAAACAAAATTCGTGAACTGCGCGGCATGAAGGGGCGTCCGACGTCGCTTACTCCCGGAGAACCGGCTCCCAAACCTGAACCTGCAAAGCCTGTCAAGGGTACCAAGGCTACGCCCGTGCGTGAGCCGTCTCCTGACGAAGATCTGCTTGAACCGGAAGACTTCTACGAATAATGACGACGGACATGAAACGTCCGACGCAGCAAGAACAGCCCCGTAGCCTTATGGCGCGGGGCATTGACGCTTTATCGCGTCGGGAATATTCGCGAAAAGAACTTCGGGAAAAACTTGTGCAGGCGCTTGAGGCGGGACAATCCGCTTCCGAAGTAGACGCTGTGCTTGATGAGCTCGAAAGCAAAAAGTATCTGAGCAATGAGCGCTACGCCAGAAGCCGCGTGCGGATGCGAAGCGCCCGCTATGGGAACCGACGCCTGGCTTACGAATTGTCCATGCAGGGAATTGGAGCCGAGGAGGTCCAAGAGGCTTTACAGGAAGCAGGCGACGAGTTTGAACGGGCCTGGGTCGTTTGGAGTCGACGTTACGGGAATCCTCCCGAAGACTACAAAGAGAAGACAAGACAGGCGAGATTTTTAGCCGCCCGTGGGTTTGGCTTTGATATGATTGAACGAGTCTTTGATAAAGCTCGCGAAGAAGCTTGCAAAGACGAGGATGACTAATGCGCCATCAAATCAAAGGAACCTGCGGTCGGAATCCTGTTGGGCAGTAAGTGCCTCCCGAAACTTCGACCGTAGTGTTTCATCCTCGAAACCACAATCACAATAAAAAACGGTCAGTTTCATATGTCAGGTAGCACCAAACAGACAAACTTCGGATCACGCCTGGGATTTATTTTGGCTTCGGCGGGTTCGGCCGTCGGGCTTGGGGCCATTTGGAAGTTCCCCTACATGGCCGGCACCAACGGCGGCGCCGTGTTCATGCTTCCTTATATCTTCTTTACCGTCACGGTCGGCATGGCGCTTTTGCTTGCTGAATTCGCGATGGGACGCGCTGGTCGCAGCGGTCCGGTGGGCAGCCTTAACAAGGTTTGCGGCAAGCCCTGGGGCATTTTCGGCGGCATCGGCGTTTTTACTGTCTTCTTGATTCTTTCTTTCTATTCGATCGTAGGCGGCTGGTGTCTGAAGTACACCGCCGATGCGGCAACTGGTGCCGGTCTCAAGATCGCGCCCGAGCAGTTGGGTTCTTATTTCGGGGCTTTCGTCTCCGATGGCGTGAGCTCCTATCTGATGCTGCTGCTTTTCCTGTTCATCACGGCCATTGTCGTGTTGCGCGGCATCGACAAGGGCGTGGAGCGTTTTGCCAAGGTTCTGATGCCGGCGCTCTTTGTGCTGATGATCGTGCTCATTATTCGCGGCGTGACGTTGCCCGGCGGTTGGGAAGGCGTGAAATTTCTCTTTATGCCCCGCTGGGAAGACTTCAGCGGTTCGGCGCTCTTTAACGCTATGGGCTTTTGCTTTTTCTCGCTGTCGCTTGGCGCCGGTACCATGATCACCTACGGTACGTATCTGTCCGACAAGGCCAATCTTCCCGGCAGTGTCGGTTGGGTGGCGGTGCTTGCCATCCTCTCCTCTCTGCTGGGAGGCCTGATGGTGATGCCCGCCGTGTTTGCCTTCGGGCTCGATCCGGCCGCTGGCCCCGGGCTCACGTTCGTGACGATGCCTGCCATTTTTGCCAAGATGCCGATGGGACAGCTTTTTGCTGTGTTCTTCTATGTCTGCCTTGTTGTGGCGGCCCTGACGAGCTCGGTGTCGATGCTTGAAGCCTGCACCGCTTTGCTCAGCAAGGAATTCAATCTGCCGCGCCGCACCGCTATCTTCACGACTGTTGCCGGAGCCGCCGTTGTCGGCTTGATTGCCAACCTTTCCTTCGGTGCGTGGTCTGACGTGAAGTTCTTCGGCAAGAACATTTTCGATCTGCTTGACTTCGTCACGAGTAACGTCGGCATGCCTTTGTCGACCTTCGGCATCGCAATTGCCGCAGCTTGGGTGGCTTGGCCCGTGATGCGCAATCAGCTCAATTACGAAGGAGGCGTTTCGGACTCGTGGCTTAAGGCCGCACGCATTCTGATTGGCGTTATTTCGCCATTGTTCGTGCTGATCGTCGCCCTCGGCGGCCTGTTCGGCTAAACAATAGATTTTTTGACAGGGAGTGGAACCGGCAGAGTGGGAGCTCGATGCGTGGTAAAACGGATCATGTGCCGGTTCCTGAATAAAAATGAAAATTCATGAGTATCAAGCCAAGGCGCTTTTTGCGGCGACAGGGATTCCTGTCGCCGCCGGGCGTCCGGCGTTTTCCGTCGAAGAGGCGGTGGAGGCGGCCGAGCAAATCGGCGGCAGCTGTTGGGCCGTCAAGGCTCAGATTCATGCGGGTGGCCGCGGCAAGGCGGGTGGCGTCAAACTCGCTCGTTCCTTGGGTGAAGTGCGAGTTGCCGCGTCTGACATTCTCGGGAAAGTGTTGGTGACCCCGCAGACGGGGCCTAAGGGGAAGCGCGTCGAGCGTCTGTACATTGAGGCGGCAGCAGACATTGCCGCAGAGTTCTATGCCGCAGTGCTCGTGGATCGCGTTTCGCAGACGATTTGTCTGATGGCAAGCAGCAGCGGCGGGATGGATATTGAAGAGGTTGCCAAGACCAAACCCGAAACGCTTTTGAAACTGTCCGTGGATCCGGGCATTGGTTTGACCGACGAGGCGACGAGGTCGCTTTCGAAGGTGCTCGGGTTTACCGGTTCGACGGTTGAGAAAGCGGCGGATTTCTTTCAAAAACTCTATCGCGTCTTTGTAGACAACGATGCGTCCCTTGTGGAAGTCAATCCGTTTGCGCTGCTCTCCGACGGTTCGCTATTAGCACTCGATGCCAAGATGACGTTTGACGACAACGCTCTTTGGCGTCATCCGGAATTTGAAGCGCTGCGCGATGCAAGTGAGGAGGATCCCTTGGAGATGCGTGCCAAGGCAAGCTCCCTGAGTTATATCGCACTCGATGGCAACATCGCCTGCATGGTTAACGGAGCGGGGCTCGCAATGGCTACGATGGACGCCATCAAGCTTTACGGTGGCGAACCGGCTAATTTTCTTGATGTTGGCGGTAGCGCCACGGTTGAGAAGGTGACAGCGGCTTTTGAGATCATGCTTTCCAATCCCAAGGTGAGCACGGTGCTTGTCAATATTTTCGGCGGCATCATGCATTGCGACACGATTGCCGAAGGCATCGTGGAAGCGTGCCGCCGAGCCAAGTTAACGATTCCGTTGGTGATTCGCATGAACGGAACCAACGAAGAGATCGGACGCCAGATTCTTGCTGAGAGCGGTTTGTCGATCATCACGGCGGACAATATGGCGCAGGCGGAACACAAGGCTGTTGAGGCTGCGCAAGGAGGTGCGAAATGAGCATTCTTGTGAACAGCACCACGCGCGTGATCACGCAAGGCATGACCGGCAAGACGGGGGCCTATCACACGCGGGCTTGCCGTGCATATGCAAACGCCGACAACTTTGTGGCCGGTGTCAATCCCCGCAAAGCGGGCACCGACATGGACGGTATCCCGATTTTCGGGACAGTGGCCGAAGCCAAGAACGCCACGGGAGCCAATGCGTCTGTCATCTATGTGCCGCCCGCCGGAGCTGCGGCTGCGATTTTGGAAGCCGTGGAAGCGCAGCTTGATCTGGTTGTCTGCATTACGGAAGGCATTCCGGTCTTGGATATGCTGCGTGTTAAAAGCCGTATGCGCGAACTCGGTAGCAAGACGCTTCTGCTGGGGCCCAATTGCCCGGGCCTGATCACTCCCGAGGAAATGAAAATCGGCATTATGCCGGGGCACATTTGCCGCAAGGGGCGCATCGGCGTGGTAAGTCGCTCAGGAACGCTCACCTATGAAGCGGTAGCGCAGCTTACCGATCTCGGTCTTGGACAGTCGACGGCCGTAGGCATCGGCGGCGATCCTGTCAACGGCCTCAAGCACATTGATGTGCTCAAACTCTTTAACGACGATCCGGAGACGGACGCCGTGGTCATGATCGGCGAAATCGGCGGCAGCGATGAAGAAATTGCGGCGCAGTGGGCCAGAGACAACATGACCAAACCCGTGGTCGGCTTTATTGCGGGCGTAACGGCGCCGGCTGGAAAACGCATGGGCCACGCCGGCGCCATCATTGACGCGGGTCGCGGAACGGCCGAAGAGAAGATCCGTGTTTTGAACGACTGCGGTATCCGAACAACAAGAGATCCGTCGGAGATCGGCAAGCTGCTTGCTTCCGTCCTCTGAAAAACCCGCAAAAGCCTGTCTAAACAAAGACAAGGCTAATTTTGTTGAGATAGGATAAGCAAACTCAATGCGCCGACTGGTTGCGAACTGGTCAGCGCACGAAATCTGTAAATCAAAAATTCAGGAGCATTTTCCACCATGGAATGGCTTTGGGACCTATTGGTTAATCTTCATTGGGGCGCCGTCGGTCAAATCATCATGATTGACATTCTCCTCGGCGGCGACAACGCGGTCGTTATTGCGCTCGCTTGCCGCAATCTGCCGCATGAACAGCGTCTGAAGGGCGTGTTCTGGGGGACGTTTGGCGCCATTGCGCTGCGCGTGATTCTCATTACCTTTGCCGTCATGTTGCTTGATTTGCCCTTCCTCAAGATGGTAGGCGCAGCGCTTCTTGTGTGGATCGGCGTCAAACTTTTGGTGCCTGAAGATGAGCATGAAAGCGAAAAAATCGAAGGCTCGGCTAAGCTCTTAGGGGCGATCAAGACGATCATCGTGGCCGACTTCGTGATGAGTCTCGACAACGTGATTGCTATTGCGGGAGCGGCGCAGCAGGCCCACGATGACCACCAGACGATGCTGGTTATTTTCGGCCTTTTGGTTTCTGTGCCCTTTATTGTGTTCGGCAGCCAGGTGGTGCTCAAGCTTCTGGATCGTTTCCCCGTGATTGTGTGGATCGGCGGTGGTCTGTTGGGCTGGATCGGCGGCGGTTTGGTGACTTCCGACGGCTTTGTCGTCAAGCACTTCCCGGATGCCGCAGCCTATCACTATCCGGCTGCGGTTGCCGGTGCCGTCCTGGTGGTGTTGCTGGGTTGGATTTTTGCGCGACGCGCAAAGGCTAGGGCCAAGGGACGTCCGGCGCATCAGGTCGGAGGCGGTACGACATCATAAGGCGCACGTCTCGCGCAGAAGTTCAAGCAAAACGGCAGAGCAGCTTTTTGTGCGGCTCTGCCGTTTGTTTTACAGCGTTGCAAACAAGGCTCAGAGGCCGAGTTCGGCGACTGCTGTTGCGAGGGAACGAGAAACGTCTGTACCGGCCACGGTGGTTTGCGGTGCGTTAAGTCCGTCTTTGCCAAGCAGAATGCGGCGGGGGATGCCGGCAGCCTGAGCAGCCTGCATATCACTTTCCTTGTCGCCGAATAGAATGCTTTGAGACAAGTCGATGGACATCTCTTCGGCAGCCCGCAAAATCATGCCGGGCTGAGGCTTGCGGCAGGTACAGGCAATCTTGTAAGCGCCGATCGCTTTTTCCGGATGATGGGGGCAGAAGTAGATGCCAGCTAAAGGCGCACCCGCTTCCTCAAACATCCTGCACATGTAAACGTTGAGCGCTTCGAAGTCGGTTTCCGTGTAGTAGCCGCGGCCGATGCCTGACTGGTTGGTGACGACGACAAGTGCGTAGCCTGCTTCGTAAAGCTTGCGGGCGGCGTCCAGCACGCCCTCAACCCATTCAAAATCCTCGCGGCGGCTCACGTAGGCATGATCAATGTTGATCACGCCGTCACGATCGAGAAATGCTGCCTTACGCATCGTTATACACGCTCACCTGTGGGATAGGTTTCGCTCAGGTACTGCATGTATTTGGCCGTACCCTGCTGCACGGTGTGCAGTTCACCTTCGTAGCCGGCAGCGCGCAGGTTGGTGAGGTCGGCTTGGGTGTAGGCCTGATACTTACCCTTAAGAGCTTCGGGGAAGGGAATATATTCGATTAGTCCTTTGGAAACGGCTTCTTCGAGCGTGTAGTCAGTGCCGGAAAGCGAATTGACTACGGTGAGAGCCACGTCATTGAAGGGCTGAGCGCGGCCCGAACCGCAGTTGAAGATGCCCGATTTGCCTGCCGTCATAAAGTACATGGCGATGTCGATGACGTCTTCGACAAAGACGAAGTCGCGCATCTGGCAACCGTTGCCGTAACCGAGGCATCCTTCAAAGAGTTTGACTCGACCTTCCTTTTTGAATTGGAAGTATTGGTGAAAGGCGACGGAAGCCATGCGGCCCTTGTGCTGTTCGTGCGGACCGTATACGTTGAAGTAGCGCATGCCGGCAACGGGTGCGGTGAGCGACTTCATGTTGGCGCGTACGACCTGATCAAACAAGTACTTCGAGTAGCCGTAAACGTTAAGCGGTCCTTCGTAGGCAACATCTTCGACAAACACCTGGGACGCGCCGTAGGTAGCAGCCGAACTTGCGTAGATGAAGGGAATGCGATGCTTCTGCGCCCAATGGAAAAGATCGAGCGTGTAGCGGTAGTTGTTTTCCATCATGTAGCGGCCGTCGGTTTCCATTGTGTCCGAGCAAGCGCCTTGATGAAAAATCACTTCAGGAACCGGCAGCTCATCGCGGCGCACGCGTTCGATGAAGTCGTTTTTGTCGAAATAGTCGCTGATCGAGCATTTGGCCAGGTTCAGAAACTTTTCGCTCTTGGTGAGATTGTCCACGGCAATGACGTCCTTAAAGCCGCGGCGATTGAGTTCGAGCACATTATTGCAACCGATGAAACCGGCAGCACCGGTGACCAGAATGGACATTATTGTTCCCCTTCGAAAAGTTCTTTGTAGCTCACGGAAGCAGTACCGAGTTTGCCTACGACAATGCCGCCGGCGCGGTTGGCGATGCGTACGGCTTCCTGCAGGTCGGCTTCTGCCGCAAGCATGGCGGCGGTGACGGCAATCACGGTGTCGCCTGCGCCCGAAACATCGAACACTTCGCGAGCCTGCGCGGGGACGGTGAGTTCGCCGTCGGCTGTGTAAAGCGTCATGCCTTCTTCGCTGCGCGTCAGAAGCAAGGCCTTCAGATCAAGCTCTTCGCGAAGGCGTTGCGCCTTGTTACGCAGCTCTTCTTCGGACGACCAACATCCGGTAACCATAGCAAGCTCTGCACGGTTGGGCGTGATGAGAGTGGCGCCCTTGTAGCGGCTGTAGTCACTGCCCTTGGGGTCGATCAAAACGGGAACGCCGACCTGACGGGCATGTTCAATCATTTGACGAATATGGTTGAGCCCGCCTTTGCCGTAGTCGGAAAGAACCACGGCGTCGGAGCGTTCGATCTGATCGTTAAATGAACCGAGAATGGCTGCGAGTACTTCTCGCGTGGGCGCATCTTCAAAGTCGGCACGCAACATCTGCTGCTGACGCGCAATGATGCGCAGCTTAACGGTTGTTTTGATCGAAGAATCGGTCTGAAGCAGAGATTCAATGCCGGAAGCTTCCAAAAGCGAACGCAACGTGTGGCCGGCTTCGTCTTCGCCGGCAACGCTCATAAGAGCGGCTTTGGCACCGAGTGTGGTGATATTGAGGGCGACATTGGCGGCACCGCCTAAACGGGCGTCGGTGCGCAGAACTCGCACGACGGGAACCGGCGCCTCGGGAGAAATGCGCTCGGCGTCGCCAAACCAATACTGGTCGAGCATGCAGTCGCCGACCACGAGAACGCGTTTGGCGGCAAGAACGGATGAATCCATGAATTTCCTTTCAATATTCAGGGCACGATGGCTCAAAACCGAATTTCAGCGCCCCCTTGTTTGCCGGTCATTTTAGAGTGCCTCAAAACGGCTTGCCAGAACACTTTTGCAAGTGTTTGTATGAACAAATCGGTTTGTCAGTACTTATGTTTGCGAGTTTCCGAAGCTTGTCCGCTTTGCGCAGGATGCCAGAAATCAAAGAAGTTGAACCAGTCGTAAGGGCTTTTTAAAAGTCGGGTTTCCAGCGTCCGTACCCAGGCGTTGGCCATGGACGAAAGCGTTTGAGAGCGTTTGGCTCGAGGCACGGTAGCTCCGTCGTAGACGCGAGTAAAAGCAACGCGATAACGAGCTTTGCTTTGAGCTTCCGTTTCTCGCACGCAGATCATGCTCCAGGCCGAGCATTTCAAAAGTGTGGCAAGCAGAAAAGGGCCGAGCGCCAAGGGGGCTTCTTCTCCCAAAAAAGGGACGCTCACACAGGCTGAAGAACCGATCGGGGTGCGGTCGGCGACGATCACGATCCAATGACCGGCTTCGATGATTTCAGACATTTGTACGGCTGTCTGAGGGCCCACATCGGTCACCTGAAGATGCCGTACGGCAAATTTAGGATTGAGTTTGGAGACAATCTCGGTGAAACGTGCGGCGTGTGTGGTGTGAGTGAGCACATAGACTAACCGATCTTTAGTGGCTTCGCTTTTTTCCAGTTCGGTTTCGCCGATGAATTGACAGAGCTCCTGACAGCCGGTGTGCGCAGTGATGATGATTGCCCCTCTGGAGTCAGCGAGGAGTTCAGAGACGCCTTCAACAGCGAGGTCTTTGGCAGTAAAAAAGCCCGAGACAGCCAGCAGTTTGTCGAGAATTGTGTCGGCAAAGCGCCAGATGTGCTTGAGTGTTGCCAAACAGCCCGGACGCGGTTCATTTTTCGTGCGTGCGACGTGATCAAGATAAAGGCGACTTGCGCGTCGTGCCGTGGGACTCGCAAGCCAGTAGAAAACGATGACAGGCCACAGGCTGAGGTGAAAAAGCGTGCGTCCGCCGAGGCGAAAAACGGCAAGAAGAAACGAAATGCCTGCCGTGTTTGTCTTTTCCGGCGTTTCGGACCAATGCTTGGCGGCCATGGTTACTTTGCCAGTCCCATACGGCGCAACAGCATGGTGCAGAAGTGTCCCGCGTGCAAACGGCTGATGCGCATGTTGTCCGAGAAACCTCGGAAGTGGGAAATGCCGTCTTTAGGGTAGGTGACGCGCACCGGTCGGTTGATGACGGTGACACCTGCCCAGATCAGGCGAACAACGATGTCGGGATCAAAGTCCATGCGACGAGTCTTAACAGAGGGCAAAACAGGAAGCGTTTGTGCGAGCGGGTAGACGCGAAAGCCGCACATGGCGTCTCTGAGTGCTTTTGAGTGCGTGTTGACATGCACCCAAAAGTTGGTGAGCTCTCGCCCCCAAAGGCGGGACAAGGGGACCGTCTGATCGTAAATGGGATAGCCGCAGACAAGTGCCTGCGGGTTATGGTGAGCCTGATCCAAAAAGTCGGTGACCGCTGCCAAATCGTGCTGCCCGTCGGCGTCAATTTGGATCGCATGTGTGAAGTTCATATTGTCGGCAACGTAAAGCCCGGAAATTACCGCCGCCCCTTTGCCGCCGTTTTTTGCAAGGCGCACGAGACTTGCCTGCCGATGCGATGCGGCTGAGACGTCCAGCGAACGGGCGCAGAGCTCATTGCTGCCGTCGTCAACGAGAATGACGGGTAAGTCGAGAGATCCCAGCACATCAAGCAGTTCGTCAATGACTTGATGATGGTTGTAAACCGGAATCAGGGCAACGGGGCGAAACACGTTCATACTCATTGCTCCGTTTCCAAGACAAGCGTGCCGCGCGAAAGCGTGCTGCCGTCGGTTTTTTGATAGATAAAGGCGATACCGGAAACGCTGCGTGAGAGCTTAAGCACGACGGTGTCGTCGGGGCGAATCGGCGACATGAATTTGAGTGCCTTAATGCCGAAAAGGGCGACTTCAAGATTCCAATAGCGACACGCGATGTCTTTGGCCCACTGTACTTGCACCACGCCGGGTAGCAGGGCGAATTCAGGAAAATGGCCTTTGAAATAGGGAGAGTCGGCGGGTACCGAAAGCACCATGTCGGCTACGTTGGCGTTGGGTGCTTCAAGCAGAACTGCCTGCGGCGTCTGATGCGAAAAAAGCGTTTCGACAGTCTGCGTTGTGGCTTTTCCGAGCGCGTTTTGCGGCAGGGCCCAGGTAAAGCGCCATTGGCGAGGCAGACAGACACGCTCGATATGCTTGAGAAGTTCTGTTCGCAGGTTTTCTACCAAAGCGCGTTTCCCGTCTCGTAGGATCACGCGGCTTGCTGCAGGCGTTGTGACGGCGGCTACCGCAATGCGTTCGGTTGTACTTTGGGCATTGGCCTTGCGACTGAACGCCTTGACTTCGGAAACGAGCCCGGTGGCTAGAAGTGCGTTTTCCACCGTTTTGAGCGACACACGTTTGCCTTCGATTTTCACGATACGATCGGCGCGGCCGAGCAATGTAAACGTATCGCCGTCGGCGTTAAGCGACACCATGTCGGCCGTGGTTTCCCAGTCGTCTGTCGAAAGCTGAGGGCTTTTAATGACAAGAAGCGAGTTTTCAATCCGAAACTGCGTGGCCGGGAGCGGGCGATAGCCTGTACCTGTGATGCGGCCATCGGCTTCAACCGAGCGTTTGCGCCAGGCGATACCGCCGGATTCGGAACTTCCCAAAAGCTCAACAGGGGCGATGCCGGTACGCAGAAGTGTTGTCTTGAGGCCTTCGTCACTCAATGGGCCGCCGCTTGAATAGATGGCGCGCAAAAGCGGCCGCGCCTTTTCCCAGAGCGGATGTTCGGGTAGACGGTTTAAATGCGCAGGGCTGGCGATCCAAGCGGCTTCCCGAACCTTGCAGATGTGACCGAGCAGTTCTTCGGGGTAAAGAATGCGGGTATGCCAGACAGCTCGTGCCGAGCGCAACGGCCACAGGAGAGCAAAGAGTAGGCCGTAGATGTGCTGCTGCGAGACGGTGGAGAAAATCACCGTGTTTTCGGTGAGTTCTTTTTCCTGACCGTGGCCGCGTGAATTGATGCTTTCGACTTCACAAAAGAGCTGACTCAGTCGCTTGACCACCATGGTAGGCGTACCCGTCGAGCCGGACGTGAAAAGTGCCACCAGCGGTTTTGAGGCATCAATAACGTCGCGGCAAGGTTCGATTGCTTCTTTGCGCGTGAGCGAAGCAATGGGGCAGTTTGCCGGAAAGTCGCCGGCAACGGCCTGGACCTCGTCTTTCAGTCGCTCGATAAGCGCCTCGGACGTATCGGCGGGTAACACTGCTCGAACGCCTGCCGCCCAACAACCGAAAAGCGCGGAGGCGGAGTCAAAGATGTCGGAAAAATAGAAGGCCACGGCTTTGGCGCCGCTGGCTTGCACGGCTGCCTTCCAGCCGGCGGCCGCTAACGCAAAGTCGCGGCGCGTGCGTACGCCGGCGTCTGAAACGGTAAAGGCACGATTGTCGTCGGCTGCCTCTGGCAGCACGCGGGAGCAGTCAGTCAAGGCGTTTCTCCGGAAGCTTCGTGTTTTCGTTGTACGAGGATGCGTACGGCGAATTCTGCGGCAAAAAGCACTGCAATCAGCACGTAGCTGACAGCGCCATTGTATAAGGCCCACCAGGCATCGCTGCGAAAGAGCGCCGAATCGAGTGCGACAAGTCCATTGACGATGAAAAAGACGCACCACACGACGGTTACGCGGCGACAGTAGACGACGGCGTGCGCGGGCAGATTTTTATGCCGAAGTCGCGCAAAGGTTTCCACCATGGGAGTGCCTCTGAGAGAAGCGGAAAAGACAGTAAAAAGTGCGGCGTTGACAAAAACGGGATAGAGCTTGAGCGCGTTTTGCATGTCAAGCACGCCCGCGCAAAACGCAAGAACCAGAGCGCAGGCCACGCATACAAAGCCGATGGGGGAACGTTTGATACAGGCGTTCAAGAGGGCGGCGACGGCCAGAAAAAGCGCTGCGCTCGCAATCATGCCGTGCTCAAGGAGCTGCCAGACGGCAAAGGGATAAATCAGAAGAACGAGGACGGCAAAGATTCGGACAATCATGAGTCGCTAAAAGTCGGCCGCCCTCCGGGAAAGCGTTGTCGGCGGGAAGCGTCGCGCTTTCCTTCCGGTCGCCGGATAGTGGCGTTAGTCGTTGAGGATGTGATCCAGGACTTTGACGAGGTCTCCCACAGTACGCACCTGTTTGAAGTCGTTGGGGGAGATGTTTCGGTCGCCGACGAAGGGGCGCAACTTTACGAGAAGATCCACTGCGTCAATCGAGTCGAGATCCAGGTCGTCGTATAGTTTGGCTTCAGGGACGACGGCAGCCGGATCGATTTCAAAGGTTTCCACAAGAACGCGTTTGAGTTCATCAAAAATTTGTTGTTCGGTCACCATGGCGGTATCAATGGTCATAAGAGGTTAGGCGGCGGCTTTGTGAGCGGCGATGAAGTCGGCAAGGGCAGCGACGCTGGCGAAGTGCTTTTTGTTTTCTTCATTTTCGGCCGACATGGTGATGCCGTACTTCTTTTTGATGGCAAGACCGAGTTCGAGCGCGTCGATCGAGTCCAGACCGAGACCGTCCACAAACAGAGGTGCGTCGGTTTCGATGTCTTCGGGCTTGATGTCCTCAAGGCCGAGTGCGGAGACGATCAGCGCCTTGAGTTCGAGCTGCAGTTCTTCTTTTGTCATTTCTAATTTATTGGCGTGTCGTTTTATTGGGCGTGGACAAAGAGCCGGTTTTTGAGCTCTTGCGTGAGACGCCGCACCGCAACGGGACGACCGAGCTCTTTCTCAACTTCCATAAAGGGCTCGATTTGGATATCAGCGGCAGCGCGGACGGAAATGTTCATTTTACGCTCAGGAACCTGATACCACGCAATGCCCTTCATTAGCGCAGGTGGCGTACAAGTGATGCAAACCGGCGTGATGTTGCGCTCGCTGGCCAATGCGATGGCTGCGGCACCGTGATGCAGTCGGGGGTCTTTGCCCGGAACAGAACGGGTGCCCTCCGGAAAGACCACCAGCGTATCGCCTTGCCGAAGACACGCAGCGCATGCTTCGATCAGCTCGGGGCCTGAATCGTTGGCAATGTAACCTGCCGCCTTGACCGGAGAGCTCAAGGCAAATGATGTGCGTAAAGCAGCTTTGACAATGCAGTTGGCGTTTCCGATGAGGCTGTGCAGAATGACGATGTCAATGAGCGTCGGGTGGGAGGCACAGATAAAAAGGCTTTCCGTGGTAAGTCTCTTTTTGAGTTGCGGGTCGACTTCAAGCTTGAGGACCTGCAAAAAGTGCATCATGCGAACGAACCCCGAGAAACTGACTTGCACGACTTTTCGCGCGCGCAACTCTCGTTGGCGTTGATCCGAAATGAAAATGTTCAGGGACGGGAAGACTAATAGCCGAAAGAGAATGCCGCCCGTAAAAAAGGCCAGGAAACAAAAGCCGGTTGCGGGTACTCGCCACAGTTTGCTCAAAAATGCGGTCACAGGCGCCCCCAGTGCCAGGCTCTTACCCCGTCAGACTCGGCGTAAGCAACCGTGCCGTTTATGAGAAAGCGGATTTCGTCGAGGATATGGCAGGCGCTTTTTTCCACGTTTGCCGCATCAACGGTTTCCAGCTTGATCGTTTGAGCGTTCGGTGCCGAAGTCAGGCGAAGCGCCCAAGCGCAGGGCAACGGAGCGCTGTCGCTGTCATTATTACGCCAGAGTTCGGGCATGGATTCTTCATAACGCACGACGAGAACAGAAGGGCTTGATTGCAGTTTCAAAAATGCTTCGAGCAGTGCACACGAGGCCGTGACAGGACCGGCGGCCACAGCCGAAGTCGAGGCGTGATTTTTGAGCCAAATCGCCGCTTGGGCGCCCACGGCGTTGTGTACGCTCAGGGCAAAGTCGGCCGGGCTCATGTCTTCGTGCTGCGAAAGCGTTTGTGTGAGTTTGAATGTGCGGGAAATGTCTCCCCAGCTTGAGGCCCAGACGGTCGGTTCGTCGGCTTGGGGCTTCAAAGAGGCCAGAGCCGAGAGCGCGCAGCGGCCCAGAGGCGACAGACGACGGCGTACGCCGGCGGGAATCGCGGCGTAGCTAGGCGTTGTTTCGGCAAGGGGAGCCGGTGCGGAAGTTTGCGCCCAGGCTTGCCAAAGTGCCGGATTGTCGCACCGGGAGCTTACGACGGAGACGTCGGACACATGGAGTCGAATCGCAGTCATTTAGCGGCCGTCGGTTTGAGAATGTAGAGCGTGTGGCTGACGCCCACGTTATCGCGACAATATTCGACATCAAGTCCCGCGTTCTTGAATACCGAGAGCAAGTCATTGCGGCGGTAAAAGCGCGAGTTGCCGTTGGCCATCGTCGTGAAGTAAAGCGACACAGCAGCAAGCGAAAAACCGGCTGCCGGGAACTTCTGACCGTCAACTAGACATTCAAGAACGGCAAAGCGACCGCGTTCAGACAAAAGGGGCTTGCACCGCTGCAGGATGCTAACGGCTTCTTCGGGCGAGAAGCAGTCGAGAAACTGGCTCATCCAAATTACGTCGGCTTTGTGTTCAACGACAGGGACGCAATCGGGCTTGAGCCAGTCGACTTCAGCCGCGGAGAATCGGTCGGCAAAGGGAGCCAGAATCGAATTGGAGCACGCCGTGGCGCACTGCTGCGGCAAATCAATCAGTGTGACGCGCGTCTGCGGCATAGCCTTGAGACAGGCGGCTGCAAACTTTCCGGTGTTGCCGCCCACGTCAAATAGAGTTTGTGGAGATAGTCGGTCGCGCAGTTCTTCGGCGAGCATCGCAAAGTACCGGTCGGAATAGTAATGATCGAACGCGAACCAACTTTCGCGAGCCGGGTGCGGCAGCTGAGAAATTGCCGGATAAATGGTGTCCCAGTCGCCGAGTTCTTTGAGCCCCGCGGGTTTCCCTTCGGTAAGAGCCTCGGTCAGGTGATCCATGCCGCGGTAGCAGACGTCGGCTGTGAAATTGAAGTTCACGCGGGTCATTTCGTCAAAAAGCAAGCACTGACCGGTTTTGGTGAGCGCAAGCGTCCCGTCTTCGGATTTAGTGACGACGTCGCCTGCGGTCAATACGTCGACCAGTACGCCGACAGCATAGGGCGTCAGGCTGCAGGCGCGGGCAGCTTCCGTTTCGGTGTCTTCCGCTTCGGAAATGTGCGACAGAAGTCCTGTGGCAAGCGCCGAACGAACGGCCTGAAAGAGTACCGGCCCGAAGGCGATGTGCTGTGCCTTGTTGAGCGCTTCGATGATGGATTGATCCGGTTTGCGTTTGACGGGCATCGGACTACTCCTTGTAGCGACCGAAGATGAGCGACGTGTTGATGCCGCCAAAGGCAAAGTTGTTGCTCATGATGTAGTTGGTGTTCAATTCCAACGGTTGATTACGGATATAAGCGAGATCACTGCAGTCTTCAGCCACATTTTCCAGATTGATGGTCGGCGCGAACCATCCCTCATTCATCATCATGATCGACATCCAGGCTTCAAGTGACCCGCAGGCGCCGAGCGTGTGTCCCATGTAGCTCTTGAGGGTTGATACGGGGGTTTTATTGCCGAAAACGGCGGCCATGGCTTGCGATTCGGCACTGTCGCCGCGATCGGTGGCCGTGCCGTGAGCATTGATGTAGCCGATGTCCGCTGCGTTGAGTCCCGCATCAGCAAGCGCCAGACGCATCGCCTGCGCCATTTGTTCGGATTGGGGACTGGTGATGTGCGTGCCGTCGGAGTTGGTGCCGAAACCCAGCACCTCGGCATAAATCTTGGCGCCGCGTGCCTTGGCGAAGTCAAGCTCCTCGAGAATCAGGGTGCAGCCGCCTTCGCCGATCACCAAACCGTCGCGTTGGGCGTCGAAGGGACGCGGAGACAGCTCCGGATGGTCGTTGTAGTTGGTGCTCGTGGCAAAAAGCGTATCGAAAATGGCTGCGTCGGAAGCGTCAAGCTCTTCGCTGCCGCCTGCGATCATGGCTTTGGCACGGTCGGCGAGAATCGTTTCGTAGGCATAGCCGATGGCCTGCGAGGACGAGGTGCAGGCAGAACTCGTTGTGATGATGCGGCCCTTGATCTTGAAGAACACGCCGATGTTGACCGCTGCCGTGTGCGACATCATGCGCACATAGGTGTTGGCGTTCATGTCGGACGTGGAACGCTTCAAAATGAGGCTTGCGATGTCCGCGACGGCCGAGGGCGTGCCGGCACTCGAGCCGTAGGCGATACCGAGATCCCCCGAACTCAGAAATGCCTGATTGTCCAGAAGTCCTGCATCTGCCAGCGCCACTTCCGTCGCGCGAACACCCAAAAGTCCCACGCGGCCCATGCTGCGTGTGCTTTTGCGGTTGTACTTGGCAGGATCGAGCTCAAAGGGGGCGGCGGGGCACCCCAAGCGCGTATGCAATCCTTTGATGTCAGACCATTCCTGCATCACCTGTACGGCATTGGTGCAGCTTTTGAGTTTCGCGGAAACAGATTCCCAATCGTTGCCAAGCGGGCTGATGGCGCCGAAGCCGGTGACGACAACGCGCTTTTTATTGCTCATGCCAAACCTCCGTTAACGCCGATGACCTGACGGGTCACATAAGATGCCGCTTCGCTCATCAGAAAAGAAACGACGCCGGCGACTTCCTCGGGTTTGCCTATGCGACGCATCGGGATGAGTTGCATGGCGTGTTCGAGCACTTCTTCGGTGACCATTTCCGTTTCGATCAGTCCCGGTGCGACGGCGTTGACCGTAATCGAACGGCTGGCGAGTTCCGTGGCGAGCGCTTTGGCAGCGCCGATAAGACCAGCCTTGGCTGCCGAATAATTTACTTGGCCTCGGTTGCCCACCACGCCCGAAACGGAGCTGATTACAACGATGCGGCCCGGTTTGCGGCGGCGCACCATCGGCATCACCATCGGTTGCACGACGTTGTAAAAGCCTGTGAGGTCAGTATGAATCACGCTGTCCCAATCTTCGGAGGGCATGGCCGCGAACGTGCCGTCGCGGGCGATGCCGGCGTTGGCGACGATTCCGTAGTAGGCGCCGTTTGCTTCTACGTCGGCCAGAAGCGCCTGTTGAGCAGCCTCTCGGTCGCAGACGTCGAAGGTCAGCGAACGTGCTTTCCCGCCGGCTTGAGCGATCAGCCCGAGCGTTTCGTCAAGCGCGGCCGACGGTTTGGACCCGTGCACTACAACACAAAAGCCGTCGCGGGCCAGTTGCAGAGCAATGGCGCGGCCGATGCCGCGGGAGGCGCCGGTAACAAGAACGGTAAGGTCAGTAGAAGAAGTCATCATTGTGCAAAGGTCGTTCGAACGAATTCTTGAAGGTCGCGAGGGCGGTAAACCGTGAGGACGGCGCTGGCCACTTCGGTGTTGTTTTCGAGCACGCGGCACTCGAATTGACTCGTAAGTTCTTCTTGTCCGAAAAAGAGGCAGCGCGTATCAATGTCAAAGACGTCGCCTTCGGCAAGCGTTTTTTTGTGCAGTTGCACTTTGCGCGAGCCCAACAAAAATCCTACGCGAGGGCCGATGCCCGACTCGCTGTCTCGGATGCCTGCAAAAACGCCTACCGTCTGCGCCATGAATTCGATGAAAAGACTGTTGGGATACGAGCCGTCGGCTTGACGAAATAGGGAGCATTGCTCGCCGACGGTCACGCGGCAGCGAGTCGTTTCGGCATCTGCCGCCAACACGCGGTCAATGAGCAGCATCGGAGTACGATGCGGCAGGTAACGGGAAGGATCGCAGCAAAAGGAACTCATGGCGAAACTCGACTGAAAACAGCGCTAGCGTTGGAGCCTCCGAAAGCAAAGGCGTTTGCAACGATGTGACGAATCTCCCGACCAAGGACGCGAGTCTGCGTGAGCACATGAGCCGGCGCAAGCGTAGGATCGACTGTTTCGATTCCTGCACTCGGCGGCAACACACCGTCGGGATTGTCCGTTAAAAGAGCGGCGGCAATGGCGGCCTGAAGGGCCCCTGCGCCGGCCAGAGTGTGTCCCGAAAGCGACTTATAAGAGGCACAAGGCACGTCAGTGCCGAAGACTCTTTCAATGGCTTTGGCTTCCATGCTGTCGTTGAGCGGCGTTCCCGTGCCGTGTGCAATGACCAGATCGATGTCGGCAAGGCAAAGACCGGCAGATTCGAGCGCCAGACGCATGGCTTGAGCGGCTTGGATGCCTTCGGGCTCAGGAGCAGAGAGATGGTGCGCGTCAGTTGTCAATCCGGCACCTCTGTAAGCGAGAAAAGCATTTGAGCAGTGACGAGTCATGGCTACGAGCGCACCGCCTTCGCCCAGATTGATGCCTTTGCGACCCGCGGAAAAAGGAGTGCAGGGCTCGAGGCTCACGGCTGAAAGAGCAGAAAAGCCCGCATTTGTGAATTGGCAGAAACCGTCGCAACCGCCGGCAATTACCAGATCAGCCAAATTGGCGCCAAGAAGCTGTGCAGCGCTTTCAAGCGCCAAGAGCCCGGAAGAGCAGGCGTTGCTGACCGTGTAGACGGGACCGCGCGCCCCAATTTTGTCGGCGACAAAGCGAGCAGGTTCAAAAAGATTGAGATCCCGGATGGAAAAGTTTTCCGGCAGTTGTTGTGTGCGAACATACTCGGACATGCCTTCTTCAATGCGGTGCATGCCTGAAGTACAGGCACCGAGTACGACGGCGACGCGATCGGGGGCAATGCTTGGGAGCAATTCCTGAAGTTCAGACATTTGCTCCAAACAGAGTTCCAAGAGCATTGCCGTGCGGTTGCTGTTCTGCGAAGGTGTCAGATCGGACAAGAATCCGCAATAAAAGGTTTTGTTCGGATCGGGGGCTAGTCCGTTGTGAAAGCGCATAGCCGAGGAACGTTGACCGAACAAGGTCTGGCGAAGCTCTTGCAAACCGATGCCGGCGGCCGAAACGGTTCCGAGACTATGGATGTAGAGCGCAGACCGGGGCATGGGATCGACTGGTGGCGATGACGGAAGTTTGACGTATGTTGCGTAAGACAAGAAGGCTGTGTCGATCGGTCAAAACCTGAACGGCAGAGCATTCGTGCCATCGGAGGCCACATTATAAATGGAGGGTTTGGGTGATTCGAAAGAGTACTTACGTCATTTCGGGGAGAAGTGAATAAATCAAGTGAGAAAGTGAACAAAATTGGATAGAATGTGAACAAGAAACGTAACAAGTGAACAACATGATGAGATTTTTTTGTTAAAAATGCGCAACTGAATGTGTGCATTTTCTGATGCCTCCTCGAAAAAGCAAATGACACCAACTGAACTGTTAGATCTAGTGGATAGCGTTCGCAAAAACAAAGCGGAAAGCAACTTTTTGGAACTGAAAAAAGCGCATCTAGGCAGCCCCAAACGCCTGTATGACACGTTGTCAAGCTTTTCAAACCAAGATGGTGGTGGTGTCATTCTTTTTGGATTGGATGAAGACAATGACTTTGAAGCAGTTGGTGTCTACGATCCTCAAGATCTGCAACGGCAAATTAAAAATCAATGTCGACAAATGCAACCACCCGTAAGAGCCGTTTTAACGGTGGCAGAAAGGGAGGGAAAGCATTTCGTGGCCGCTGAAATTCCAGGATTGGACTATGCCCAGCGTCCTTGTTTTTATGCGGGAGCCGGACGGATGAAAGGTGCTTTTGTCCGCGTTGGGGACAGCGATGAGCCGATGTCGGAGTATGAAATTTACAGTTTTGAGGCGTTTCGGCAGAAGTATCAGGATGATATAGCAATCGTTCAGACAGCAGAGCGTTCGGATTTGGATTCGGAAGCAATTGAGCGATATATCGCTAGGCTCAAGGCCGGAAAGCCAAACCTCAGTCGACTCCCTGATGAGCAGATTTATCGGTTGATGAATCTCCTTAAAGGAGGACATCCGACTGTCGCTGCCATGTTGCTCTTCGGGCTTTATCCTCAAGCTTTTTTTCCTCAGTTGAGCATCATTGCGACCGTTGTACCTGGAGTCAGTGTAGGTGAAACAGGGGCTGATGGTGAACGATTTTCTGACAACGAACGAATCGACGGCACAATCGAGGAGATGCTTGAGCGGACCATACGTTTTGTGGCTAGAAACATCCGTGTCAAAACCATCATCAATCCCGAGACAGGAAAACGGGAAGACAAACCGCAGTATTCGATGGTGGCCGTAAGAGAGGCGATACTTAATGCGTTGGTGCACCGCGATTACAGCATGCATACTCAGGGCCAACCAATTGAGGTGAAAATTTTCCAAAATCGACTGGAGATAGCAAACCCAGGAGGCCTCTACGGTCGCATGACATTAGATCAGCTGGGGCGTGTGCAACCAGATACGAGAAATCCGGTACTGGTCAATGCTTTGGAGGTGCTAGGACTCACCGAAAATCGTTATTCTGGCATTCCGGTGATGTGCAAAGAGGCTGAGCGGCTTGGAATGGAAAAGCCGATATTTGAGGATCAGAGAGGAAGTTTTCGAGTGACATTTTTGGGGCAGACTCTCAATCAACAGAGTGTTGCGTTACCTGGTGGACGATCAGAGGACGATATTCTGTCTTTCTGTGCACAACCCCGCAGTCGCGAAGAGTTGAAAGTTTTTTTGGGTGTAAACACGACGTCTTATATGATGCGCAAATTCGTCATGCCGTTGATCGTAAAAGGTAGACTTGTACTGACGTTGCCTAACGCGCCAAAAAGTTCCAAACAACGGTTTGTAACAGTGGCTTGAGTTAGACTTGGAGAGAGGACATGAACAGAAGAACTCTGATTGTTGCTACTACGGCGGCTCTTTTGCTGAGTATGGGAACGATGCTGCAGGCCGCGCCCGTTGCTGAGGTTATTTCGTATGATCAAAGCGGACTCAAGGCATCGGATGAACGTATTCACCAAGCGATCAAGCAGGCAGCGGAAATGCGCAAGTGGGGAATTGTTTCGGACAAGCCCGGTAAGGTTCTTTTGGTGTATCCGACCAATAATCGATCTCTGCATTATCAGGCAACCGTGAGTGTCACCTATGGGAAAGGCTCTTATAAGGTCGAGTACGTCAAGAGCCGAGGTTTGGATGAGAGACCCAATGGCTGCTATGGTAAAGAGGGCGTGGTATGCGTGCACCGCAACGTCAATCGCTGGATTGCCAATCTCGGCAAGGATCTCAACCGACTGTTGACTCAAAACTGGTAAGAGTTGCATTTCTAAACTAAAGCGATGGCGAAAAAAGGCACTTTTTCCGGAAATGGAGGGTGCCTTTTTTCAAAAGTTGAATGCATAAAAAATTATTCGTTCTACATAAAAATTTATGTAAAATGAGCAACATGACTATGCATCCCGCTCTTCGTTCCTACGTCGGTGTTGCCGATCTTCTTGTTCGCACGTTTGCCGATTGCGAGGTGGTACTCCACGACCTCACCGTTCCGCAACGCTCGGTTGTGTACGTTGCCAATCCGGTGGTGACAGGTCGCAAAGTCGGCGAAAGTTTCGAGCATTTGATTGAGGAGGCTATTAAAGCCGGCAATCCTGAGGACGGTATTCTCGCCAACTACTATTTTGAGAAGAACGGTCGTTTGATCCGTTCCTCGACGCTTTTGATTCGAGACGATTCGGAGCGACTGGTCGGAGCTCTGTGCATCAACTTAGATACCCGAGCCGCCACGCAAGCGATGGACTACTTGTCGTCATTGTTGCCGGGACTACCCCCGAGCGGCAAACACCTGTCGACAGCTGCATCAATCGCAACGAAGCCGCACAAACTCGCTCGAGAGCTTCCCGAACAAGGTGTCCAGGATTTCGTGGCCGATTTTGTGGATCGAATTGTGCAGGAAGATGCAGGCGGCGAACGACTCTCACGCGAAGCTCGTCTGCGAATGCTCGAATTCATGGATCGTCGCGGCGTGTTCCTTGTTAAAGGCTCGATTGAGCTTGTAGCGCAGAAATTAAATTTGGCCAAAGCGACGCTTTACGGCGACTTGGATGCCGTTCGGGGACGGCGGAAAACGGACAAAAACTGAACTGAAACAGCCTTTTTGACGGAGGTTTCTGATGGAATTCATTTGCACAAAGTGTGGCAAGCACACACCCGTGACGACGATGCAGCCGACGTGCGAATGCGGCGGTTTGTTCGAGCTTGACTTCACGCCCGAGGCATGGGATCCGGAACTCATCGACGATAAAGAATGGAGTCAGTTCCGGTACCGTCGCTTCATGGCGCTTGAGGGCGATGCCTGGCACGATGTGACGCTCGGGGAAGGCCGTACGCCGATCGTTCGTTTTGACGACGACGTGCTTTTTAAGATGGATTACATGATGCCGACGCTTTCCTTCAAAGATCGCGGTGCCGCGACGCTTGTGGCGCACATGAAGGCGATCGGCGTGAAGTCGTGCGTGCAAGATTCAAGCGGCAACGCGGGCAATGCTGTCGCAGCTTATGCGGCGCGAGCGGGCATCAAATGCGAAATTTTCGTTCCCGAAGGAACGAGTCCCTCGAAAATCCGCATGATTGAGTCGCATGGTGCCAAAGTCAATGTGGTTCCGGGCACTCGCGACCATTGCGCCGATGTCTGCCGTGCCAAAGTGTGCGATGAAGGAGCCTATTACGCCAACCATGTCTACAACCCCTTCTTCTACGAAGGCATGAAGGCGTACATCTATGAAACGCTTGAGCAGCTCGGGCGTATTCCGGCGCACATCGTCGTGCCAGTAGGCAACGGCACGCTTTTTATCGGTGTGGTCAAGGCGCTCGAACATCTTGAGAAATCCGGCGTAATCGATAAGTTTCCGCAGATCATCGCGCTGCAAAGCGAAAACTGCGATCCGCTTTATCGTGCAGTCAAAACGCATGACGCGCATCCGGCTTCGATTGTTCCGAAGCCCACGATGGCCGAAGGCATTGCGATCGGCGTGCCGATGCGCGGCGATGAGTTGCTCGACATGAGCTATCGCCACAACATCGCGTTTGTTCGTGCGCCGGAAGAAAAGATTCTGGAAGCCCGCGCCAAGATCGCCGCCCGCGGCATTTACTGTGAGCACACGACGGCGGCCAATTACGCGGCTTATCTGGCCTACTGCGAGGAGCACGGTCCCACGCCTGACACCTTGATCACGATGTGCGGCGCCGGTATTAAGTCCGACCACTGATTTTCGACAAGTCCTGACGACTGGGAGAGCTCGGAAACATGTGTTTTCGGGCTTTTTTGTTCTCGGAATTTGTGTGTGTTTACCGAAATTTTGTTTGGAAGCGTGAAAGCAAAGTTTTCCAAACCTTGCAAAAGACGCTTTTTGCCCGATGCTTGGCTACACTTTCCGAATGTGGCGCCCGCAATCCATTGCGGGCAACCGATGAACAACCGAAGATAAAAACATGGCTTCCAATACCGTTCCGTTTTTGCGCGACACGCTTTCCCGAACCACTTTTCCCGCCTGCGGACTGACGCTTGATATCGGGCGGCAGCGTATGACGGAGGCTGACTTCAATTCGCTTTTGGAAATTGCCCGGGAAAAGGGGGTTTTGGGTGCGAATGCGGCTATGAGAGAAGGCCAGATTGTCAACGCGAGCGAAGGCCGTGCGGCTTTGCACACTGCGTTGCGAGATCCGGCTGTGGGGGCGCCTTTTCACAAGGAAGTGCAGGAGGCGCTCGAACATATGTGCGCCTTTGCCGACGACGTTCGCTCGGGACGCCGT
Source organism: uncultured Sutterella sp. (assembly GCA_900538905.1). Lineage (GTDB taxonomy): Bacteria > Pseudomonadota > Gammaproteobacteria > Burkholderiales > Burkholderiaceae_F > Duodenibacillus > Duodenibacillus intestinavium. The sequence goes on from UPZS01000001.1 coordinate 178,534, forward strand.
CGTGGTTGCCGAGGCGACACGATCACTGACGTGATCAATGTGGGTATCGGCGGCTCCGAAGTGGGCCCCAAGACGGTTTACCAGGCTCTCCGTACAACGCGCGAACAGGTGCGATTGCATTTTCTGGCCGCTGCCGACGGTGTGTCGTTTGATCGCATCGTGGGTGACCTCAATCCGTTTAAGACCCTTGTGATTGTTTCTTCCAAGAGTTTTACGACGCGCGAAACGGCGGTTAATGCCGCGGCGATTGATCAGTGGCTTTTGGAAGCCGGTATTTCAGGAGAGGATCGCGCGCGTCATATGGTGGTGGTTTCGGCCAACAAAAATGCGGCTCGTGACATGAATCTGCCTGAAGAAAACTTCTTTCCGATTTGGGAGTGGGTGGGCGGCCGCTTCTCGGTGTGGTCGGCCATTGGTCTGGCTGATGCCGTGGCGCTCGGTTCTGACACGTTCCGTGCCTTGCTTGACGGCGCGCATGCCATGGATGTGCATGTGGCACAAGCGCCGGCCGGTGAAAACCTGCCGCTGTTGCTCGCGCTTATCTCCTACTGGAATTCGACGCGTCTGGGCATTGAGCAGCATTGCTTCCTGCCCTACGACGAGAGACTGCGCACCATGGTGATGTGGCTGCAGCAGCTTGAAATGGAAAGTCTGGGCAAGCACGTGGGCGCTGACGGCGCACTGATTGAAGGACCGACGGGGCAAGCCATCTGGGGCGGCCATGGCAACGAATCGCAGCATTCGTTCTACCAGTGGCTGCGAGAGGGTACGGGGTCTACCTCGATTGATCTTCTGTGGTGCGAAAAGCCCGGTCACCGTCATGCCGATTTGCATCGCGTGCTGATTGCCAATGCCAAGGCTCAGGCCGAAGCGTTGATCACGCGTGAAGAAACCGAGTGCTTCAATGCGGTTTCCACGATCAGCATTGATCAGCTTGACGCCGCTCGTCTGGGTGCATTGATGGCGCTTTACGAACACAAGACCACGATGCTCGGAACGCTCTACGGTATCAATCCGTTTGATCAGCCGGGCGTTGAATTCGGCAAGAAACTTTCGCGTCGTGCCGAAGCAACGGTTATTTGAAGACGCTTGAAACATCCCGGCGCCAGGGCGGCTGTCCGTCGCCCTTGTGTCTTTTGACTTACGAATAAACAGCGGATATGCCCAAAAAAATTCTCATCATCAAGTCTTCTTCCATGGGGGACATCGTGCATGCGTTGCCGGTGGCCTACGACATCAAGAAGCACTATCCCGATTGCGAATTGAGTTGGGTGGTTGAAGAGAGTTTTACCGACATTCCGAAACTTTCGCCCTTTGTAGACAAGCTTGTGGTGACGGCTTTCCGTCGTTGGCGCAAAAACATTTTCTCATCGTCAGTCCGAGGTGAAATCCTGGCTGTACGACGCGCACTGGCTGAAGCCAAGTATGACATTGTCATTGATCTGCAAGGATTGATCCGCACGGCGGTTGTCGCACGATGGGCCGGGGTCGAGAGTGTGGGTTATTCCAAGGAAAACATCAAGGAGCCGTTGGCGGCGCACTTTTACAGCCGTACGCTCCCGGTTTCGAACAAATTGGTGCCGGTGGTTCGCTATCGCACCATGGCTGCGCAGGCCTTGGGTTATCCTATTGAGAATGAAGATCTTCACTACGGGCTTGATGTCAAGCCGATGACGCCGACCGGTGTCCGTGCACCCTATGCGGCGCTCACCGTTAACACAAGCCGTGCTGAAAAGTTGTGGCCTAAGAGCCGCTGGACTGAAGTGGCGCGGGAATTGGCTGACGACGGCATCATGAGCGTTCTTTTCTGGGGCAACGACAAGGAAAGGGCCTACTGCGAACAGATTGCTTCGAGCGTGCCGGGGCAGGTCGTGGTGTTGCCTCGTCTGAGCTTGAGAGCTATAGCGGAGGTGATTGCCGGTGCTCGTTGCCTGCTTGGCGTCGATACGGGGCTCACGCATTTGGGGGCAGCGCTAGGGATTCCGTCCGTTGGCATCATCGTGGGCACAAGTGCCGAACTTTTTTCTCTGGTCTCGGAAAGCGCCTGCGCAACCGTGGGGGACAACGGTGTGATCCCCCAGCCCGAAGAAGTGCTGGCAGCCATGCATTCTGTTTTGGCTCAGGCGACCGTTGCGTAACTGAATTTTTGAAGGCGTAAGCGATGCTGATTTCGACGCTTTATCGAGGATTGACATACTGCGCATTGCCGCTGGCAAAGTGCTATCTCCGAAAGAGGGCCCGCAAGCAGCCCGACTACCTCAAGCACTGGGACGAACGCTTCGGCTGGTGTCATTACCCGGCTCCCTCAATGCCCCGACTGTGGTTGCATGCGGTGAGCGTAGGCGAGACAGTAGCGGCGCGCACAATAATTGACGCATTTCTTACGGAAAATCCGCAAGCCGAGATTCTTTTGACCTGTATGACACCGACGGGGCGAGACACCGGGGCAAAAATTGCCGAACGCTACCCTGGTCGCGTAGTGCAGTGCTATTTACCGTATGACAATCCGCGCCTAATGGCGAAGTTTTTCGAAGAGACGAAGCCGGTAATGGGCGTTGTGATGGAAACGGAAGTCTGGCCCAACATGATGCAGGAGGCTGCAAAGCGCCGCATCCCCGTGGTTCTCGCCAACGCGCGCGAATCGGAAAAAAGCGCGGGGCAGGCAAGATTGGTGGCTTCGCTGATGGGACCTGCTTTTGCTTCTTTTGCTGCGGTGCTCGCGCAAAGTCAGGAAGATGCCGAGAGGCTCAAAGCACTAGGCGCCCGTAACATCCACGTTTGCGGATCGGTGAAGTTTGACATTCGTCCGAATCCCAAACAGGTCGAGCTGGCTGCGAAAGTCAAGGGCACGTTCAAAAAGAAGGTCATTTTGCTTGCAAGTACGCGTGAAGGCGAAGAGGCGATGTTTTCTCCGCATATTGCCGAGCATCTCGAAGAGGCTGTTTTTTTGGTTGTGCCGCGCCATCCGCAGCGCTTCGACGAAGTGGCCGAGATCTTCAAGCGCTCAGGTTGTCGTGTGATTCGCAAAAGCGAAGATCCCGAATTTTCCGGTCTCTCAGAAGGACCTGCGGTGCTTCTGGGCGACACGATGGGCGAGATGAGTTTTTATTGTGCTTTGTCGGACGTGTGCATCATGGGCGGTAGCTTCGGACAGTTTGGCTGCCAGAACTTGATTGAGCCTGCGGCTTCCGGCTCGCCCGTGCTGGTGGGTTCCAGCACATTTAACTTTGCCAAGGCCGTGGCCGATGCACTCGCCGAAGGCGGTGCCGTGCACGCCGCGCATCCGCGTGATGCCGTGGAGACTGCGCTTTCCTGGTTCGTTGACGGAACGTTGGCCGAACGCAGTCGCCGTGCGTTGGAATTTGCCTCGCTTTACACGGGTGCGACGCAGCGTCAGATGCGGTTTGTGAGAGAAATATGGGCGCAAGAAACATCAAAAATGTCCTGACAATTGCCGGTGTTGACCCTTCCGGCGGCGCGGGCGTTCTGGCCGATGTCAAAGTGATGTCGGCGTTGGGGACGTTTGCGACCGGTGTCATTGCCGCTTTAACGGCGCAAAACACGAGGGCAGTGACGGGTGTGATGCCTGTTCCTGCGGCGTTTGTGAAGGAGCAGATTGATACGCTTTTTGCCGATGTGCGTATTGATGCCGTCAAGATTGGCATGCTCGGCGCTCAGGACGTGATGGCTGCCGTGGCTCAGGCTTTGCGAGCGCATCAGGCTCCAAAGGTTGTGCTTGATACGGTAATGGTTGCCAAAAGCGGCGATCGGCTGATGCCCGATGATGCCGTTGCCTTTTTCAAGGAAGAGCTGTTGCCGTTGGCCGACGTGATTACGCCCAATCTGCCGGAAGCTTCCGTACTGCTCGGTCGCGAAGTTCGTGCTACCGCAAACATGCATGAAGCTGCACGGGAACTTTGGGATATGTGCGGCGGAAAAACCGCTGTCTATCTCAAAGGCGGACATAGTGTTGAAGAGACGCTTCGCGATGTTTTCTATGACGGCAAGGCGTTCATTGATCTGGACGGTCCTCGTGTACACACGAAAAATACGCATGGCACAGGATGCTCACTTTCGTCGGCCATTGCCGCGCTCTGGGCGCGCACCGACGATCTGCCGCAGGCGGTTCGTTTGGCTCGGCGCTACATTGAAGAAGCCATCAACGCTTCCGACGATCTGACGGTGGGGAGCGGTCACGGACCGATTCATCATTTCGTTCGCTTCGAGTCGCTTTATTCCTGAGAAAAAACCGTAAAAAGACAGAGCAATTGCGGACTGAGGCCGAAATCCCTGCGGTAAAATCCAAAACTCGGACAAAAATTTCCGAGAGGCGGCGTGCGTGCCGGCCTAATGATCAGGAATGGAGACGGAGATATGCAGAAACTCAGAATTGTCGGCGGTCGTCGCCTTGTCGGACAAGTAAAGGCATCGGGCGCCAAAAACGCTGCGTTGCCAATCATTGCCGCAGCGCTCTTAACGGCCGACGATGTGGTGCTGCACAATGTTCCGGAACTTGCTGACGTGCGTACGATGGCTAAACTCCTCGAAGGCATGGGCGTTGCGTTTGAGGATCTTGGCAACGGCACGGTTCGAATGAATGCGGGCAATATCACTTCTACCCAGGCTCCGTATGAACTTGTCAAAACCATGCGGGCCTCAGTGCTTGTTCTCGGCCCGCTTACGACGCGTTTCGGCAATGCACGCGTGTCGTTGCCGGGCGGTTGTTCAATCGGTGCACGTCCCGTGGATCAGCATATCAAGGCGCTCAAGATGATGGGCGCAGAAATCGAAATTGATCACGGTTACATGCAGGCTAGCGCAGGCCGTTTGAAGGGATGCCGCATCGTGCCTGATATGGTGACGGTGACCGGCACCGAAAACATCATGATGGCGGCGGTCCTTGCCGAAGGAACAACGATTATTGAAAACGCGGCGCGAGAGCCCGAAGTGATTGATTTGGCCGAATGCCTCAATAAGATGGGCGCCAAGGTGACGGGAGCGGGTACGCCGCAAATCGTGATTGAAGGTGTCGAGAAGCTTCACGGGTGCGAGCATTCTGTCATTGCCGATCGTATCGAAACGGGGACATTTTTGTGCGCGGCGCTTGCTACCGGCGGCGATGTGATGGTGACCGATACTGTGCCTTGGGCAATGGAGGCCGTGATCGGCAAATTGCGCGAGGCGGGCGGTGAAGTTGAAGTCGGCGAGGATTGGATTCGCGCTAAGATTTCGGGGCGTCCCAAGGCGGTGGACGTGCGCACCATTCCGCACCCGGGCTTTCCGACCGACATGCAGGCGCAGTTCATGGCGCTTGACGCCGTTGCACAAGGCACGGGTCGAATTGTGGAAACTATTTTTGAAAACCGCTTCATGCACGTGCCGGAACTGCAGCGCATGGGAGCGGACATTCACGTCGACGGCCACACGGCAGTTGTGCAGGGGGTCGAAAGACTGGACGCAGCGACTGTGATGGCCACCGATTTGCGTGCTTCGGCATGTCTTGTTATTGCGGCGCTGGCAGCTCAGGGAGAGTCTGTCATCGAACGCATCTACCATCTGGATCGTGGTTACGAACACATTGAAGCCAAGCTTTCTGCGTTGGGAGCGCAGATCGAAAGGCTAAACTAGATCCATTATCAAAATAAAAAAACAAAGGCGCAGAAATGATTACGCTTGCTCTATCAAAAGGACGAATCTTTGAGGAGGTGTTGCCGTTTCTGGCCGCCGCCGGTATTCGTCCGCTGGAAAATCCGGAAGACTCCCGCAAGCTCATGATCGGAACAAATCGGGAGGATCTCCGCATCGTGGTGCTTCGCGCAACCGACGTGCCGACTTATGTGCAGTACGGCGCTGCAGACCTTGGCGTTGCCGGCTGGGATTCGCTCTATGAACACGGCGGCAACGGCCTGTACGTGCCTGTGGATTTGGGTATTGCCCGTTGCCGAATGAGCGTGGCAGCTCCTCGCGGCTTTGACTGGGACACCAATGTGCGCCGCGGTAGCCGCATTCGCGTGGCGACGAAATACATCAAGTGGTCGCGTGACTATTTTGCCCGTGAAGGCGTACACGTTGACCTCATCAAGCTTTATGGCTCTATGGAACTCGCGCCGATTGCCGGACTGGCTGACGCCATTGTTGACCTAGTGAGTACGGGAGCGACGCTCAAAGCCAACAATATGGTGGAAATCAAGACGATTGCGCCGATTTCGTCGCGCCTCATTGTCAATCAGGCTGCCATGAAGCTCAAGCGCGAAGAACTGATGCCGATCATGGATGCCATGCGCTCAGTGGTCGAAGAGCGCCGTTGGAAAGAGTAAGAACGCAAGATTTATAGGGAGAAAAGAATGCAGATCCGTCGTTTGTCGTCTGCCGAGGCAGACTTTCAAAAGAAATTCAGTGAATTGGTGGCGGTGGACGCCAGTGTTGATCCGGAGATCACGCGTCGAGCCGAAGCGATTGTCGATGATGTGCGCGAGCGCGGCGACGCGGCTGTGCTCGAATACACGGCTCGCTTTGACCGACTGCCCGCAGAAAAGCTCTCCGATTTGGTGATTACCGCTGAAGAAATGCGTCAGGCGCTGGAAACGTTGCCTGAAGAACAGCGCACGGCACTTGAAGAAGCCGCCCGCCGCATCCGTGTGTTCCACGAAAATGAGCTCGAAAAGAGCTTCTCGGTTTGTGACGAATACGGCAACAAGTTGGGTCAGCGAGTCACGCCTGTCGACTCTGTCGGTCTCTATGTACCGGGCGGCTTGGCAGCATACCCGAGCTCTGTTTTGATGAACGCAATGCCCGCATTGGTTGCCGGCGTCAAGCGTATCGAAATGGTGGTGCCCACTCCCGGCGGACAGAAGAATCAATTGGTTCTGGCCGCTGCAAGTCTGGCCGGCGTTTCCCGCGCGTTTACGATCGGCGGCGCACAGGCCGTGGCTGCGCTAGCCTACGGCACCGAAACGATCGAACCTGTCGACAAGATCGTGGGCCCCGGCAACGCCTATGTGGCGGCCGCCAAGCGAAAGGTATTCGGCCGCGTGGGCATCGATATGATCGCCGGTCCTTCTGAAATTCTCGTCATTTGCGACGGCAAGACCGATCCGGACTGGATCGCAATGGATCTCTTCAGCCAGGCCGAGCACGACGTACTCGCGCAGGCGGTGCTTTTGACTCCTGACGCGGCTTTTGCCGATGCGGTTGAAGCGTCGATGGATCGGCAGATCGAAGCAATGCCGCGCAAGGACATTATCCGTCAGTCGCTTGCCAATCGCGGCGCCATCATTGTGACGCGCGATTTGGAAGAAGCCTGCCGCATTGCCGATACGATTGCTCCCGAACACTTGGAAATGAGCACGGACGATCCTGAGAAGTGGGCCGAATTGATTCACCATGCCGGTGCTATCTTCCTCGGCCGTTATTCTTCCGAGGCGCTTGGTGACTATTGTGCCGGTCCCAACCACGTACTGCCCACGAGCCGCACGGCTCGCTTCTCGTCGCCGCTGGGTGTCTACGACTTCCAGAAGCGCACGAGCATGATTTACGTGCAGCAGCAGGGTGTGACGCCTCTGGCGCGCATTGCCGAGTGTCTTGGAAAGGGCGAATCGCTTTATGCGCACGCCGCCAGCGCTCACTATCGCATTCAGGACGAACAGTAATCGGCGGATTCAGTGCGGGCGCGCCGCAGAGCTGCGCCCGTAGCGGATTCGATCAACGATGTTAGGGAGTAGCCGTTGATGCGCACTGCAGCCATTTCGCGCAAAACGAAAGAAACGCAAATTAAGGTGTGTCTGAACTTGGATGGCACCGGCCGTTGTGCTGTCCAGACGGGCATTGGTTTTTTCGATCATATGCTTGAGCAGATCGCTCGGCACGGATTGATGGATCTGGACATGAAGGTTGAAGGGGACCTCTATGTCGACGGTCATCACACGGTTGAAGATGCCGGCATTGTGCTCGGTCAGGCCCTCAAGGAAGCGCTCGGTAACAAGAAGGGCATCGTGCGATACGGTCAGGCCTGCATTCCGCTCGATGAATCTTTGTCGCGTGTTGTGCTTGATCTTTCCGGTCGTCCGGGACTGTATTTTGACTGTGACTTCACTGCTCCGATGATCGGTGCACTTGATTCGCAGCTTGTGCGCGAGTTCTTTCAGGCGGTTTCCAACCACGCCGGCATGACGCTACATATCGACAATCTCAAGGGAGAAAACGCACATCATCAGGCTGAGTCGATCTTCAAGGCGTTTGCGCGTGCGCTTCGTGCTGCGGTGGCAACCGACGAGCGGGCCGCGGACGTGATCCCGAGCACGAAGGGCGCGTTATGAAAATAGCCATTGTGGATTACGGCACGGGCAATCTGCGCAGTGTCGGCCAGGCGGTCAGGGCGGTGGCCGACGGCGCGGACGTGACAGTCACGAAAAGCGCTGCCGAGATTGATGCGGCAGATCGCGTGATTTTCCCGGGACAGGGAGCGATGGGAGACTGCATGCGCTGCCTGGGCGAATCGGGACTGAAGGAGGCCGTGTTGCGTGCTTTGGCCAATAAGCCCGTGTTGGCGGTTTGCATCGGCATGCAGATGCTCTTTGAGCGCAGCGACGAGAACGACTGCGCCGGGCTCGGTCTTATGGCGGGCAAAGTCATTCGTTTCCCGCAAGCAGCCTTGGTGCGTGCCAACGGCGAGCGGCTCAAGGTGCCTCAAATGGGATGGAACACTGTCACGCAGCGCATGACGCATCCTTTGTGGGACGGTATTGCCGATAAGAGTTGGTTTTATTTTGTACACAGCTACTTTGTAGCTCCGGAAGACGATTCACTTGCCGCCGGTACCTCAAGTTACGGGCTGCCATTCGTGTGCGCTGTTGCCAGAGACAATATTTTTGCCACCCAGTTCCACCCGGAAAAAAGCGCCGCAAGCGGTCTGAAGCTTTTTTCAAATTTCGTGCACTGGGACATTTGAACATTCATTTGCGCTTCGGCCGTTAGCCGGAGTGATTTTGGGCTTCTAGGAAAGCCGTTTTTCAAAACAATCGGGTTTCATCATGCTTTTAATTCCTGCAATCGATCTGCAAAAAGGGCGTTGCGTACGTCTGCGTCAGGGCGATTTGGAAAACAACATTACGGTCTATAACGAAGACGCCGTTGATCAGGCTTGTCAGTGGGCAGATTTGGGTGCCGAGCGTATCCATATCGTGGATTTGGACGGTGCCAAGACGGGTAAGCCCGTAAATGCGCCGCTCATTCGTGAAATGATCGAAGAAATCGGAGAAGACGCCGAAATTGAAGTGGGCGGTGGCATCCGTACGCTCGATCAGATTGAAGCGTATCTCGATGCGGGTGTGCGTTATGCCGTCATCGGCACAGCCGCCGTGAAGACACCGGGTTTTCTGAAGGAAGCTTGTGCTGTTTTTACCGACAGCATCATTGTGGCTCTGGACGCCAAGGACGGCATCGTGGCCACCGACGGTTGGGTAAAGAGTACCGGGCATGATGTCATTGATTTGGCGCAACGTTTTGAATACTATGGCGTTTCGGCTTTCCTTTATACGGACATTGCTCGTGACGGCATGCTTTCTGGCGTGAATGTGGACGCGACGGCGGCACTTGCCCGCGCCGTGTCAGTCCCCGTGATCGCTTCGGGCGGTATGCATACGCTCGACGATGTGCGCGTGCTCCTGCAGGTGGAAAAAGACGGCGTCATGGGAGCTGTTCTCGGCCGCAGTCTTTACGAGGGCACCATTGATTTTGCCGAAGCCCAAAAGCTTGTCGGCGTCGAATGATTGAAAGTGCACAAGGACGCGAACCATGCTAGCCAAACGCATCATTCCGTGCTTGGACGTGACCGCAGGGCGCGTTGTCAAGGGTGTTAATTTTGTCTCGCTACGCGACGCGGGCGATCCGGTGGAGATTGCTCGTCGCTACAACGAAGAGGGAGCAGACGAATTGACCTTTCTCGACATCACGGCTTCGAGTGATCAGCGCGACATCATATTGTCCGTGATCGAAGCCGTGGCCGGGCAAGTGTTTATTCCGCTTACCGTTGGCGGCGGCGTGCGCAAAGTTTCCGATATCCGTCGCCTTTTGAATGCCGGCGCCGACAAGATTTCGATCAACACGGCCGGCGTCAATAATCCTGATTTGATCGGAGAGTCTGCCGCCCTGCACGGATCGCAGTGTATTGTGGTGGCCATTGACGCTCGGAGGCGCGACAGAGCTGACCCGAGCAAAGGTTGGGAGGTTTTCACGCACGGGGGAAGGACGGCGACCGGGCTCGATGCTGTTGAGTGGGCCAAGAAGGTGACGGCTCTCGGCGCCGGTGAGATTCTGCTCACGAGTATGGACTGCGACGGCACCAAACAAGGTTTTGATCTGGAACTCATCCGCACGGTCTCGGAAGCCGTATCGGTACCGGTGATTGCCTCGGGCGGTGTGGGTAATCTTGATCATCTGGTCGAAGGCGTCACGATCGGCAAGGCTGATGCGGTGCTTGCGGCCTCGATTTTTCACTTCGGCGAATATTCTGTGCGTCAAGCCAAGAAGTACATGGCCGAAAAGGGCATTACGGTGCGGTTGTGACAAAGAATTGGATCGACGAGGTGAAGTTCAACTCCAACGGGCTTGTTCCCGTGGTGACGCAGGATTTTGAAAGCGGGCGCGTGCTGATGCTTGCTTGGGCCAATGCCGAAGCGCTGCATGAAGCGCAGGTTACAGGGCGAGGGGTTTATTTCTCGCGTTCGCGCGGCAAGTTGTGGCGCAAGGGTGAGGAGTCGGGCAATGTGCAGAAGCTGCACGAAATACGACTCGATTGCGACGGCGACAGCGTGCTCTACATCGTTACGCAAGTGGGCGGTATGGCCTGCCATACCGGACGAGAGAGCTGCTTTTATCGCAAACTTGAAAACAACGAATGGCGCATCACCGATCCGGTCATCGTTTCGCCGGATCGGCTATATGCCAATAAGCACTGAAGACAATGCGTCGGGCCGCCTTCGGGCGGCTTCTTGTTGTCAGGGTACTTTAAAGCCGAAAGTGTGGCACCGGTCGCAGAAGTTGACCGGCTCTTCGTGCATGTAGTGGCAGTTCACGCAATCGAGCTGATCTTGGTAGTGAGGCGAAACGTGCGGATTGGTCGGTTTGACGTTTTTGGTCTTTTCAACCAAGGCCTTGATGTCATGACAGGTCTTGCAGTTGTCAATGGTCGGCAGCTGCGGGTTGGCCTTGTCGGGACCGTGGCAGATCTCACATTTCACGCCTTTGGCAACGTGCCGTTCGGCTCCGGTGGCCGCGTAGCCGCTCGTAGTGACGGCGCACAGCAGAACTGCGCTCAGAGCGACGAGTTTGGCAAAACGCATAAGCAACGCCTTTGTTGAGGAAATCAGAACAAAACGCGGCGAAACGGTTTGAGTAAATCGTTTCGCCGCAATCAATCGGAAGTCACCTTGCGCTGCGGCGCGAGGCCGTCAGCGCAACGGTTCGTCCAGATTTAGGCCTTAGCGGCTTCCTGGCCGGCGATACGACCGTTGACCAGGCAGTCAAGGATGGCGCAGGAGCCCAGACGGACGGCACCGTGCACGCCGGAGGTTGCTTCGCCGGCGGCGAACAACCCCGGAATCGGCTTGCTTGTGGAGATGTCCATCACGCGGCACTGCATATCGGTCACCAGACCGCCCATGCAGTGGTGAACCTTCGGGCTCATTTCGGCAGCGTACCAAGGACCGTCAACCAGCGGAACCTGTTCGGGGTTCATCATGCGGTTGAATTCCGGATCCTTGCGATCCTTCACGGCCTTGTTGAAGGTTTCGACCGTCTTGGCGAGCACATCAGCCGGCATCTTGTAGTCGGCGGCAATGTCGGCCAAGGTCTTGTACTGCTTCACAACGCCAGATTCGAGCAACTTCTTGAGCATGCCCGGACGAGCCACGTTGTAGGACTTCAGGTTGGCTTCCGTGCAGATGGCCACGGCGCGCAGACCCTTGTTCTGTTCAACCATGATGGCGTCGGCACGAACCTTGCGGTTGGCGAGTTCGTCAACAAAGCGCTTGCCGGCCGTGTTGACCCAGAGACCGAATTCGGCAGCGCCGGACTGAGAGAACGTCCAGCCCAGACCCATGCCCTTTTCCTTCGGGCTGTTCCACGGCGTGCACTGGATCCAGTCGTTCTGAACCTGTGCGCAACCGATGCGGCTCGTTTCACGCCACAGCTCAGCCGTTGCGCCGGGCTGGTTCGTGGAATCAAGCTTGGCCACAAGCTTCGGGTCCTGCATCATGCGGTAGTCAACGTCACGCGAGAAGCTGCCGTAGCACAGCACCAGACCTTTCTTGACACCGATGGTCTTGACCTTGCCAGAGCCGGCCTTCGGGAAGTGATAGCCTTCACGAATCTGAATGCCGACCACGCGGCCGCTGTCGTCACGGAAAATGCGCTCGACATAGCAGCGCGGACGCACGGGTACGCCCATCTTCTTGAGCTTCTCAAGTTCCTTGCTAACGATGCCGGAGCCCGAACCGTTCTTCGTGAAAACGTAGCGCGGAACGCTGTGACCGCCTTCCTGCCCGATGACTTCGAGATTGTATTCAACGCCGAGTTCCTTGACTGTCCATTCGTAGTTGGACAGAGCACTCTTGGCGACAAGCTTCACCTTCTCGGGCTGGTTCATATAGAGACCGGCAGCGAGCATGTCGAAAGCGAGCAGTTCAGGAGAATCCTTGATGCCGTGCTTGAGCTGCTGCGGGCAACAGGTAGCCGTCAAAATGCCGCCGTTGATGATGGGGAGTTGCCACCTGCCGTAGGCATCTTTTCCAGAACGACCGTGTCGGCGCCTGCCTTCTTGGCTTCAATGGCAGCGGCAAGACCGGCAAAACCGGAACCGATCACGACAACGTCATGCGATTCGTCCCATTTTGCGGGGACTTTGGTGGAAGCCTGAGCGGCCGTTCCAAACAAAGCGGTAACGCCTGCAGCGACGGAACCTTTGATCAGGGAACGGCGATTAAGATCCAACTTTTTTGTTTTTCTCCTCTCTCTGTCAGGTTGAGCGACGTCAAATCACTTCGTCTCGGAGTTTTGAGGGCGCATCCTGACTTTATGTATCAGAAGCGGCGAAATGTCGTTTCCTCATTTATGAGAATATTCCGAATGACTTAAGATGGCTTACTTATTTTGTTTAAAGA
>UPZS01000002.1 GCA_900538905.1 uncultured Sutterella sp.
ATTTTTGATGCATCAAATTTCAATGGAAAGCCTACAAAGACAGGGAAAAAGACAGATTTAGACTTCTAAAGTCGGGAAACAAGGCTACTTCAACCGTCTTCGGGCACAGTAAAAAAAGCGCTTCGTCTCGGGCAAGTATTCGCCAGAGACAAAGCGCGTGTCTTTCCAAACCGCCTGGGCTTAGTCAAGCTTCTTGAGTTTTTCCTGCACGAACATTAGCTTCAGTGTCTTGGGCTTATCCGAGCCGTTGAAAGCAATTTCAAGATTGGTTTCTGCTGGCTTTTCCGGATAATGGATCGCAACGATCTTTCCTTGGCCAAGCGTCGGGTGGCTCACCCTGTCGCCCACAGCAAAGCCTCCTGCCGTAACGGTCTTTTTCTTGGCAAGCAACTCGCTTGCTTTCATCAGTCCGGCCTTCTTCCAGGACTCGGAATTAAGGTTGCGAGCCGCCGTACCGCTCGGAACGCGGGAGTACGAAGAAGCACTTGCCGTACGCATTCCGCTACCGTAAGAAGCGTTGCCGCGAGCCCCCAAGCCGCTGTTTCTGCCGTAGCCGATATTACCGCTGCTTCGTGATGAATAACCGCCTCCGAAACTGCGGGAGCCCCAACGCTGATCTTCGTCGGCCCAATCGTCAGAAGAATCCTCTTCGCTGTAGAGCTTTTGCACGTGCTCGGCAGGAATTTCGTCAATGAATTGAGAAGCTTCCTGCATTCGCGTTTCGCCCCACATCATGCGCTGTCTTGACCAACTGATCCATAGGTTGCGCCGTGCGCGAGTCATAGCAACGTACATCAGACGCCGCTCTTCGGAAAGTTGAAATTCCGGATTCTCATCCTCGCGGATGTAATGCGGGAACAAATCCTGTTCGAGCCCCGTCAGATAAACATACGGAAACTCCAATCCTTTGGAAGCGTGCACTGTCATCAGGCGAACCGCGTCGGGATCTTCTTCCGCATTCTTGTCGTCGGGTTCAAGCGCCGCCTGCGATAGGAACCCATCCAAAGGCGACATTGTGCCGCCGGCAACGGGCTCGAGCGCCGGTGCATCTTCGTCAATGCCGTTTTCCTCACAGTAACCCACAGCAGCATTGACAAGTTCACCCAAGTTTTCAAGACGAACGTCAGCATCCTGCTGCTTTTGGTAGAACGCCTCCAGTCCTGACTTTTGGGAAACCAACGTGATAAGTTCCGGCAAGGTTTTTCCTTCAGCCTCGGCACTGATTTCTTCGAGCAAGGCCACAAACGCGTGCGCTCGCCGGATTTCGGGCGCCGATTCGGCTTCAGCAAGAATTTCCCAGATCGTCACGCCCTGATCGGCGGCCATCGCCGTAGCACGCTCGACCGTCGTGGCACCGATGCCGCGCGGCGGCTGATTGATGATGCGAAGCAGACTCGTGTCGTCAGCATTGGCAAGCACGCGCAGGTAGGCAACCACATCCTTGACTTCCTGACGATCAAAAAAGCGCAGTCCACCGTAAACGCGGTACGGAATGCCGTTGGCCGAAAGCATACGTTCGAAATTGCGCGACAGATTGTTATTGCGATAGAGGATCGCAAAATCACTGTACTTTTTGCCGCGACGCTTTTCGACGAGGATATCCTGCACGACGGCACGGGCTTCCTGCATATCTGCGTCGGCTCGATACAACCGAATCGGTTCGCCCGCTCCCGCATCGGTCCAGAGATTTTTTCCCATGCGGTCCTTGTTGTTCGCGATAACAGCGTTGGCCCCATCGAGAATGTGCGAGGTCGAACGGTAGTTTTGCTCAAGTTTGATGATTTTCTCGACTTTGTACTCTTTGACAAAGTCGGACATATTGCCTACTTTGGCTCCTCGGAAGGCATAAATCGACTGATCGTCATCGCCCACACAGAACACACATGCGTTGAGCTGCTTGGGAGGGCACAAGGCCTTGATCAGACGAAACTGAAGCGAGTCCGTATCCTGAAATTCATCCACAAGCACATACTTGAAGCGATCGTTGTAGTGCTCACGTACCAATTGATTGCCTTCGAGAAGTTCGACGCAACGCAGCATCAGCTCGGCAAAATCCACGAGTCCCTCGCGCTGGCAGCGCGCCTCGTATGTCTGATAAAGCGTAACGCGTGTCTCGTCCTCTTCACGAGCCGCCACAGCTGCCGCACGCAAACCCTGCTCTTTGTAGCTGTTGATTGACCACTGAACGGTCTTCGGATCACGCAGTTTGGGATCAATGCCCGCCTCCTTCATGATGCGGCGAATGAGCGACAGCTGATCGGCCGTGTCAATGATCTGAAAGGTAGGAGGCAAATTTGCTTCCTGGGCGTGAGCACGCAGAATGCGATGCGCCGTTCCGTGAAATGTTCCCATCCATAAGTGACGTAAATCGCAGGCCACCATAGCTGACAAGCGATCTCGCATTTCTCGGGCCGCTTTGTTCGTAAAAGTCACGGCAAGGATTTGCGAAGGACGAGCCATCGCTCGCGACAACAGCAAAGCAATGCGCGTCGTGAGTACTTTGGTTTTGCCGGATCCGGCTCCTGCAAGCACAAGTGCGTTTTCACAGCCGAGTTCGGCTGCTTCGCGCTGTTTGGGATTAAGGGAATTCAAATAATCATCAAGCATCGGTACGTTCTCTGTCTCTTTTCTCGTCAATCGCATCACGCTTGCGACGCCTCATCTGAGCCGTCGGTGTCAGCGCTCCATCTACAAACGAAAAGCAAGCGGCGATTGTAGCCTGAAAGCCACTCGGACACACGTTTGCACAAAGGCAGGGCGTTCAACACGAAATTCGCCTCGAAAGCGCGCCGTTATTGGATTTTCGACTCTGAAACGGAGGGCAAAAGGCCTTATACTTATGGGTCGAATTTTTCCTTCAAACACAACAAAAAAGGCGCCCCATGCGCGAAACCTACAATCCTCAGGAAATCGAATCCCAGGTTCAGGAACAGTGGCGGCAAAACGACGTCTACCGCGCCGTTGAGCACGCTCTCGGCCCTGACGGCAAGGAAAAGCCCAAGTTCTACGTGTGCTCCATGCTGCCCTACCCCTCGGGCAAGCTGCATATGGGTCATGTCCGCAACTACACCCTCAACGATGTGCTCTATCGCTATCGCCGTATGAAGGGTTACAACGTCATGACGCCCATGGGTTGGGACAGCTTCGGCCTGCCGGCCGAAAACGCTGCTTTGACCAAAAAGGTTGCTCCGGCCGAATGGACTTACCGAAACATTGCTGACATGAAGGAGCAAATGCTCCCCCTCGGTTTGGCTTTTGATTGGTCGCGCGAAGTTACCACATGCAAGCCCGAGTATTACCGCTGGAATCAGTGGATGTTCTTGAAGATGCTCGAACGCGGCATCTGCTACCGAAAGACGCAGATCGTCAATTGGGATCCGGTCGACAAGACGGTTCTCGCCAACGAACAGGTTATTGAAGGTCGCGGCTGGCGCTCGGGCGCTCTCGTTGAAAAGCGCGAGATTCCGGGCTACTACTTCGGAATCACGCAGTACGCCGAAGAGTTGCTCGACGATCTCAAGAAGCTTGACGGCTGGCCCGAACAGGTACGCCGCATGCAGGAGCACTGGATCGGCAAATCCGTCGGCGTCAACTTCGGCTTCCCTTACGAAATCGACGGCGAAAAGAAGCTTTTGAAAGTGTACACGACGCGTGCCGACACCATCATGGGCGTAACGTTCGTAGCGATTGCCGCCGAACATCCGCTCGCCAAGCGTCTTGCCAAAGATAAGCCCGAACTGCAGGCCTTCATCGACGAATGCGCCAAAGGTTCCGTCACTGAAGCCGACATGGCCACGATGGAAAAGAAAGGTGTCTTTACGGGCTTTTACGTCACTCATCCCTTAAACGGCCGCCAGGTTCAGGTGTGGATCGGCAACTACGTTCTGATGAACTACGGCGAAGGCGCCGTAATGGCTGTGCCCGCACATGACGAACGCGACTTTGCCTTTGCCAAGAAATACGGCATCGACATCATTCAGTCCGTTGCCGTCGAAGGCAAAACCTTCTCCACCGACGCTTGGCAAGAATGGTACGGCGACAAGACGCTCAATCCCTACTGTGTCAACTCCGGCAAATACGATGGTCTGCACATCCACGATGCAATCGAAGCCGTCGCCAAAGATCTCAAGGAACTGGGTTTGGGTGATCGTCAGACCATGTTCCGTCTGCGCGACTGGGGCATTTCCCGTCAGAGATATTGGGGCACGCCGATTCCGATCATCAATTGCCCGAAATGCGGTCCCGTTCCGGTTCCGGAAAAAGATCTGCCGGTGCTGTTGCCTGAAAACCTGATTCCGGACGGCACAGGCAATCCGCTCAACAAATGCGAAGAGTTCCTCGCTTGCAAGTGCCCGAGGTGCGGAGCCGACGCACGTCGTGAAACCGACACGATGGACACCTTTGTCGACAGCTCCTGGTACTACATGCGCTACTGCTCTCCTGACGCCGACAAGGCCATGGTCGACGAGCGCAACGACTACTGGAGCCCGATGGATCAGTACATCGGCGGCATCGAACACGCCGTGCTTCATCTTCTCTACGCCCGCTTCTGGACGAAGGTGATGCGTGATCTCGGTTTGGTGAAGTTTGATGAACCGTTCAAGCGCCTCTTTACGCAGGGCATGCTCACGGCCGAATGTTTTTATCGCGAACAACCCGACGGCAGCAAGCGCTGGTACTACCCCTACGAAATCAACATCGAATACGATGAAAAGGGACGTCCGTGCCGCGTAACTGCCAAGGACGATGGTTTGCCCGTTGTCTCCGGCGGCATCGAAAAGATGAGTAAGAGCAAGAACAACGTGGTCGAACCGCGCGACATCATCAAGCAGTTCGGTGCCGATACCGCCCGTACGTTCGTGATGTTCGCTGGTCCCCCCGATCAGTCCGCCGCCTGGTCAAACTCCGGCGCCGAAGGTTGCTACCGCTTCCTGCGTCGTCTGTGGAACTGGTGCTATGCGCGCCACGATGAAATCCACGCCAGCGTTTGCAAAGTTGATATCGCCACCGCTCCCAAGCATGTCAAAGACATGCTGCGCGAGGTATATCAGACTCTGCAGCAGGCCGAAAGCGACTTCGACCGCATGCAGTTCAACACGGTTGTGTCGGCTGCCATGAAGATGATGAATTCGCTTGATGCCTTTGAAGGCACCGACGAAATTTCGGCCTGCGCCCGTAAGCTTGCTTTGTCGCTGTTGCTGCGCGTGCTCTATCCGCTCGCTCCGCACATCACGACGGCGCTTTGGCAAGATCTTGGCTTTGTGAAGGACTTCGGCGTCGAAATCATCGATTCGCCATGGCCCGAAGTTTGCAAGGAAGCGCTCGTTGCAGACGAAATCAAGCTGATGATTCAGGTCAACGGCAAACTGCGCGGCCAAATCATGGTGCCCGCACAAGCAAGCCGCGAAGAGATCGAACAGGCTGTGCTCGCGCACCCCGATACGATCCGCTTCGTGGGTGATGCCACGGTACGCAAGGTCATTGTGGTGCCGGGCAAGCTCGTGAACGTCGTGGCGAAATAATTTGCATCAGTCGACTTAACGGAAACCGCCGGGCGAAAAAGGCCTCTCAAATTGAGAAGCCTTCTCCGTCCGGCGGTTTTTTATGCATCAAGTAATCAATTGATCACAAAACATCAGTGCTAGCGGCTCAAGAACTGGGCATCCAGAGATCCGGCACGCATCTTCATTAAATTGATGCGGCAGGCAAGAATGGCGTCACCCGAACCAGTCCCCGATCCGTAACTTTCTTCAACCCACTTACACTCGGCATCCAAATAACGAGAAAAAGCCTTATTGGACTCCTCAAAGGCTTTGGCTGCACCCTTGCGTTTCTGAATGCGATCCAGGTCGCGCGCATTAGCCAATACACGGTCAACAATGTCGTCGTAGAACTTTTCCGTTTCGGCCAATTCTTTTTTCAGACAAGCCTGAACTTCCAGACGGTTGTCCGCCGTGCGATAACATTCGGCCAACGCGTCCGCTGCAACAGCCGATGTACTCAATACCGCTGTTGCCAGAATCAAAATGCTTGCCGCGCCTTTACGCATAATTAAATTCTCCTCACACTCTAGAAAACTAAACCGTCAATTGTCTGACAACCGCAAAACCCACGGCGGTGGCAGCAAACGAGCCGAACAGATGCAAGCCGCTGTGCGCCAAAGCTCGCAGCCAGTCGCCAGCCATCATCATCTGCACGCCTTCGGCCGAAAAAGTTGAAAACGTTGTCAGTCCGCCCAGAAGTCCAGTTACCAGAAAGAGTCTCCACATCGAAGACACTTGCAGATGCGTCGAAAACCAAGCTGTGAGCGCACCGATCAGCAGACCTCCCAGCAAGTTGCACAGTAGTGTTCCGAGCGGTAACAATGCGATACGGTTATTGAACACATAACTCAGCGCCCAACGTCCGCAGGCACCGAGAGCTGCGCCGGTACCGATAGCCAGGAGTACGGCCCAGAGGGCACCGTCTCGGGTCTCCATCGTTACTTTCCCCAGCGATTCTTAGCAATTTCGTCGCTTTCGCGAGCATCAACCCAACGACCGCCCTGAGCGGTCACTTCCTTTTTCCAGAAGGGTGCTTCGGTCTTGAGCCAATCCATGATGAATTCGCTCGCTTCAAACGCTTCCCGGCGATGTGCAGACGTCACAACCGTCAGAACAATTCGATCGCCTGCCTTGAGCTCACCCACGCGGTGAATAATCACGACGTCTTCAATGTTCCAACGAGCGCGGGCTTTTTCAACAATCTGGGCCAGACTCTTTTCTGTCATCTCCGGGTAGTGCTCAAGGTGCATCGCCGTCACACCGTCGTCGCTGCGAACAACGCCTGTAAACGTCACCACGGCACCCGCATTGCGGCCTTCTCGTTCGAGAGCAGCGATTTCCTCGGAAACATCGAAATCATCGTGACTGACACGAATTTTCGTCATGGAAGTCATGGCGTTAGCCTCCGGTCACAGGAGGGAAAAATGCCACGACGTCTCCGTCCTTGACTTCTGCCGACATCGGCGCCATTTCTCCATTGACAGCTGCTCGAATACGCTTGACGGTTTCAAAAGCCGTACGGTGCATCGCGTCTTCACATAGCTTTTCACGCACATCGTTGACGGTAGGGGAGCACGCCTCCAGTTCAACGATTTCAGAATCAACGGCAACGGCTTCGCGCAAAAGCGCAAAGTATTTCACTTCGATTTTCACTTTTTATTCTTTACTTAAAAAGATCCCCAAACGGGTAATAGAGCACAACATCGCCCTTCTTAACAGTCGTACCAGCAGGAACGTCCACCAGACCGTCTGCCCAAGCACAACTTGTGAGTACCTGACTGTTTTGCGTGTGATAGAGATCCAGACCGCCCTTGTTGTTACGGCGCACACGAACAAACTCTTCGCGCGTTCCGGGTTTAGTCCAGTCAAAATCAGCTCGAATCTGAGCGGGCAACGCCTGCACATCTTTCCGCCCCTGAAGCTTCAGGAGGTAAGGACGCGCCAAAAGCAGGAACGTTACGAAGCTCGAAACAGGGTTGCCGGGAAGTCCGATGAAGGGCTTGCCCTGCACTTCGCCCAAGGCGACGGGCTTGCCGGGTTTAAGAGCCACGCGCCACATATCGATGCGGCCAAGCGACTCAACAGCGGGTTTGATGTGGTCTTCTTCACCTACGCTCATGCCACCGGAACTAATGATGACGTCGGCCGTCTTGGCAGCACGTTCAAAAGCCTCGCGCGTGGCCTGCAAGGTATCGGGAATACTTCCGAGGTCATAAACCTCACAATCCAGACGCTTCAACAGCGCGCGAATCGTGTAACGGTTGGAGTTGTAAATACCGCCCTCGGGCAGAGGCTCGCCGGGAGCAACCAGCTCGGAACCGGAAAAGAAGACGCCCACGCGCAAATGACGGTATACCGTCACGTAACCGCAGCCAACGCTAGCCACAAGCCCCAGTACAGCGGGCTCAAGCACGCGACCTGCTTCGGCAACAACGCTGCCCGAAGCAATGTCACAGGCGCGACGACGCACCCAAGAGCCGGCAGCAGCTGATTTGATGAAGCGAACGGAACCGTCTTCATTGACGGTCACGTCTTCCTGAGCAACGACGGCATCGGCCTGCGGCGGAATCGGCGCACCGGTGAAAATGCGCGCCGTCGTGCCGCGTAAAAGCGCCTGACCGGAAGATCCGGCCGGGATGCGTTGCGACACAGGCAGGTCCACGGGCGTCTCGGGCGTGGCCAAGGCAAGATCTTCACCAAAAACCGCGTAGCCGTCCATCTGCGAATTGTCCCAAGCAGGAACATCTATGGAACTCACCACGTCTTCAGCAAGAACGCGACCCTCTGCGTAAAGCGTCGGCACCGTTTCCGTGCCGACCGCTACATGAGCATGGTTTAAAAAAAGTTGGAGCGCTTCGTTATAAGTGATCACGATTAGCCTTCAGTGAAACGACAAAATTGGCGACGGCAACGGGATTGTTAACATCCAGTCTGGCAATGCCCTCGGGCAAAGCAAGCGAATCGTCGTCGGTTGCAACCGCCACGACATTTGCCGTCAACACGGGCGCCTGCAAACCGGCATTTCTGCGATGCACAAGAATATGCGGAATATTTTCTTCGCTCTTATATCCTTCGACGAGAACGATATCGACCGGAGACAGGCGCAAAAGGATTTCCTTAAGAGACACCGGCTCTTCGGTTTCTCGCATCAGTGCCCAGCGTTGATCACTCACCAGAACTACTTCCTGAGCCCCGGCTTGACGAAAGCGATAACTGTCCTTGCCCGGCACATCAATATCGGTACCGTGATGGCTGCTTTTAATCGCCGACACTTTGCGGTCGCGCGAGATCAGTGCCTCAAGCACCTTCTCAATCAGTGTGGTTTTGCCCGAACCCGAATGGCCGGTAAATCCGACAACCAACATGCTTCCTCCCCCTTGTTTATCCATCTGCCTATGAGCAGGCGACCGTTGACATGCACTGCGATTGTAGCGAAGCAAGCCGCATCCTCGGTCTTTCGGGACGATTCTGATGAGAAATTTTTCTTTTTTTTCAAACGCAAAAAAGCCCCGCAAAGCAAATCACTTCACGAGGCTTTACGAAGGCGGACGAATCCGCCTCTCTTTCGTGTGTCCGGCTGAAATTATTCAGCAGCAGCCTGCACGGCTTCCTTACGCACGAGCAGTTCGCGGATGCGAGCAGCCTTGCCGGAACGTTCACGCAGGTAGTAGAGCTTGGCACGACGCACGTCGCCGCGGCGCTTGACTTCAATAGAAGCAATCGTCGGCGAGTAGAGCTGGAACGTACGTTCAACACCTTCGCCGCTCGAAATCTTGCGAACGATGAAGGAGCTGTTGAGACCACGGTTGCGCTTGGCGATAACCACGCCTTCATAGGCCTGAGTACGCTTACGGGAACCTTCGATCACGTTCACGAGAACGCTGACGGTGTCGCCTGCGCGGAATTCAGGGATGGTCTTGCCAGCGGACAGGCGAGCGATCTCTTCCTGTTCCAGGGTGTGAATAATGTTCATTTTTAACTCCGTGACCATCATGCGGCGGCATCTTTTCAGTTGTTTCTGCAGCCGTCCAGAGGATGGAACCTTTGTATGTCTCAAGCGAGACGATTGATCAAAAAAGCGTTCCAAGGTGAGCAGAAAGCACCAAGGAACGCGTGATTATATTGAATTGATTGGAGAAATTCCACCTTACCCAGGCATTTTTTTCAGCTTGGACACAAGTCCCGCCAGCGTTTTCTCATCGCGTTTGGTCAAAAGACCTTTTTGTCTTGCGGTTTCAATGAGTTCCGGTCGGTTTTTCAGTGTCGCCTCAAGGCTTTTTTCTCTCCGCCACAATTCGATGTTGGCGTGGTGCCCCGTGAGCAGCACATCGGGCACGCGCATATCGTGCCACTCCTCGGGACGAGTGTAGTGAGGAGCGTCCAGAAATCCCGTTGAAAACGATTCGTCGGAGGCCGACAAATCTTTGATGGCACCGGGCAACTGCCGCACGATCGCATCTATGAGAGCGCAAGCGGCCAATTCCGCTCCCGAAAGCACGAAGTCGCCCAGACTGATGAGTTCATCTACGCAAGTGCTCAGGAATCGTTCGTCAATACCCTCGTATCGACCGCAGATGAGTACCAACTGCAGATCCTCGCAAGAAGAGAATTCGCGCACTCGTGCGTCCGTCAGATGCGCTGCCGACGGGGCAAAGGCGATCACGCGGCCGTTGTTGCCCGATGCACGGATGCACTGCAGCGTCTGAAAGAGGGGTTCTGCCATCATCACCATACCAGGACCGCCTCCAAACGGGCGATCATCAACAGTGCGATGCAAATCGGTCGTCACGTCACGCGGATTCCAGAAATGCACATTCCACAGTCCTCGCTTTTTGGCTCGGGACGTGATGCCGAAATCCTTCACTGCCGTGAAAATTTCCGGAAAAAGCGTTATGACGTCAAAGCGCGCTGCCACAGCTCAATTCCTTCGTTAAATCCAGGACGGATCCCAATCGACGCGCACGACGCCTTCTTCGAGATCCACTTCCAAAACATACTGTTCAACATCGGGAATCAGGTACACAGCATCCTTGCCGTTGACCTTCGGACCGCCTTCGACCTTGAAGATGTCCTGCACGGTGTTGGTACCGATTTCGGTCACACGCCCGAGTTCGATCCCCTGCTGGTTGACAACAGGCAATCCGATCACATCTGCCGCCCACACTTCGCCCTCCCCCGCTTCGGGGAAGTCTTCTCGCAACACACCGATACGGCCGCGCAAAGCGTCGGCATCTTCTTTATTGAGAATGCCTGCAATGCGGGCAATCAACATCTGGCCGTGAACCTTGAGCTCTTCGACTTCCAGAGTCCTGGTGTTGCCTCGGATGTCGGTCAAAAACCAGCGTTTGGTAGCGGCAAGAATTTCCGGTTCTTCAAAAGGTACCACGCGAACCCAGCCGCGCACGCCGTATGCACCGTTGGTACGGCCCACTGTCAGGATTTTGTTATCGGACATAACACAAAAATCGGAAAACGAAAAAAGCGGCCTCTCCGTCTTCCGGAAAGACCGCCTTCGGCATTGATCGGACGTCACTTGTCTTGGTCAGGAAACCGCTGTGAACTGCGAGTTAGATACCGAACCCATCTCAAAGAGGATAGCCGTCGGCGCATTCGGGTGTGCTTGGACACGAGAGGCACGGCACCGAAGCAGCGAGGTTCGCAGGCAGTCCGTCGGGCGGTCGGGTTAATTTTCCTTCGCTTGAAAGTTCCGTCTTACGTCGTCTTGTCGCTAATTAGGCGGCAGCCTTCTTGGCACCCTTGAGGATGCGGGCGACGGTGTCGCTCATCTGAGCGCCGTTCTTGACCCAGTGAGCCACGCGTTCTTCGTTGAACGTCAGGCGCTGCGGGCCTTCAGCGATCATCGGGTTGTAGAAGCCCAGACGTTCGTTGAAGCGACCGTCACGACGATTGCGGGAATCGGTCACGACGATGTTGTAGAAGGGACGCTTCTTGGAGCCCGAGCGGGACAGACGAATGATAACCATTGTATTTTTCCTCTTTTAAAACAATGCGCCCGTACCAGGCGCTTTTAAAATTTCCCGTCTTGCCGACCGGCAAGTCCGGGGTACAAAGCTACCGCACGCGGCCGCTTTGCGAAAGGCGCAATTTTACGCGCAAATTTCCTAAAAAATCAAGCCTTAGAAGAGAGATCCAGTCTCTCCGATCGCCAATTCCCGCGCGGTCTCGGTTTCGGACGTTTTTTCTTTTGCATCAGACACTTGCTCAGATTGCCCGACACCCGGTCCGATCATCTGTAAGAAGCGCGCTTCGTCAATCACAGTCACTCCGAGCGCCTGCGCTTTTTCCAACTTGCTTCCGGCAGCCTCTCCGGCCAAAACGTAATCGGTTTTCTTGGAAACGGATCCCGAAACCTTGCCGCCCAACGACAGGATCATGTCTTTGGCCTTGTCCCGCGAAAGCGTCGGAAGCGTTCCGGTGAGCACGAACGTTTTTCCGGCGACCTCGGGATTGACCTGCACTTCCTCCTGTTTCCAGTGAACCCCCTCGGCAATGAGTTCGTCCACCACGGCGTTGTTGTGCGGTTCGTCGAAAAACGCGCGAATTGACTCCGCGAGAACCTCGCCCACATCGCGCACCTGCATGAGGTCTTCGACCGTGGCGCTGCGCAAAGCGTCGAGCGTTCTGAAAAAGAGCGCCAAATCGCGGGCGCTTGCTTCGCCCACGTGACGAATGCCAAGCGCAAACACAAAGCGCGCAAGCGTCGTTTCTTTGCTCTTTTCGATTGCTTCGATGAGATTGGCGGCGCTCTTTTGCCCCATGCGTTCGAGTTCCGTCAGCTGCTCCACCGTCAATCGATAAATGTCGGCCGGCGTCTTGAGGAGCTCTTTTTCAACAAGCATGTCGACCATCTTTTCGCCCAGCCCATCGATACCCATGGCACGACGCTGCGCAAAGTGCACCAAAGAGAGCTTTCGCTGCGCGGGACAAACCAGTCCGCCCGTGCACCGCGAATCCTTCTCCTCCTCGTCACGCACCACGGCAGAGCCGCAGATTGGGCAAACGGACGGCATGACGAAGGGCTGTGCGTTTTCCGGGCGCTTGTCGGTCACCACACGCACAATTTCCGGAATCACATCTCCGGCGCGGCGCACCACAACCGTATCCCCGATCAAAAGCCCCAATTCCTTGATGTGATCTTCATTGTGCAGCGTGGCGTTACTCACAGTCACTCCACCCACGAAGACCGGAACAAGACGAGCAACCGGCGTCACACGCCCCGTGCGGCCGACCTGAACGTCAATCGCCTGCACGACGGATAATGCTTCCTCCGGAGGATATTTGTGCGCACAGGCCCAACGCGGTTCACGGGCCACGAATCCGAGTGCTCGCTGCTGGCTGTACGAATCGACCTTGTAGACGACGCCATCGATTTCAAACGGCAGTTCAGCGCGATGCGCCAACACGTCGCGATGAAACTCGGCAAGCGCCTGCGCGCCGCGAACCGTGCGGCGCTGTTCTGCTACCGGAAAGCCCAGTTCAGTGAGTTTTTCGAAAAGTTCGCTCATGGACTGAGCAAAATTAGCTTCGCTCACCTCTCCAGTTCCATAAGCATAGAAATGAAGGGGACGCTGAGCCGTGATGCGGCTGTCGAGCTGGCGCAAGGCGCCTGCGGCGGCATTGCGAGGATTGACAAACGTTTTTTCTCCAAGTTCCTTTTGCTTTTCGTTGAGCTTTTCAAAGTCATCTTTGTGCATGATGACTTCGCCTCGCACCTCGAGCACTGCGGGCGCAAGCTTCGGATCTATTCGCAGCGGAATGGAACGAATCGTGCGGGCATTGGCCGTCACATCTTCGCCAAAGGTTCCGTCACCACGCGTCTGCGCGCCCACGAGAACACCGTTTTCGTATCGAAGATTAACGGCAAGCCCGTCAAACTTGAGTTCCGCGTCGTAGACAATCGCCGCGTCCGTTTCGTTGAGCCCCAATTCCTTGCGCACACGCTCGTCAAAGGCCAGAGCGCCCTCATCAGTGAAATCCGTTTCGGTTCGGATGGAAAGCATGGGTACTGCGTGACGCACCTTGGTGAGATCGCTGCGTACCTCTCCCCCCACACGCAAGGTCGGGGACGTAGCCGACTTCAACTGCGGATAGCGTTCTTCGAGCTCGCTCAAAGCTCGGAAAACTCGGTCATACTCGGCGTCCGGCACGGACGGGTTGTCCAATACGTAATACTCGTAATTCCACCGATCCAACAGCTCGGCGTACTGCTGCATGCGTGCGCGCACTTCTTCGTCGGGCCCATCAAAACGGTCGTCCGTCACGATCTGGTTTCCTTTTATGTGTCCTTGAATCTGAAAAAGCCTCCGGGGCAAGCGGCGCCGGAGGCTCTCTGTAACGCAAAGTCCTCTGCCGTCAGTCAGCCGAGAAAATCAGGCAGGCACGGCGGGAGCCGGCGGGAACGCCGTGTTCGGCCATAGTCATGTGCATACCTTTCAAAGCGGTCTCAATGCGGCTTGCAGCACGCGAACCGATGGGGTTACCCGAAGCATCCGTCATCACGGCGTCGATTCGGCAGCACAAATCGTTAGCAATGGCAAAAAACTGACTCAACGGGTCGGAAGCGGGAGCCATCAGCGGCACTTCAAACGACAGCTCGATTTCGTTGCCGAGTGTCTGCGGCGGAAGGATATGGAAAACAGGTGTCGAAATGCCCGGCACGTACTTGTTGTAGCGATCGTTTTCCTTCACAAACCCGCAGGCTTTGGCGGCTACGTCAAGTTCATCGTCTTCGATGTCCTTGGCTGCCACAAGCTTGACATACAAGCGCTTGTCAAATGCCTGAATGATGCGTTCGATGCGCTCGGCACCCTGGATCATTTCGTTGGAGTCAGGAGTTTCGGATTCGCCTTTGAGTTCGATCGCAAACTGTTCGGCATGAATCATGAATTTCGATGCGGTCGGCTGATCAACACGACGGGAGCGATTGGCTAACAGCATCGAAAGATAAATCTGAGTGCATTCCGTCAAACGATCGGCTCCGTCGTACCACAGACCGCTCACCTTATCGAAGCACTGAACGCGCACGAGATCCTTGAGAAGAGGCTCGGCCTCAATGTCGGCAATGCGTTGCTTAAGAGCGCGCAAATCAAAAGATCCCTCCAACGGAGTGATATTGATCACCGCTTCAACGGCAGGATCGACTTCTGCTTTTCGACGCTGAGCCACCGGAACGCGTGGCGCCTCCCTCGCTTCCACCGACACGGCAATCGGCTCTTCAGACTGAGCCACAGGAGGCGCCATCGGTTTGTCAACTTCTTGCGTTGCCACCGATGAAGCCGCGTTTGCCGCAGCCGACGGATCCTCGTCTTCAGCTGTCAGCCGCGGAACCTGTTCCTCGTCAACGGAAACAATATCCGGAAGATCATCGCGATCATGCTTGTCTTTGACCTTGCCGAGAATCGACTCGCCTTTGTTTTTCGCATCGCTCTCTTTCTTATGCTGGATGTACCAGACCACGCCGATCACAATCGCAATGAGAATGGCAATGTACAGGGGTTCAATATTAGGCATGCGCCTGACTCCGTTAACGTTCGAACAATCGGAAATTGTAGTGCAAGAGACCGATTTAATGGGCAGCCATCTCCGAGGCCTGCTCCACGTCCACCGACACCACGCGCGAGACACCGGGTTCCTTCATGGTGACGCCCACGAGCGTGCGCAAATGCTCCATCGTGACGCGATGATGCGTGATCATCATGAACTGAGTGTTGCTGCTCATTTGCAAGATGCGCCTCGCCAGACGGTCCTGATTGGCTTCGTCGAGCGGAGCATCGACTTCGTCGAGCAAACAGAAAGGAGCCGGGTTAAGTTTAAAGATGGCAAACACCAGAGCCGTTGCGGTCATCGCTTGTTCTCCCCCCGAAAGGAGCTTGACACTTGCGTTTTTCTTACCCGGAGGTTGTGCCGAAACCTCTACGCCGGCTTCCAGAATCTCTTCGCCGCTCATACGCAGCTCTGCGCTGCCACCACCGAAGAGCCCCGTAAACATTTCCCGGAAGTTTTTATTGACTTCGGTGAAGGTATTGCGGAGCAGTTCTCGTGTTTCTGCGTCAATCTTGCGAATCGTTGCTTCCAAATTGGCAATCGCCTCTTCTAGATCGGCCACCTGCCGCTCGGTTTCCTCCATCGCACGACGACTCTCTTGCAAATTTTCAAGAGCAGCGTGATTGACCGGTCCCAAGGCAGCGATCGCTTCATTTAAACGCGAAACGCGGCTCTTGAGCGTGGACGCGCGCAACCCCTCTTCCTGCACCTGTAGCGCCAGCGCCTGACGATCGGCCTGAGCTGCATCCAAGTGCTCGGTAAAGACCGCGCTTTGCGTAATCCAGCTTTCTCGGCGCACCTTGAGGTCCGCGATTTCCTGCAGCAACGGCGTCTGGGCGGCATTCAAATCCGCATTGCGGGTGCGTGCGGCTTCAAGTTCCTCTTCGGCTCGGGCGCACTCAGCCTCGGCCGCCTTGTGCGCTTCGTTTTTGCCGTTGAGTTCCTCAAGCACGCGCGATAGCCCCTCGCGTTGGGCAGTTTCGTCCAGGCTTTCGCGGCGAGCGGCCAGTTCTTCCATATGCGCCGTCAGATTTTCAATTTCCTCGTCGGCTCCGCTCTGTCGCTCCTTCGCATCGCGCACACGTTCCTGATTGGTCTGCAACTGCACGCGCAAGAGTTCGATCTGACTTTCCAGACTTCTGGCTTTTTCCGTCAGAGTCGACGAAGCGTGTTCAGCCTCTTCAAGCGCCACCTTGGCGTCAAGCGTTTTTTGTTGAACCTCTGCAAGCGTCTGATCGGCCTGCTCGAACGCCGCATCCGTCTCTTCCTGCTGCGCCATGAGTTCTTCGTGACGCATTTTCAGTTCGGCTTCCTGATCGGCCGTTCGACGGCTCTTTTCACGCCAGGCATCAATGGCGGCGGACAGTGCCGAATATTCGACCTGCAGCATGTGCAGCTCGTTGCGGCTTGCATCGGCCTCGCGGCTCGTTTCGGCAGCCTGCGCTTGGGCCACTTTCAGGGCACCCTGCTGAGCCACCAGTTTTTCGTCAATCGCATCGAGCTCATCGCGCTCGCGTGTGGAGTGTTCCGAAAGCGTGCGAATTTCGGCCGCTCGCGACATGACACCGGCACTTTCGCTCTCCTCAGCCCAGAAGCTGATCGAAATCGGGTCAACAATATGGCCCTTGGGCGTGACAAAACGCTCGCCACGGGCAAGTTCCGAGCGTCGAGCCACCGCCTCATCGAGCGTATCGGTGACATAAACGCCGGCAAGCCATTCCTCGAGCGCCCCTTTTACCTTAGGGTCGTCCGAGGTGACTTTTTCGGCAAGCGGTTTGGCAAGCTTAGGCAGAGATGTCTTCTGTCCCTTGGGTTCACCGTAAAACACGAGGCGCGCGGGAGGCGGATCGTATTCAAAACCGGCCGCTCGTTCGAGAACGCTCATGTTGAGCGCCCCTGCTTTGGCGCTTAACACCGCTTCGAGCGCCACGGCCCAACCGTCTTCAACCGTAATCTTTTCGAAAAGACGCGCGGCTTGGGAGAGTCCCATTTTACCGAGCCATGCAGGAAGCTTGCCTTCGGCCTGCGACTTTTGCTGCAGCGCTTCAAGCGCCTGCAGTCGCGCTACGGTACGGGCGTGAATCGCACTCAGGCGTTCCTTTTGAGCACGGGTCTCATCGTTGGCGTTGCGAGACAACTCAAGCTCGGTCTTTTTTTCCTCAACCGTTGCCGTCAGTTCTTCAAACTGCGCCTGCGTCTCTTCAATCAGCGCCGAAAGCTCGGCAAAGCGCTCTTCATCGGGCGCCTGTCCCGAGCGGCGCTCGGCTTCGATCGCTTCCAGCCGCGCTTCAACGTCGTTTAATTCACGCGTCAATGCCTGCATCTGGACGTTCAGAACTTCCATGCGCTTTTCATGCGCGGCAGCTGCCTGTCGGGCTTTTTCGTAGGCCTCTTTTTTCTCCTCGCATTCCTGTTGCAGCACGAGAGCCGATTCCTGCGAAGCGGCACACTCTTCGGTCATGGCCTCGGCGTTTTCACGCAGTTCCTGTTCCTTTGCGGCAAGTTCGGCCAGACGGCTTGCGGCGGTATCGCGCTCATTGCGACGTCTTGCAATGCTTTCGGCGGCATTGGCGATTTCTCGCGCCAGTGAATCTTTTTCGGTAATGATGCGGGCAATGGCACCTTCGAGTTCCGTGACGCGCGCGTTGGCCTGCCAGGCGGCTTCACGAGCCTTGTCGGCCGCTTCTCGCTTGACGCGAACGTCCTCTTTCAACACTTCAATCTGCGTGGTCAGTTTTTGGAGTTCACCCCTACCCTGCAGCAAATCGGCTTCGCGCGCCGCAATCTGCGTGTTGACTTTATTAACCGCCGCACCTGCATCCTGTTCCTGCAGGAAATACCACAGCAGTTCGGCTTTGTCTTTTTGTTCGGTCAGCTCCTTCCAGCGGGCCGCAACCTCGGCCTCGGCCGACAAGCGTTGGATTTCATTGCGCTTTGTCTCCTGCAAATAGCTGACTTTTTCAAGATTGTTGCGCGTACCCGCTAGTGCGGTTTCGGTTTCACGGCGACGGTCCTTATATTTGCTCACGCCGGCAGCTTCTTCCAGATACACGCGCAGCTCTTCGGGCTTGGCCTTGATGAAGTTGCTGATCATGCCCTGGCTGATGATCGCGTAGGAGCGGGGGCCAAGGCCCGTCCCCATGAAAATGTCCTGAACGTCGCGGCGGCGCACCTGCTGATTGTTGATGAGGTACGCATTGCTACCGTCACGCGTCACGACGCGTTTGACGGAAAGCTCCGTGTAGCGGCCCCAGGCGCCCTTTACCGTTCCGTCGGAATTGTCCAGCACCAATTCGACCGAAGCGCGCGAAGATGCAGGACGATTGACCGAACCCGAAAAAATGAGTTCGCTCATGGACGTCGAGCCGCGCAGTTCGGAGACGCGCGCTTCGCCCAGCACCCAGCGGATGGCATCGATCACATTGGATTTGCCGCAGCCGTTGGGGCCAACAATACCGGCCACCGCCCCTGGAAATTCGATGACGGTGGTATCGGCAAAGCTCTTGAAGCCGGAAATACGAAGCTGTTTTAAGCGCACTGTGTGTTACGGGAAAAGAAGCGAAACAAAAAAGAAAGCGCCCAGAAAAGGAAAGTTCGGCGCTTGCGTTCGGATTGTACCGTTACCTCACGTTTTGAAGACGAAACCAACCGTATAATTTTTTGGATGTGCCCGTGCCGTCCTTCACTTCGGCCGTTACTTTTCAAAGGATTCTCCCGTGCCCAATCCCGGACTTTCTCGCACCCGCCCCTACCCCTTTGCCCGACTGCGCAAGCTTTTTGAGGGAATTGTTCCGGCTGAAGGCAAACTCGAGCCTATTTCGCTCGGAATCGGCGAACCCTGTCATCCGATTCCGCAGTGCATTTGCGATGCCATTGCGCAAAACGTTTCGCTCATGAGTTCCTACCCGGGCACGGCAGGCAGTCCTGCCCTGCGTGAAGCCATCAGCGCCTGGTGCGAACGCCGCTACGGGCTGGCCCCGGATCCCGCGACCGAAATCCTGCCGGTGCTCGGTACCCGCGAAGCCCTTTTCAGTCTGGTCCAATGCCTTGTCGACCCGACCGTCAAAGGCGGCGCCAAGGTCGTGATGCCCGTTCCCTTCTATCAGATCTACGAAGGCGCAACGTTTCTGGCCGAAGCCGAACCCGTGTACTTGCCGCTGACGCGCGAAAACGACTACAAACTCGATTTGTCCGTATTGAGTCCCGAAACACTTTCTCAAACTCAGCTTGTCTACATCTGCTCTCCGGGCAACCCGACGGGATCCGTCTTTGATCTGGACGACTGGAACAAACTCTTTGCTCTTTCGGATCGATACGGTTTTGTCATCGCAAGCGACGAGTGCTACAGCGAAATTTATTTCGAAGAAGGCAACGCTCCGATCGGCGCCATGACGGCAGCCAAAGCCTGCGGCCGAACCGATCTGAAAAACATCATCGTATTAAACAGCCTTTCCAAGCGCAGCAATGCGCCGGGTCTGCGCAGCGGCTTTGTGGCCGGTGACCGCTCGCTCATCGCCTCTTACCTTCTTTACCGTACCTATCACGGCTCGGCCATGAACCCGATGATTCAAGCCGCTTCAATTGCTGCCTGGAACGACGAGGCGCACGTCGTGGAAAACCGCCGTCTGTATCGTGAAAAATTTGCCGTCGCGCAACCCATTCTGAACTCTGTGATTGACGCGCCCATGCCGCAGGCAAGCTTCTACCTCTGGGCAAACGTCGGTGAAGACGATGAAGTCTTTGCTCGCGAACTCTACCGTCAGACGGGCGTCACGGTGCTGCCGGGTTCCTACCTGTCGCGTAACGTGACACTTGCCGACGGATCGACCATGAACCCGGGCGCAGGCTACGTGCGCATCGCACTGGTTGCCGAGCCCGAGCGCATCGGCGAAGCGGCAGAGCGCATCCGCAACTTTGCTCTATCGCGCAAGTGACCTATCATCCGTAAAACCGATTTTTTAACAAACGGCGCGCAGGGAGGCTCGGTACGCGAGCAAGTGCGCCAACCTTTGAAAGGAACACAAGAAATGACTCAGGAACTTACCTCCATCATCGAATCCGCATGGGACAGCCGCGATCAGTGGAATGCCGAAACGATCGCTGCCGATCAGCGCGAAGCCATCATGAGCGTGCTCGCGGGCCTGAACAACGGCTCGATGCGCGTAGCAGAAAAGACCGCCGAAGGGTGGCTCACGCACCAGTGGATCAAGAAGGCAGTTCTTCTGAGTTTCCGTCTGATGCCCAACGAAGTGATGAAGGCCGGTCCCTTTACCTGGTACGACAAGCTACCCGTGAAGTTCCACGACAACGACGGCCAGAAGATTTCCGAGTCCGGCATCCGCGCCATCCCCGGCGCCATCGCCCGCTACGGCTCCTTCA
Organism: uncultured Sutterella sp.; assembly: GCA_900538905.1. Classification (GTDB taxonomy): domain Bacteria; phylum Pseudomonadota; class Gammaproteobacteria; order Burkholderiales; family Burkholderiaceae_F; genus Duodenibacillus; species Duodenibacillus intestinavium. Next base: position 20,487 of record UPZS01000002.1, read on the forward strand.
TTGAACCGGGCGCCGTGCTGATGCCCTCCTTTGTAAACGTCGGCGCACGCGTGGGCTCTGGCACGATGGTCGATACGTGGGCCACCGTGGGCTCCTGCGCTCAGGTCGGCAAGAACTGCCACCTCTCGGGCGGCGTTGGCATCGGCGGCGTTCTCGAACCCGTGCAGGCTGGCCCCACGATCATTGAGGACAACTGCTTCATCGGCGCACGCAGCGAAATCGTCGAAGGCGTGGTCGTCGAAGAAAACTCCGTGATTTCCATGGGCGTCTTCATCGGTCAATCAACCAAGATCTACGACCGCACAACGGGCGAAATCCTGCGCGGACGCGTACCGGCGGGTTCGGTCGTCGTCCCGGGCTCGTTGCCGAGCAAGGACGGCACTTACAACCTCAACTGCGCCGTCATCGTCAAGCGCGTTGATGCCAAGACCCGCTCCAAGACCTCCATCAACGATCTGCTACGCGACTGATCGGTCATGCCCGTCATTGATCTAGCCAAAAAGCTGCTTGCCCGCCCCTCGGTCACGCCCGACGAAGCAGGATGCATGGCCGTTTTGCAAGCAGCGCTTGAGCCCTCGGGTTTTGCGTTTGAAATCGAACGCACGCCCAACGGCACCACCAACGCCTGGATCACGCACGGCAACGGCGCGCCCCTGTTCGTCTTTGCCGGACACGTCGATGTGGTTCCGGCAGGCGATCCTGCCTTATGGGCAACGCCTCCTTTTGAGCCGACCGTGCGCGATGGCAAGCTCTACGCCCGCGGCGCAGCCGACATGAAAGGATCGGTTGCGGCAGCCGCCGTTGCCTTTGCACGTCTGGTCCAGGAAAAACCGGATCATCCGGGAACGCTTGCTTTTCTGATCACTTCTGACGAAGAAGGCGACGGACATGAAGGCACCAAACGTGTGGTGCAAAAGCTCAAAAATGAAGGTGTGACGATTGACGCCTGCATCGTAGGCGAACCCTCTTGCTCGAGGTTTTTCGGTGACACGATCAAAAACGGTCGTCGGGGTTCTCTAAACGGAAAAGTCACGATTCGGGGCAAGGCCGGACACGTCGCCTACCCACATCTGGCGCGCAACCCCATTCACGAATCTGCACCGTTTTTTGCCGAACTCGCTTCCCGCCAATGGGATCAGGGTAACGACTATTTCGGACCGACCACCTTCCAGATCTCCAACATTCAGGCGGGCGTCGGCGCCGTCAATGTGGTCCCCGGAGAACTCACGGCGCTCTTTAACATTCGATTCAACACCGAGTGGACGGCTGAGCGCCTCATCAAGACCATCGAGGATCTTGCCGCCAAATACACACTTGATGCGTGCTTTGAATGGAAGCGCAGCGCCGAACCGTTTGTAACGAATCCGGGCAGCATGACGCAAAAGCTGACACAGGCCATTGCCGATGTCACGGGAGTGAGACCCGAACTTTCAACCAGCGGCGGTACCTCTGACGCACGCTTTATCAGCAGCATCAGCCGCGAAACCGTAGAATTCGGGCCTATCAACGCAACGATTCACAGCGTCAACGAATGTGCGGGCATTGACGAACTCGAAGCGCTCGCCGAAATCTACTACCGCACCGCTAAAGCGTATTTGGAGAACTTCTGATGTCTCATCATCAATATCCGACCGAACTGCACACCATCTGCGACGTGGTTCGCTGGGCCATGAGCGAGATGGAGCGCTTTGACGTGAGTCTCGGGCACGGCACGGCCGACTACTGGGAAGAAGCCACTTTTCTTGTGCTGCGCACCCTCAAGCTTCCGTTTGACCGCCTCGAAGCCTTCTGGAATGCGCACCTCACGCAGGACGAGCTCTGGGAAGTTCTGAAAAACATCGAGTCTCGCGTGCACAACAAGGTCCCCGCGCCGTATCTCGTGCACGAAGCCTGGCTCACCGAACACCCCTTCTATGTTGACGAGCGCGTGCTGATTCCGCGAAGCTACATCGCAGAACTCCTTGAAGAGGGATTGGAGCCCTGGGTTGAACCTGCAAACGTGCATACGGTTCTGGACATGTGTACGGGTAGCGGATGCCTGGCCATTCTTGCTCAGATGGCATTTCCTGAAGCACAGGTCACCGGAGCCGACATAAGCGCCGATGCGCTGGAGGTCGCCAAAATCAACCGCACGAAATATGGCCTTGACGACGATCTGGAACTCGTTCAAACCGACATTTTCTCGCATTTGGGGAAACGTAAGTTCGATCTCATCATCTCCAATCCACCCTACGTGACGCATCAGGCCATGGAAGAACTGCCTGCCGAATATCGTCACGAACCGGCGCTTGCGCTGGAAGCCGGAGATGACGGCATGGACTTCATGCGCCGCTTCATGCCCGTCTTGAAGGACCACTTGACCGAAAATGGAGTGGCTATTGTTGAAATCGGCGACGGTCGCGAAGCATTCGAAGCGATCTGGCCCAATCTACCCGTCACTTGGCTTTCCACCGAAGAAGAAGAGGACATGGTCTTTGCCGTGCGCGCTCAAGACCTGCAAAATCTCTAAGCCGACTTTTTTGACAAAACTCCTCAGGGCGCAGCTTTTCGCGCCCTGAAATTGTTTCCATGCTCAGACTGCAACACCTTTCGATTGTGCGCGGTACGCGTACGCTTTACGACAACGTCAACCTGGTCGCTTCCGACGGTGAGCGCATTGCACTCGTCGGGGAAAACGGAAGCGGCAAATCGTCGCTTTTCGCCGCTATTCTCGGAGATTTAAGCCCCGAAGCGGGCACGATTGATGTCCCTGAATTGGTTTCTGAAGTCGCGCAAAGCGTGGAAGAAACCGATCGTGAGGCGCTGCAATATGTGCTTGAAGGTCACGCTCCGCTCATGGCGGCCCAAGCCGAAGAAAAGGCCGCTCATGAAAGTGGCGATGACATGCGCATTGCCGCAGCAACGGCGCACCTGGCAGAAATCAACGAGGGTGCCGTCAAAGCTCAGGCGCTCACGATCATGAACGGTCTGGGTTTTCTGCCGGGAGACGAAAGCCGCACGGTTCGCGAGTTTTCCGGCGGCTGGCGCAATCGTCTGGCCTTGGCACGCTGCCTTATCAACCCGGCACAGTTGCTTCTTTTGGACGAACCTACCAACCACCTCGACATCGACAGTCTCATCTGGCTTGAAGCCTGGCTCAAGCGTCTGACCTGCACCGTCATCATCATCAGCCACGACCGAGAATTTCTCGATCGCGCCGTACAGACAACATGGGCCGTTGAAGACGGCACTATCACCCGCTACGGCGGCAACTATTCGTTCTACGAAATGCAGCGCGTCCAGAACCTGCGCCTGCGGGAGGCCAACCGCAAAGCCTATGAGCGTACGGCCGCTCACCTCAAAAGCTACATCGAGCGCTTCCGCTACAAGGCCACGAAGGCGCGTCAGGCACAATCGCGCATCAAGATGCTCGAGCGTCTCGAAGTCGTCGAACCCGTGCGTAGTGCCACCAGCTGGCGCTTTGCGTTCGAACAGCCCGAACGCATGCCCACGCAGCTGGTAACCCTTGAAGATGTTGCGGCCGGCTATGGTGAGAACCGCGTTTTAAACGGCGTCAATCTTTGCATCCGCTCGGGCGAACGCATCGGTGTGCTCGGCGTCAACGGCGCAGGCAAATCTACGCTCATCAAGACCATTGTCGGCAAGCTCGAGCCGCTGCACGGTACGGTACGCGACGGACAAGGCCTTCAGATCGGGTATTTCGCCCAGCATCAGCTAGAAGCACTCGATCCCGAGGAAACGCCGCTTGACGTCATGAAGCGCAAAGCTCCTCTGGCACGCGAGCAACAGCTGAGAGATCACCTCGGTAAATTCCGCTTCTCGGGCGACAAGGTTGACACCCTGATTGGCGTCCTTTCGGGCGGTGAAAAAGCGCGCCTTGCATTGTCTTTGATCGTCTGGGACAAGCCCAATCTGATTGTCTTGGACGAACCGACCAATCACCTCGACATGGCCACCCGTGAAGCACTCACTGTGGCGCTTTCGTCCTTTGAGGGTACCTTGCTGCTCGTTTCGCACGATCGCCATCTTCTGCGCAGCGTCTGCGACAAGCTCATTTTGGTGCACGACGGAGCCGTGACCGAATACGACGGCGACCTCGACGACTACGCGACCTTCGTGCTGCAACAGCGTAAGCTCTCGCAGGCAACAGATAAGCCCGATGCGGCACCGCAGGCAACTTCGGGCGTCAACCGCAAGGAACAGCGCAAACTCGAAGCGCTCGAACGCAATCGCATTGCGGCGCTCAAAAAGCCGCTCTTGGCTAAACTCACCAAAGTCGAGAAGGAAATGGCTAAGGTGAGCGAAGAACTTGCCTCGCTTGACGCGCAGTTGGCCGACACCGCCTGGTACGAAAAGACACCGGCCGAGACCGTGGCCGAAGTCACGCGCCGGCGAGGTGAAGCAGCCGGCGTTCTGGAAGAGCTCGAAGCTCAGTGGCTTGAAGTTTCGGAGCAAATCGAAGCCTGCGTCTGACGCTAGCATCTCGTTTCTGAAAAAAACGAGCAGATCGCCCGACAAGCGCTGCTCGTTTTCTTTGTACCAGACTTGTTTAGAAGCGCCAAGTGACTTCTCCCCTCACTGAAGTTAGGGGCTTCCTGCTTCATAGCGGGTTTGGCATCTGAGTTTCCCCTGACACCTCTCCGGCTCCACAGGCATAACATCGGCCCAGCCCGGACCTAGCTTTACATTTGTTGCCTTCGCTGGTTTCCCACGCAGCGTGGCTTTCACCTTTTCCGGTTCGAGTCTGCCTTCGCGGATCAGTTTCACGCCTGCCATCAGGATATTTCCTGCTGCCACATAATCCGCGTTCGCCGACTCAAATCCGCAGCTCACACAACGGAACTCCGACTGCGACGGCCGGTTCTTCCGCTCCACCCGACCGCACTTCGGGCATCGCTGGGAGGTGTAGGCCGGCTCAACCTTTATGACAAGTTTGCCAGCCTTTTTTGCTTTGTACTTCAAATATTCTTCCGTCTTCCCCCAACCGCTTGAGAGGATGGCTCGATTCAGTCCAGCTTTGGCTCGTGCTCCGTTGGGCAATGCTTTCGCATTGTCATCGTATTTCGGCTCAGGCCGCTTGGTCATGTTTTTGACTCTCAAGTCCTCAAGCACAAAAAACTGTACTTTGTCGTCACTGACCATGGCGTGAGAGGTCTGATGCGCAAAGTCGTTGATGACATTCTTGCGATAGTCAAACGTCCGTGCCACTTTTCGACGCATTTTTGCCCTGTTACGGCTGCCTTTTTCGCAACGAGCCATGCACTTCTGATAATGCTTGCGCTGACGTTCTTTGCGACGAATCCTTTCCAACTGATCTTTTGTCAGCGAATAAGGCTCAGGATCGTTACTTGTCTGAACCGGGCGCACGACACCTCGGTCGATCCCGTTTCCGCATGCGATGAGTTCCTCTTCGGAGTATTGCCGCAGACGCTCAAGTATTTCCTTTTCTGTTTCGGGGAATCGCTCTTGTTCTGTCTCCTCGTAGCTCATGGAAACAAAGAGCGCCTTGCTTGTCAGCGTCACGCTGACCATTGCCGGCACGGCAAACTCACGGTGTGCCCGAAACAGAATCGTTCCGCCCGGAATGCGTGCGGATCCGAATCGCAGTTCATACCAGCCCGCGCGACTTGTAGGTTCAATCGTAAAGTAGGCTCGCGTCAGCAGCAGATGACGCTCGGCGTCCTTGATAGCGCGCAACTTGGGACGAGCAGCCAACCCGGCAGCTGCTCTCTTGGAAGCCTGACAAAAACGGAAAGCACCGATACCCAGAATTGCCGAGGGCACCTGAGACAACCACGGTCTTTGTGCCTTATCAACAAAATGCGCGTACTTCTGATCGGGCTTGGGCCGCGTAATGCGGCATTCATTGCGAATTGGTTGCTTGTGCCGTTCAGTTTCCCCAATCAGTCGGCTGAGGCTATCAAAGAACCTCTGTTCCAGAACGCATTCGTTGTAGATAAACATCTGCCCGGCAGACCAGGTGAGGTAGGCCTCGCGTGCGGATGAATTCTTAAACCTGGCGGCAAATTTGCGTCCGGTGAGCATAGGGTTCCTTTCACGAGGAACTCAGTGTACAGACAACATTCATCTATTTGTTGCCTGCCTCCCCAAAAAATAGCTTCGGGGTTTTAGAGCCGCATTCCTCCCCTGCTTGAATGCAGGAGAATCCTGCGGAATTTATTTGAAGCGAGAATGCCTCGCTTTGATTTCTGAAAACTTAAGGTTTTGTCATCACCATTCCATTTGTTGGAGCAAAAAAATTCAAAAATCCCGGAACCTCAGAGCACACCAGCACTTTTGAGAATATTTCTAAGTTGTTCCGGATTGGCCGCAGAGAGCTTTTTCATGGCGTGCGAACGATGCAGTTCCGCAGTGCGCGGCGAAATACCGAGTCGCTCACCGATCGTGCGGCTCACTAACCCCTGCGCCACCAGCTTGGCCACCTCGAGCTCACGCTCCGTAAGCCTTTCAACCAACGCGACCGCAGCCTCATCGCTCACCTTGCCTTCGGCCTTCATAACGCTGTCGCCGGCGGCCCGCATCACCGAGCGCACGAGGCGCTCCTCATCAACCGGCTTTTGCAGGAAGTCGTAGGCGCCGTCAAGAATCGTCCGTACGGCCATGTCAATGTCGCCGTGTCCGGAAATAAACACAATCGGGATATTTGATTGCCGCTCGTTGAGTAGGCGTTGGCACTCCAAGCCCGTCAGTTCGGGCATACGCACGTCAAGCACAAGGCAGCCGGGCACAGACGGACGATCTTCGGCAAAAAAGCGGCGAGCTGAAGTGTAAGCCGCCACCTGCCAGCCGTCGAGCTCTAAATAGAGCTTTAACGCTGCGCCAAGCGCTTCGTCGTCGTCAAGAATTCGTATCAGGGCTTTTTGCTTGATGTAGTCGAGTTCCATGGTTCTTTGTCCTAAGCCATTTCGTCTTCTTCGTCTGTTGTACCGTTACTGTCGCCCGCTACTGCGCCACGCAAATTAATATCTATGACCGCTGTCAACCCACGCGTTCTGTTGCGCACAAAGTGCAGTCGGGCTCCATGCGACTCGACAATGCCGCGCACAATCTGAAGTCCAAGTCCGAGACCTTCGTCTTTAACGCTCATCAGGGGCTGAGACAAACGCGCAAAATCCTCTTCGCCGATCGTTTCGCCGTTATCGGTGACAGTCATGCGAACCTTGTCAATCGCCAAATGCTCCAGCCCCACGCGCACGATTGGACGTTCCGTATTTTGGCAGGCCTCGCAGGCATTTTTTACTAGATTGTGCGTCACAAGCTCCCATTCAAGCGGGTTAGCATCAAAAACAACTCCAGGGTCGGTTTCCACAAAGATGTCAACTTTCGGGTAGCGCCCCGTACTGCGAAAAGCTGTTATCGACTGATCAATGATGACCTTCAAATCCACCTTCTGACGTGTCTTGTGTAACCCTTTTGCGTAAGCACGCACATTGTCAATAATGCAGTTGGCGCGTTCAATCTGAGCCTCAATATTGCCGAGCACATTCACAAGCAATGTCTTGTCAGGGTTTTCGCGTGAAAGAATTTTGCGAGCGCTCTTGCTAAAGAGCAACGCAGCGCTCATCGGTTGACGCAGTTCGTGCGCAATCATCGAAGAAAGCTGACCGACAATACCGCTTTTTTGCAAACGCTCGATGCGTTCGTGCGTTTCGTTGGCCTGGGCTTTGAGTTCCTTCTCGCGTTCCAGCGCATCACGAAGTTCCTGGGTGCGGACGGTCACGAGCCTTGTCACGCGTACCGAGTGCGCTATCCAAGCCAGTAGAAAAACGAGAAACGCGATGATAAGGTTGCCGTACTCATCCCATACGCGGCTAAACGTCCAGTTGCGCATCCACTCATAGGGGCCAAGACGCAGGGAGCGGTAAAGCTCGTCGACGGCACGGTAGTCGGTGCCGACCGTCCAGTAGTGACCGTCGCCGGTGGGCGCCATTGAAAAGGCCGCATACACCACGGCTTTGGTGATTTCGGGAGGAGCAGCGGGAGCCGATGCAAGTACCCAACTCGGATACAGTTCAGTCGAGCGTTGGCACACACCATTTTTCAATTGCGCGGGCGTTCTGTCACGCGGTTCAATGACGCGATACATACCCCTTTCCTGCGGGTGCTTTTGCAGGTAATGCTCAAGCCAGCATTGACGCAGAATTGCTACGTCAACCTTGCCTTCACGCATCAGATCAAAACCGGCTTTGAGCCGGTCGTCGGGACCGACAAAAGCGACTGAGCTGAAAAACTTTTCAAACGCGAAGCCGCGCCGTACCACCTCTCCCATCGGAATCAGATAACCGGTAAAGCCTCCGGCACTTGATGCTGCCGCCATTTTTCCCTTCATGTCGACAAAGCTTTGAATTGTCGAATCCGATCGGACCACAAAAGCCGATCCTTCCCCATGATTAGGATCCGGATAGGCTTTGCTTGCCAGAGAAGCAACTGCCACCGCTCCGCTTTGCATCAGGCGCCAATAGAAACCCGCGCTTGAAAGAAAAATATCGACTTCTTCATCACGAATGGCCTGTGCTAGTTCGGTCATCGTGTATTCGCGCACTCGTACGTTTTCTTCCCCAAAGGATCGCCGCAGGCTTTGTATCGTCGCTTCAACCACCGCTTCATTGGGCGACGGGCGAGTAAAGGCAACAATGCCAAAGTTGATTGGTCGCGGCAATTGCACTGAGGTGGCATATGCACCAAAATCATCCAGTCGCGAAACCAAATTAAGAACAATGCCGTCCTGCGCCGGCACTACAGTCTCGGCTCCGACTGTCGCGCAAAAAAAAGTGCAACTTAAGGCCGTCAAAAATCTTTGGAAGCGGGTCATTTAAAAACACCGTCGGTTGCAGTACGTTCGAATTTTGCCGAAATTTGCAGATTTCCGAAACGCAAAACCTCGCCGAAGCGAGGTTTTGCAGTTTCTTCAAAGTAGTGGAAGTGAAGACTTATTCTTCAACGACTTCCTTTACTTCAACGCCGTACTGATCGCGCGTAAGGGTCTTCATATTGATGAGGACCATCCAGCGGCGCAACGTACCGAAAATCACGAACGCCATCAGCAGCATAACAACGCAAGAGAGCGTAGCGAGCAGATGCTGACCATTGGGCAGATATTGGTTGACAACCAACCAGACGCCGGCCCAGATCGTGATGACGGTCATCAGCAAACCGGGCACGCCGGTCATCCAGGCGTACTTGCCCTTATTCATGCGCAGCAACACGGTCGTGCCAATCAAAAGCGTCACGGACGCAAGCAACTGGTTGCAGATACCGAAGAGCGGCCAGATGCTCGAGATATCACCCGAGTACACAAGGTAGCCCCAGGAACCGGTAAAGAGCACGCTGGTGATGATGATGCCCGGTACCCAATCCTTCTGATTGAACTTCGGCGAGATGTAGCGGCCGATCATTTCCTGCAGGAAGAAGCGACCGACGCGGGTGCCAGCGTCAACGGCGGTCAGAATGAAGACAGCTTCAAACATAATCGCAAAGTGATACCAGTAGGCCATCAGGTCTTCCATCCAGGGGATGCGAGAGAAGATATAGGCCATACCGACGGCGAGCGACACAGAACCACCCGGGCGAGCAGCCAGCGTTTCCTGCACTTCGGCTTCCAGCATCGGCAGGTTCTGAACCTGCATGCCGAGTTCGGCAAACTTGGCTGCCGGCGCATTGATGGCAAAGTAGTCGGCAGGCACAAGCACACAGGCAGCCACCAGAGCCATCACAGCCACGAAACCTTCGGTAAGCATGGCACCGTAACCCACGAAGAGCACGTCCTTTTCATTTCCGATCATCTTCGGGGTCGTACCCGTACCAATCGTGGCATGGAAACCCGACAAGGCACCGCAGGCAATCGTAATGAAGATGAACGGGATCACCGGACCACCCACGATCGGGCCGCCGCCATGGATGAATTCGGTAATGGCAGGCATCTTGAACTCGGGCATCACGAAGACGATGCCAAGAGCCAGAGCAAGGATCGTACCAACCTTGAGGAACGTCGACAGGTAGTCGCGCGGCAAGAGCAGCAGCCACACCGGAAGAACAGATGCAAAGAAGCCGTAGATCGGGATCAAGACCGACATCGTCTTGCGATCGATGTCAAGGAAGCCGAAATACTCAGGGTGCGAAGCGACCCAAGGACCGGAAAGGATGCACAAGAAAAGCAGCACCACGCCCAGAAGCGTTGCACCGAGCACGTCACCCTTGCGCCAGATCTGCAGATACAAGCCCATGATGATGGCGATCGGAATCGTTGCCACAACCGTGTAGGTCGACCACAGCGAATCGTGCATGGCGTTGACACAAGCAATCGAAAGCCCCGCCAGCGTCAGGATCAGAATCGCAAGCACAGCCCAGGAAGCCACAAACCCCGTGGTGGGATCGATTTCGCGCGTGGCAATGTATGCAAGCGAACGGCCCTTGTGGCGCACCGAGCAAAACAGCACGACCATATCGTGCACGCCGCCCGCAAGAACGCAGCCGATCAAAATCCACAACAAACCGGGCAAATAGCCGAACTGGGCGGCCAGTACGGGACCGAGTAGCGGACCGGCTGCGGCAATAGCGGCAAAATGATGCCCGAACAGCACAAACTTATCGGTCTTGACATAGTCCTGACCGTCAGCGTACTTCACAGCAGGCGTCACGCGGTTGGCATCCACGTTGAGCACCTTGGCTGCAATAAACAGGCCGTAGAAACGATAACCGATTGCAAAAACGCAAAGCGCTGCAAAGATAATCGTTACGGCATTGACTCCGTCGAGCGACGACATGAGAGCTCCTTTCTCTTCAAAAATTTCTTTTTTTATTTGCGGCACCCGAGAGAGAGCCGCAAAAAAACCCGCCCCGGAAACCACGGCAAGATTTTGAAACAGTTTATGCAGACAATATGTGAAATAAAAACCTTTAATTTAGTAGTTACCCTATGCAACACATAAAAAAAAGACGGTTTTAAAAGAACCGTCTTTTTTTTGCTAATTTTGAGGCCTTGCCGACTCAGATCAGCTCGAACTCAATCATTCCGATACCGTTGCAGCCAGCGCGCACAATGTCACCGCGATGCAAAGTGGAAACTCCCGACGGACTGCCGGTGAAGACCAAGTCACCGGCCTTCAATTCCCAATACGTAGAGATTTCGGCAAGCACTTCGGCAACCGACCAGATCATGTCTCGGGTGCTGCCCTTTTGCTTGCATTCGTTGTTGACGTAAAGCCACAGCTCGGTGTCGCTCGGATCCAGCACGTTTTCTTTGCGTACGATGTGCGAAACAGGGCCCGAATAGTCAAAACTCTTGGCAGTTGTCCAAGGACGCCCTTTGGCCTTAGCTTCAGCCTGCAGGTCGCGACGCGTCAGATCCACACCAACGGCCCAGCCCCAAATGCACTCGGCAGCCTGCTCGACCGTGAGATCTTTGCCGGACTTGCCGACAGCAACCACAAGTTCAACTTCGTGCTGGAGATTTTCAGTACGTTGAGGAAACGGCACCTGGGCGGTTTTGCCTGAATCAATAGGAAAAACGGCATCAGCGGGCTTGGAGAAAAAGCACGGCGTCGTCTTACCGGTGCCCCCCATTTCCTTGTCATGATCAGCGTAGTTGCGACCGACACAGTAGACGCGATTGACGGGGAAAAATACATTCTTCTCGCCAGAAACAGGCACGACTGCCTGCGGAGCAGGAGCAAAAACAAACATGAGAACTCTCTTTATCGAAAAAAAGATCCCGCCTCAAAAGCGATGTCTTAAAGCGGGACACAATAAAAACGGAATCAGGGCTTCACGGAAGGACCAGCGTCACCGGGCTGCCTATTTGCTTCAACGGAAGCGTCGGCTGAATCTTCCTCCGGAAAATCAGAACTTGTTTCGTTCGTCGTCGTCCCGATATCAGCGGTATATTCGCCCGGTAAAACGGGATTGGGCTTATCGCTGATAAAAAGCCACAGCTGATAAACGTAGCCGCTCAAGGCATACACGCAGAAGATCGTGAAGATGGCCAACGGCGGATTGCTCGAAATCAGAATGAAAATCAAAGCGCCGGCAACCATCACGATAAACGGTGCGTTCTTAAGCGACACACCGGACTTGCCGGAATAAAACGGCGCGTTGCAAACCATGGTAAGACCGGCGTAGATCGTGAGCACGAAGGCAAACCAAGGCAGCGAATCGCCTAAGAACGTCGGCATCTTATTTTCAACAGCAAGCCATACAAAGCCAGCGAGAAGCGCCGCAGCTGCCGGGCTCGGCAACCCTTGGAAGAAGCGCTTGTCGACAACACCGACGTTGCAGTTGAAACGAGCCAGACGAACCCCCGCACAGAGGCAATAGACGAAAGCTGCCGCCCAGCCTAGACCACCAAGCGTATACAGGCAGAATTTGTACATCACAAGTGCGGGAGCAACGCCGAAAGCCGTCATGTCGGCAATCGAGTCAAACTGCACGCCGAATTCGCTTTGCGTGTGCGTCAAACGAGCCACGCGTCCGTCCATGCCGTCAAAGAGCATGCTGAGCATGATCATCAAGGCGGCCAGACCAAAGTTTTGCTCCATTGCCTGTACGATCGAGATGAACGCGCAGAAAAGCGAAGCCGTGGTAAACAAGTTGGGCAACACAAAAAGACCGCGCGAGCTAACCTTCACAACCTTCTTGCGGCCTACTTCGATGATGCGTTGCCGTACCGGACGGCGACGGCGAATTCTTTCAACAGCCATACGATTTCTTGCCTAAGAGTATTACCGGCGAGTTTTTAAAAACAAAAAGCCCGCAACCTACAGGGAATTCTTCCACGGGAATTTCTTTTTCGGTGCGGGCCGGCCTCTTTTTGGTAACCGAAGCTTTCAGCGCTTAGTGAGCTTTGTCCTCGGTTTTGGCCTCAACGACGTCAGACGAGACGGATGCCTCGGTCACTGTTGTTTTCGCGGTCGAGTCAGCGGTTTCAGCCGCTTCCTCTTGCGATTCGACAGGCTGCGACACGGGCTCGCCCAGACGAGCGATCACCGTTTCCACGCCAGTCGTCTTTTCACCAATTGATACAAGCACCTGAGCACTCATCGGCAAATAGACATCCACACGGGAGCCGAAGCGGATAAAACCATAACGTTCGCCCTTCTTGACCACATCGCCCACCATGCGATAACACAGAATACGTCGGGCCACAAGTCCGGCAATCTGCACGAAACATACGCGCTGACCGTCTTCGGTCACAACTGTCACCGCATTGCGTTCGTTCTGTTCGCTCGCCTTGTCAAGTGAAGCGTTGAGGTAACGGCCGTGGAAATATTCGATCTTTTCAATCTTTCCGGCAACCGGGGTCTTCTGGCTGTGAACGTTAAAAACGTTCATGAAAATCGACACCAGTTTGGTTTGTTCCCCCGTATAGGGGCATACCGCTTCTTCAACCTTGATGACGCGGCCGTCAACGGGAGCCACCACGGCCTTTTCGTCGTCGGTCATTTCACGAGCAGGGTCACGGAAGAACTGCGCCACGAAGATAAACAGTAGCCAGAAGATGGCGGCAACAAAACCGCCCACGAAAAGCTGCACGAGCAGAGCAATCACGAAAGCGATGCCCATGATGGCCCAGCCTTCACGAGCAAAGAACGGATGCGGATAAATGCGTTCCAAGATAAAAGCTCCGTAGAGTTAGATCGGGTTACGACGCCTCACATACGGCGTTCAAGATGATGACGAATCGTCTCCAGCGCCTCAATAAGCACCGTATCTTCGGCATGGTTCTTCTTGACGTATTCCAGCGACCAGCACGTTTTTTCCCAAGCGCGTCGATTAGCTTCGAGCTCTCCGCGCAACACCTGCGCTGCATGCTCCAGATCAGCCGGTTTGATATCGAGGAAATTAACGTCGGTTTCGTCTTGTCGCATGGTCATGGATGGTAACCCCGTCTTGTAATAACAAAGTGAAAATGGTTGAAATTTCAATTCACTGAGTCTCAAGCACAAAGTCGAGCTTTGCGCTGTCCATCAGCAGATTATAAACGGCGCGCTCAGTCGGTCTCGTCGTCGATGATTTTCTCGGCAAAACCCAAGAACCCCGGCACCACCACATCGTCGTTGCCGGTGACTTCGCCCTCGGGCTTGGTCACGGAAAGCACCTTGACTTCAAATTTAAGCGACCAGCCTGCCAAGGGATGATTGGCTTCAAGCACAGCCTGCCCTGCAGCAACATCCGTCACTCGCCAATTTCTGCCGTCGGGAGTCTCGCCAGGAACACTTGAAAAAACCAGACCGGGAACGATCAGTTCAGGATCACCCAAGGACTCTACCGGCACTAAACGGATGGCCTCATCGTCGTAATCACCAAAGGCTTCTTCGGGTTCAAGTTGAACCGTAATCGTGTCACCCGCTTTCTTTCCCTCGAGAGCCTGCTCGAGCTTGGGAAAGATGTCGCCGTGGCCGTGCAGATACGTCACGCCCTGTGGTTCTGTCTCTTCCAGAAGATTTTTCTGCAGGTCAAACATGCGCACATGGATACCCACGACGCAATCCTTTTCAATAAGCATTCTTTACTCCGCTTGCCTCACCTTTATGAGGCGATCGTAAGTGCTTTGAGATTGTTTCGAGAAGCGTAGGGATCCGGTCCGTAACGGTTTTCATGCTGTTCACCGACGAGACAACCGAGCACAAACCAGAAAATAGCCCCCAGTACGGGAATGAAAACGATCGGCAGAACCCACAAGCCGTTGCGGCCGACATCGTGCAATCGCCGCACGGAAATGGAAACGGAAATGAGAGCAAGCCAGATCTGAAAGGCTCCGGCGGCAACCGTCACGAAGTCCCAGGTGATTTCCGTCATCGTGGTCATGTAGAGCGTTGCGTAAAGCCAGCCGACAAGCCAGCCCAAAACCGAACACAACAGGGCGGACACCCAGAACACTCGACGCGGTACGCGTCCTGAAAAACGCACGCTTAAAGCCTCGCCGACAACCGAACCAGAACTCACTTCTTTTTTCCTCGATAACACAAGCGGGACACACGCTCTTTGTAGAGGCTGTCCCGCTCTCAGGCACATTCAGAAAATGTGCATTGAACCGACGTTTCGATTAGCGCGTCTGTTCGCCGATCAGCGTAAGGATGCGCGGTGCGACACCGGTCGTATCGGAACGGCCGTCTTCTCCCGTCACTGTCACGCGCGTCTTTTCGCCGTCCGGACTCAGACGGATGCGATAGGGAACCGGATCCACAGCTTTCGCACTGGAGAAAAGGTTTGCAAAGAAGCCCTGTTCGCTCTTCTTCTGTTGTTCGTAGTCAGGATCCAGATAGTTAATCATGAAAAGCCCCTGACTACGGTCACGGTCGGTCACTTCAAAACCGCCGCGATCGAGTGCCACACCCACGCGGCGCCACGCGCGATCAAAAGGCTCGTCGATCACAACAGCCACCGGTTTACCGTCAGCGCCTTCTTCAATCCGGCTCATCGGAGCATATTTCACGGCGGCCATCTGTTCGAGCGCCTTCTGTTCCTCGGGCTTAGCCTTCGGATTGAATTCGGTTTCGAGCATCTGAGCCAAACGCGTCAGCATCACGGCCTCGAGTTCGGGATCACTCGGACCGGGCTGCCAAATCGTGCTTTCTTCCTGACGCCCTTTGAGCACCTCCACCATTTGGCGATGCGTGATGAAGATATTCGTCGTTCCGTCTTCAGCTCGTTCCATGCGGGCACGGTACTGGTCACGCGTGCCAGTGTCGTAGACAACGTCCAGCGCCTTACCGATGGTGGCTCGGATGATGTCCTTGGGAAGATTGGCCTTATTTTCCGCCCATTCCGTCTGGATGATGCCGGTCTTGGCATCCTGATACTTCACCGCAAGACCCACGCTTGCCCAGAAATCCTGCAGCAAGGGCCAAACACGGTCGGGCGATACTGTAACGTGAACGTAGCGGAACTGACCGTCACGGACAACTTTGGCGTAGTCGGTTTCGGGCAGAACCTGAGAGGGTTCATCGCCGCGGGCCTCTGCATCCATACGAGCCTTAGCAGCTTCAGCATTAGCGCTCACAATCTGAGGACGGGTTGGAACCGCAAAACGGTCGTTGTTCGTCACGGTATTGAGATCCGGCGGCACTTCCAACGGAGCGCGCGATGTGGAGGTTTCATACTGAACCTTGTCGTCGCCGAAGTTGACCCCGAGCGAATTACATCCGGTCAAAGCAGCAATTGCAGAAACAACAGCCGCAGTCCTCAAAGCACGATTCACCATAAAAGTGTTCTTTCCCTGAATAACGCCCGCACCAGAACCTTGGCATGAATGCGGGCGAAAAAACTGAATTTTGCGAAGTTTAGCAAAGGATGGCTTTTACGACAGCCGACGAACACAACTCGAAACGAGTTGAAACGGGACTAGGCCCGCAACCGGAGTCAGTCACAGTTTGAGCCAAGTTTAGAACTCAACGCCGGCTTCTCGCATCGCCTTTTCAACCGCCGGTCGATTGGCCTCCGAAAGCGGAGTGAGGGGCAGTCGAATCCCCGGACCAATGCGCCCCATGCGATACAGAGCCCACTTCGGCGCCACTGGATTGGGTTCGCAGAAGAGCTGCTGGTGCAAAGGCATGAGTCGATTGTTAATGGCGCGCGCCACGGCCACGTTGCCAGCCACAGCCGCCGAAGCCATTTCGTGCATTTCACGCGGCATCAGGTTGGCAGTCACAGAAATCACACCTGTTCCGCCCACGAGCATCAGCGCCAGAGCCGAATCGTCATTGCCGGAATAGACGGCAAACTCCTTATCGCCCACAACCTCCGGCAGGCGACGCAGCAGATCAATCGCACGGGCGATGTCGCCGGTAGCGTCCTTCAGACCAACGATATTGGGAATCTGAGCCAGTCGCAGCACGGTTTCGTTCTTGAGATCCGCAACCGTCCGACCGGGAACGTTGTAGAGCCACATCGGCATATTGACCGCTTCGGCAATTGCCTTGAAGTGCTGATAAAGACCTTCCTGCGTGGGCTTGTTGTAATAGGGAACCACCTGAAGCGACACATCCGCGCCGACGTCTCGGGCGTGCTGCGTCAATGCAATGGCTTCGGCCGTAGAGTTGCCGCCGGTGCCGGCAATCACGGGCACACGGCCTGCCACCGTCTTTACCGTAAAGGACACCACCTCGTTGTGCTCATCTACGTCGAGCGTGGGCGACTCACCCGTTGTTCCCATCGTCACGATGCCGTCGGTACCGCTGGCAATGTGCCACTCGATCAACCGACCGTATGCTTCCCAATCAACGGCGCCGTCGGGCGTCATCGGGGTGACCAACGCCACCATAGAACCATGAATCAGCATTTTCTACTCCCTGTGTTCGTTGTTGAACGTCTACCTCTGCACCCGAACCAGTCCTTACACCGAGGGGGTTGGCTTATTCGAGAGCAGTGCAATCAGTTCGGAAACCACCTGACGCATATCACGGCGATCCACGATCATGTCAATGGCACCTTTTTCGAGCAGCATCTGCGAGCGTTGAAAACCCGCAGGCAACTTTTCGCGAACCGTCTGCTCGATAACTCGCGGACCGGCAAAGCCGATGAGCGCCTGCGGCTCGGCAATCACAACATCGCCCATGAATGCAAACGAAGCCGAAACGCCTCCCATCGTCGGATCAGTCAGCACGGACACGTACGGAATGCGCGCTTTTTCCAGAAGCGTCACCGCCGCATTGGTCTTGGCCATCTGCATAAGTGACAAAAGTCCTTCCTGCATTCGGGCGCCGCCCGTGCTCGTGAACGTCACAAACGGAATGTTTTCACGCAGAGCTCGTTCCACACCCAAAGCGAAACGCTCACCGACAACACTGCCCATGGAGCCGCCCATGAAGGCGAAGTCAAAAGCGGCCGCCACAACAGGACGACGACGCAACTCGCCTCGCATGACAACCAGCGCGTCGGTTTCCTTCGTGGCGCCCTGAGATGCTTCCAGACGCGTCGGATAAGACTTGGAATCCACAAAGCCAAGCGTATCGACGGGGCGGACATCCGCCCCGATTTCTTCATGTACGCCCTTCCAGTCAAGAAAGGCATCCAAGCGCTTGCGGCCGCTCAGACGCAAATGATGTCCGCACTTCGGGCAGACCTGCAAAGAATCATCAAGCTCTTCCTTGTAGAGCACCTGATCACACTTGGGACACTTTGTCCACAAGCCCGCAGGAATGGGACTCTTCTTTTTGTTTTCAGCGTCAGCAGGTTTTGAAGCAATTTTTGGAAGGATTCGGGTGAGCCAGCTCATGGTTACTGATTGAATCGTCAGAAATAACACGCACACATCCAACCCTGACCTCCGAAGAGATCGGCTTTAAACGCGCACGCAAAAACCTTGGAACAAAATGAAGATTTGCTCCAATCTCGAATTCAAACGATTATACGGCACGCGTTTTGCGCTCAAGGTCATCTGTTCGGCTAGGTTTGTGTCGACATTTGCCCGTACCAAAGATTGTCTACTGTTAAGATTGTCCTGTCCTCAGCGTTCGCCCGTTTTTTGCAACATGACCAATTTTTCGTTTCTGACCGACCTGATGCAGTCCGGTCCCATTGCTGCCGTACTTTTGGGCACCGGCCTCTCTTTTGCCGCCACGGCTCTGGGCGCCGCCGTTGTTTTCGTGCCAATGTCGCAGCAGCGCGCCCGCAAATTCCAACCGCTTGCCATGGGCTTTGCCGCCGGCATCATGATTGCCGCAAGCATCTGGTCGCTTTTGATTCCTGCCATGGAGCACGCGCAGGAAAACGGAGCAAACCAATGGCTTCCGACAACCGGAGGTTTCATCCTGGGTGTAGCCTTTGTGGCGCTTTTGGACAAGATTACGCCACATATGCACCCGGACTCTGACACGCCCGAAGGCCCGCACGTTAAGCTTGACCGCACGACGCTCTTGGTAAGCGCCGTTACGCTGCACAACATTCCCGAAGGAATGAGTCTGGGACTGGCCTTTTCCATTGCCGCTCTTTCGCAAGATCCGGCAGCGCTTTCCAGCGCCTTTGCGCTTGCACTCGGCATGAGCATTCAGAACATCCCGGAAGGTGCGGCCGTATCGCTTCCTTTAGCCTGCGGCACCATGAGTCGTGCCAAGGCCTTTGCCGTGGGCGTTTTCAGCGGCGCCATGGAACCGCTTTTCGGCGTCTTGACCGTTCTGGCGTTGAGCCTCGTCGTACCATATTTGCCATGGCTGTTGGCCTTTGCCGCCGGCGCTATGATGTACGTAGTTGTCGAAGAGCTGATTCCGGCCGCACATCTCAACGAACACAGCGATCTGGGCACCTTGTCCGTCATGGCAGGTTTCGTGGTCATGATGCTCCTGGACACGACGCTGGGCTGAAAAAAAGCACTGCCGGAAAAATCTCCAACAGTGCTTTGCGAGTCTTTCGGAGACGCTTGTCGCTCCTTATCGACTTTTAGTGGTGGCAGCCGCAGGACTGTTCTTCACCGCTGCAGCAGCAGTCCTTCTGCATCGCCTTGAGGAACCACACGCGCTTGGCGTAGCTTTCAAGGTAGCCGTCAAACTGAGCCGAAAGCAGGTAGTCGCCCATCTTGTCGGCGCCTTCGCGAATTTCTTTGGCGAGCGCCTGCATCTTGAGAACGTCTTCGGTCACGATCTGCAGCACTTCGGACACCGAGAAGTCGCGGGCGTCAAGTTCTTCAACCGTGGCGATCTTGAGGAATTCGCTCAAGCGAACCGGCGGGAAGCCACCGCGCATCTTCATGGCTTCGGCCACAGCGTCGAACTGTTCGAACAGTTCGTCGTAGAGGCCCTCGGTGTATTCATGCACCTGAATGAAAGCTCGACCGACAACGTTCCAATGCAGATTGTGCAGCTTGGCATTCAAGACAGCGAGGTTGGCAAGGTAAACCTTGACAGGGCAAACGGCAGAAGTTTCGCAAGTCTGGTTGTTAGCATGAGGGCAAGTCATTTTCATTTCTCCTATCAAATCGGTGCAGCGAGTCATTCGCTGTGTTGAGTGCATTATGGGATGCTATTGCGCCCGCGTCCAATACTATTTAAGACCTCTTTTGATAGCTTTTTTCTATAACACTCAAAAAGCCTTGTTTCGTCTGGAAAATCTCAAAAAAAACGGCAGCCGAAATCGCTTCCGACTGCCGCCAATCAATTGTAACCAATTGATTTACTGGACAATTTCCTCGTCCTTATTACGAGGCCAACACTGTACGCCGCGCATATTGTCCAGACATTTCGGATCGAATTCCGGGTTCTCGATACCGGCCTTTTTCTGCTTGACGTAATCGTCCAGCGCCCTGTAGGCATAGCGTCCGATTATCGCAATGGACGCCAGGTTGACCAAAGCCATCAGTGCCATGAAGAGGTCGGCGAGATTCCACACCAAACCCAGTTCGGTCACGCTGCCGATGAAAGCCATCAGCACCACCAGAGCACGGAAAATCCACAGCGCCGCCGGATGCTTGCTGATAAAGCCCATGTTCATTTCACCGTAGAAGTAGTTGCCGATGATGGAGCTAAACGCAAAGAAAAGCACCACGACCGTGATGAAATGGTTCATCCAGGAACCGATCTCGGAGGAAAGCATGTGCTGGATGAGTTCGATGCCGGTAAGCCCTGATTCCTTCCAGCCCGGCACGATCAGAACGATCATGGCCGAAGCCGTACAGACAACCATGGTGTCGAAGTAAACGCCGAGCGCCTGAACCAGCCCCTGCTTGACCGGATGTGTAGCATCGGCCGCAGCGGCAGCGTTCGGAACGGCACCCATACCGGCTTCGTTCGAGAAGAGACCACGCTTGATGCCGGTCATCACGATCATGCCGAACGTCGCACCGTAGGCGGCATCGAAGTCGAACGCGTTCGTGACGATTTCATAGAGCACGCGCGGGTACTGATCGATGTGCATGCAGGTAAAGAAAATCGCGACCATCAGGTAGGCGCCCGCCATAAAAGGCACCATCACGCCCACGACGCGGGCGATGCGAGTCAGACCACCGAAGATGATGAGTGCCGTGAGAACTGCAACCGTAAGCCCCGTGGCAAAGGTCGAAACACCCCAGCTCGTCTGCACGGACAAGGCCATCGTGTTTGCCTGAACCGAATTGAAGATCAGGCCGTAGGTCACCGAGATCAAGACCGCAAAGAGGCCCGCAAAGAAGGGAGAGCCAATCACGTTGCGGATGTAGTAGGCCGGACCACCCGCAAAACCGCCTTGAGGACGCTTGACCTTGTAGATCTGAGCAAGCGTCGATTCTACAAAGCCCGAAGCCGCGCCGATCGTTGCGATCACCCACATCCAGAACACGGCGCCCGGACCACCGAGAACCACCGCGATGGCGATGCCGGCGATGTTGCCGACTCCCACGCGCGAAGCGGTTGACACGCAGAAGGCCTGGAACGTCGAGATGTGTCCCTCGCGCGGCAGACTGCCAACGCCTTCGCCAATAAGGCGGAACATTTCGGGAATGCAGCGAATCTGAACGAACTTCGTTTTGTAGGTAAACCACAGCCCCAACAGAATCAGGGCGGCGATGAGAATGTACGTCCAGAGAAAATTGTTGACCGTGCCGACAAGTTCTCCAAGGATATGCGCAAATTGATTTAATCCGTCAGTCAATGTTGTCGATCCCCCGTTGTATCTTCTTGTTTTTACTGTCGAAAAGAAAGGCCGCTATTTTACAGAAGCTTCGGAGCAATCTGAAAGCAGTAACTTTGGCGCATACCAACTCCTCGTTTGAGAGTCTAAGACTGTATCGATACAATGCCGCTCTCGCTTTTTTCGCCGATTCCCATTCATGACGCTCTCCACTTTGCCCGAACTAACCGTTGCGCCCATGGAAGGTCTCACGACCGTTGTCTATCGCCGTCTGCACGCGCAGTTTTTCGGCGCAGCCGACCGCTACTACCTTCCGTTCGTCACGCCCACGCGTGAGCCGAAGTTCACCGATCGGCAGATGCGAGAACTTGCTCCGCAGGCCAATGAAGGAATCTGCGCCATTCCTCAGCTGCTCACGAGAAATGCCGACGATTTCATCTGGGCGGCCAAAGCTCTCGCCGATCTCGGGTACAAAGAAGTCAATCTCAATTTGGGCTGCCCGGCCGGTACCGTGACCGCCAAAGGCAAAGGCTCGGGCTTTTTGCAGTATCCGACGGATCTGCACGCCTTTTTGTCCCGCATTTTTGAAGCGGACTTGCCGATAGCCGTTTCACTCAAGACGCGAGTGGGCTATCGCTCACCCAACGAATTTGAAAACCTCGTCGACATATACGCGCGTTTCCCCATGACGCGGCTCATTGTGCATCCGCGCCTAAAAACGGATCTCTACCGCGGAGACGTGCGTCTGGAGGTTCTCGACAAGGTTCTGTCCTCTTTGCCGATGCCGCTTGGCTACAACGGCGACCTGATCACTCCCGGGGACATCGAAAAGGTTTCCTTGCGCTACTCGGGCGCTCCAGGCGGTCTGGCCGAAATCATGGTTGGCCGGGCACTGATGGCCGATCCCGCCCTCTTTCGCAAATCCAAGGGCGGCAATGCGGCGAGCCTATCGGAAATCCTTTCCTTTCACGAGGCGCTCTTTGAGGCCTACACGACGCTCTTCGAAAGTCAGAAAAACGCCATGATGCGCATGAAGGAATATTGGTTCTTTCAGCTGTGTCTGTTTGGCGAAGACGGAGACGAAGCGCGCATCAAAAAAGCCGCTTCAAAAATCTTCCGCTGCAAACAGGTTCCCGACTTTGAAGCTGCGGTCCGAGAGGCGGCCGAGAGCTTCTCGCTGCGCCGCGATGCACGCTACGGCTGGCGCAAACCGCTCTGAATTCCGTTATTCCCGCACGACGGTCACGTCAACCCAACCGAGTGCATGCGAGGCTTCAAACAGTTCCTGCGGCGTAAAACGCACCGCACTTTGATCGTCTCCGCAGGCCGGGTAAACCGTCTCGAAGCGCTGTAGGCTTACATCGCAATAAATCTGCACGCCTTCGTTGACGCCAAAGGGGCAAACACCGCCC
Organism: uncultured Sutterella sp.; assembly: GCA_900538905.1. Taxonomy (GTDB): domain Bacteria; phylum Pseudomonadota; class Gammaproteobacteria; order Burkholderiales; family Burkholderiaceae_F; genus Duodenibacillus; species Duodenibacillus intestinavium. Next base: position 43,451 of record UPZS01000002.1, read on the forward strand.
GGAGCATGTCCCACGAGCGCTTCCACCTCTTCACCGCGGATCATCTGCGCCTTGAAGCCGAAGTGCTCCCTAAACTTGGCGTTTGACAATTTCACGTCGCCCGCAGCCAGCACCAGAACGGCGCCGTCGGGCGAGCGCAGCGCCAACGTCTTGGCAATGTGCGCGGGCTCGCAGCCCAAAGCCTGGGCGGCCAGCGCCACCGTTGCCGTGTTGGCTTCAAAAAAGCGTACGCGATCGCCCCACCCTTCGGTCTGCAATTGAGCCAGAGCTCGTTGTCTCGACATAGTTATCTCCTTGTTTTCTGCATTCTGTCCTTGGCTTCGACAATACGTCGAATCAAACCGCCCTGACGCTGAACAGGCGTGCGTAGCGCCTTTTTCACCACGGTAAGTTTTCCGAAGACATCCAGCGATCCATAGGTCGTCTGCTTACCGTTGCGCTCATCACGCACGCGGGTGACGGCGGTGTAGAAAAGCTCTCGCGTAGCCAGCCCCGAGTTAGGATCCTGGGGCATGAGTACGGCAACGTGATGGTATTCCGAGCCTTGCGATTGATGAATCGTAATGGCAAAAGCAGGCTCAATGTGACCGATCAGGCCGAATCGCACCAGGCGTGAGCTGTCCGGAAAATAGACGTTGGCCTGCGTTGCATCGAATTCAGCTCCTTCAAACCAGCTCTGCCCCGGCATCACCACACCAATGTCGCCGTTGTAGACCTCAAGCATCGAGTCGTTGCGGCGGACAATCATCGGACGAAACGCCGGATAAGGAATACCCTCTTTGACAAAAATCGATTCGGCAAACGCGTTGACGGCCTGCGCGCTCATCGGCCCCTCGCGGTTGGAGGCAAGTACGCCAACGGAAAAGTAGAGCCGCGCAAGCTTACGCGCCGCATCGTGAAGCGACTTTTCTGTGCGATTGCGCCGCAGTTCCGCAATTACCTTGAGCGGCGAGGACAATTCGTTTTCAAACCATTTCTTAAAGCTCGCCGACAGATCGCCCTTGGGGGCATCCTCGTGCAGTCGCAGCGGGTTGTCGACTCGCGGATCGTTGTCGCTGTTTTCGACAAAAGCGTCCGTCACAATCAGTTCCTCACCTTCGCGGCTTGCCTCTGCAATTTTTCCGAGCGCCTTGCTTGCATCAAAACGCCAGCTCTTTGTGAGATGGCTGATGTTATCGGCCAACGGGCCCTTCAGGTCGCTCACGTCCGCAAAAAACGAACCGGGACCGACGGCAGCAAGCTGGAAGCGATCGCCGAGCAGAATCACTTTGGTTCTGTCGGCATCAATGCACTTGAACAAATTGCTTGCCAGGCGGATATCGATCATGGACGACTCGTCAACCACAACGATGTCAGCTTGAAGAGGATTGTTCTTGCTCGGCGTTCTGCCGTCGGCTCCGGGCGTGTAGAGCAAACGGTGCAGCGTCTTGGCTTCCAGCCCCATAAGCTTTTCCTGAATGCCTTTTTCCTCGATACGGCTGACGTTGTTTGCCACAGCCTCCTTCATGCGCGAGGCAGCTTTACCGGTCGGCGCGGCAAGCTGAATGACAGATTCGGGATCTTTTTTGATCAGGCATTTAAGAATATTAACCACGGCCGTGGTTTTGCCGGTGCCGGGCCCGCCGCTGATCACCGTCAGTCGGTTGGCCAACGCAATGTCAGCAGCTCGCTGAGCTTCATGCAGGGCATCGACCGATTCCACAGTCACAGAATCGAAGGCAAGTTCAGCAAGATACTCGCCGAGCGCCTGTTCTTGTGCGTAGGACTTCTGTGTATAGACAAGCGTTTCTCTGTCTGTAGCTTCGGCAACCAACAAAGCCGGTCCGCCCGCAAACACCCCCTCGCCTGCCGTTAAACCCGGGTTTCCAACCAAACCGAAAGCACGAAGATCGTCTACCAGTTCTTCAAATGTCAGCGATTGGGGCAAAGGAACAAAAGTCTTATCGCTCGAAGACGCGCGCCTTTGCATCGTACTGTTAAAAAGTTCCAGACGACGCTTGAACTTTTCTTTTCCGACGCACAAGCTTCCGTCGTTGAGCGCATCGAAAACGCAGAACATCAAAAGCGACAGTTTGTCTTCGCTATCAGACTTCAGATCGGCTTGTCCGTGGCGCTTCAGCATATTGATGATTACTCCCGAACGCATGCGCGCCGCGTCCAACTCGGCATCCGTTGCTGCCGAGATCGAACCCAAAAGCCGGAGTGTTCTCTCCACCGTCTGCTGCTCCTGCGCCTGTATGTCGGAAAAGACAGGACCGAAATCCAAAGACTGCTGACGGCTGTCGGTCTGTACGCGTCGATTTCTAGTCATTGCTGTCACCCAAAAGCGCATCGAGCGCATCCACCGCCTCTCGCGGACAATCAAAATACACGCCGGTACGTCTTCCCTTTTCGTCCAATGCGCACTGTGCGTTCACCCCGCGCACAAAAACGTAAAAGGCGCCACCGATAACGTTCCATACCGTTTCCTGCGTCAACCCCGCTGTTGCCATCAGATGACGCTTGAGCGCCGTCAAATAAATCACGTACTGTAGCGCGTAATGCTTGCGCTCAATTTCCCCGCGCAGCACCTCTTGCGAATAATCCTCTGGCGAGGCTCCCAACCAGTTGCTCTTCCAGTCGAGGATGTAATACTTGCCGTCGGCAACGAACACCATGTCGATCGCACCGGTCAGATACCCTTGCAAAACATTGTCCCGGAGGCTTTGCATCGGGAAACCGTGCGAGGCCATGCACTCGGCTACATCCTTGGAGCGAAGCTTCGAATTGGGAACCGAAAGCAGGAACGGCATTTCGCACTGACGCTCGCCGAACGTGAGTCGATCGAGCACAAAGGGCGGTGTCGCTTCGTTCGAACCTATCGTCTTTGCGTTAAAGAGTTCACATGACACGGTGTTTCTAACGTAACCGGCAATGAGTTCAGCGCCGGCCTCGAGCACGGCCTCACGCTGCTGCGGGTCCGCCCGCCTTAGCAATGCGGAAGCAGCCAGCAACGACCGAATGTTTTCAAGAACGGCTTCACGGTTTTCCGGTTTGGCGTTCATCACGCGCTCAAGTAGCTTGTGAATCCAGTCACCGGCCGCCGCACCGCGTAGTAACAACTGTGCCTGCAGTAGGTGTTCGTCCTGTCCTTCTTCAATGTCAACAGTCACATCCTGCTTGACTGTGGGAGCAGCAAAGGCGCGTTGATTTTCTTCATCAGCTTCCAAAACGGCATCGGCGCCTTCGAATTCCTCAGCTTCGAACTCTTCGCCGACACTTGCGCCCAAACCGGAGGCAATTGCCGTAAAGCTGGATCGATGCCAGGCCGAATGGACGCTCACCGGCTTGGCAGCCTGTACGCGAAGGGCCTGCACACTCATGACGGGAGCGGCAGGGGGAACGCTCGAGCGGATTTCAAAAAGATCTTCCCCCGAGCACGGTTCCAACGGCACAAAGTTTTGCTGCAAATCTCGGCAAAGCGCCTCGCAGACGGCCCGAACGTCGGGCAACTGTCCTGATTGCTTGATCGATGCAAGATAGCGACGGCGGGTTTCTTCGGCGGCATTACGCACAATTCCCAAAACGTCAACATACTCCTTCATCGTTTGGGCAACCGGAGATACCTCGCCGGTCATCGCCTGTACATAGGCGTTGTTCGCACTGTCCCTGGAGTATTGCCTGCTGTTGGCTGCAATAAAAAGCGGCAACACCAGACGGGACGACGCACGCGTCATGGCCACGTAGGCCTGACGCAAAAGCTCGAGTACCCGGCCTTCATATATCTTGCCGCTTTTGTCTTCCCGTTCATTTGGATTGACACTCACTTCATCACTGTCGGCGCCTCTGGACATCCAGAAAGTATCAGCGTCTCGCTTTTGTGTCCTCATCGATTCGGTTTGCACCAAATACACGACCGGATATTCGAGCCCTTTGCTGGCATGAACGGTTACCACGCGAACAACATTCTCATCGTTAGGCTTTCTCACGCAATGGTTTTCATTGCTTCGGCTGGGATGCGCCAGGCGTTCCATAGCGCGCAAAACGGCCCCGGGCGAACCCACTTGCCGATAAATTTCCTGAAGAAGCTCACCGAGATGTTCGTGGTTCATCAGCATCGCAACGCCGCCTTGAATCGGCAGCAGCCGTTCCTGCAGGCGACGTTCGCGGGCTATGTAAGACAAAGCCGCTGCGGGGCCACTCGCCTCGAATCGCTCAAGAGCGTTTTGAAGGAGCTGCCGATCGGCACCCGCCGCCGACAAATCCTCGCGAATGTCACTGAGCGTTCGTCCGATCAGCCGTGTGGCTCGGGCCGTCGCAAACTTTTTTGTATCCGTCGGCGAAAGCATCGCTTCAAAAACAGCTCTCACGTCGTCGGCTTCAGACGTCGTAAACACGTTCGTCTGATCGTCAAGCAGCGTGCGTACGCCGCGCGCGAGCAGTTCGCGCTGAACGTGCTGTGAGGCAGTGCGCTTTTTCACCAAAATCGAGATGTCACCGGGACGCAGCACGCGCCATTGTCTGTGTCGATAGATATAAACCGTTCCGTCCAGCAAAGAGGCGATGTCATCGGCCATGTATTTGGCTTCGGCCTGTCTTACGGCCTCGATTTTGGAGCCTGACAGCGTTTCGTCGTCCACCCAAAGACTCATGACCGGCACGAATTCCGGTTTACCATCGCGAATCCTCACCAAGGGCATGGCCGAAGCACCGGTCTTGAGATCCGAATAGCGAATGTCGGCAGACAGAAAACTGCCTGAGGAACCGTTAGCGGTGAAAAAAGCATTGACGGCCGTCACTAGTGCCGGGGTCGAACGGTAGTTGGTCTCGAGCGTACGAAGCCCCGCCGATTCGCTTTGGCTGCCCATTTGCTCGATGTCGTTTCTCGCTTGCAGATAGACATCGAGCTCTGCGCCGCGAAAGGCATAGATCGCCTGCTTAGGATCGCCCACAAAAAAGACGCTCTTGGGAGCCTCGGGCAGATCGGCCAAAAACAACGTTTTAAAAATTCGGTACTGGATGCGATCGGTATCCTGAAACTCATCGATCAGGACGGCATCGTAACGATTGCGGATGCGCCCAAGGGCTGAATCGCCGCTTTGAACAAGCGAATACATCTCGGTCAGAAGCGCGGAAAAACTCTTGACGCCGTGCAGCCGCTCAAGTTCGCGTACGCGCCGCGGACCTTCCTGCAGAAAGCGCTCGAAAAGCGATTTAAGCGTCGGATCGCTCAAATCGTCACTGTCAATCCGAGCCTGAGGCTTAACGCTGCTGCCATGTTCTCCAAGCTTGGAAAGTAACTGCGGCAACGATCCCCACTCAAGCACTTTGGCTCTTTGCTCGGGCGTCAGCGCCGGCAATTCACGCCGCAAAAAGGCTTGAGTGACTTCGGCTTCAAAACCAGTATCACTCACGAACTCAACGTCGTAGGCACCGGCACGCGTAAAGATGAATTCACTCAGCATCTTCTGGCAAAAGCCGTGAATCGTCAGAATGCTCGCCTCGTCAAAATGTTCGAGAGCACTTTCGATCAGCGCTGCCGGATCATGCTCACGCAAACGGGAGCGCTCGAAAAAAGTTTCGAATTCGGATTGCTCGTCGCCGTTTTTGAGTACTGCGGACGCTTTGTAGAAAAGCGCGCGCACGCGCTCGCGCAACTCGGCCGTCGCCGCATTGGTAAAGGTCACGACAAGGATTCTGTCGATGGACACCGCCTCTTCAATCACCAAACGCAACACGATGCGCTCAAGGGCAAACGTTTTTCCCGTGCCGGCGCTTGCTTCCACGAGCCAGCGCCCGCTTAGGTCAGCCGTCTGAACATCAAAGCCGGACGTCAATTCTTTTCTCTCGGTTTCGTTCATCTCTCAATTCCTTGCGTCCGTCCCAATTCCGATGTCCTCGAAGCTGGCCACTGCTGCGTTAAAGATTTCTTCGGGACTTCCCTTCGGTTTCTTTGATTTTTTCGAGGTTGTCGGCTTTTCGGCAATATCGAACATACCGGCTATGGCCACCACCGCTTCCTTGAGCTTTTTGCAGCTTGTAGCCGCCAGATCGCCGTCTTTGAGCCCCCGCCAGATCAGGGAAGTTCCATCGCAGGCCGAATCGTCTGCCAGAATCGGTCGGTCCTCCGCATGGCGGTTGACAAGAGCAAGCATGCTTGTCACCACATCCTGCAGCAACCGTGTCGTATTGCTTGCCCCTTCATCGTCACTGACATGCCAGCGGTAATGGAATGTCCCCTTCGACTCATCCCCGCCAAAGAACACAAAATCGATCGGCCTGTGCCCCTTTTTAAAGGCCATCAGATTAACCGCGGCAAACTGCAGGAAAGTCTTCAGCAGGTCGTTGTCGGAAATGCCGATCACTCCGACGACGATTTCGTCTTTTTTGTTTTTATAGCCGTCATGGTCAGGCACCGCAAGCGTACTGAACGGTCGATTTCGCATTTCCTCAAACACAAGCCGTCCGCCTTCAACACGCACGGGCACCCCTGCGTCAGAAAGCATCTCTTCGGTCAGCTTTTCGTGCATCTGACCGAGCACATCCACGAACTTCTCGACCAACAGCCGGCGTACGCTCTGCTCGCCAATTGTCGGGTCGCAGGAAGCGACCTTCAGGATTTCATCCTCCGTCATCCCTTCGGCAAACGCACTGTCCATACGGCGACGAACTTTGCTCCTGAATAAGAAGTCCCTGCTGCCGTATCGCCGGATCGGCGTCGTCTCCGCCTGCTCGTACGAAGCTGAGGTCAAACCGATCAGCTTGAGCGAGTTGCTTTCGGCGTAAGTAAAGAACTTGACAAGGCTGTCGACCGACAAAGTTGCTCGTCGACTGACGGAAATCGGAGCGTCGGCAAAAGGCTCCTCTTGAGCCAAATAGCCGCTCTCAACAGCTTTATTGACGGCTGCGGCAAGCGAAGCACTGCGGCAGCGAAGCACTCCCATCTGCGGCAAGAAGCTTTCGGGCGAAGCAGCCAGTGCCGGCACAGTCTTGGTGAGTTTGCGTTCGATTTCCGTAGGATCGTCGAGCCCCTCGGCCAGAGCTTGCTTCAAATCCTGCAAAACGACCGAAGGATTGGCAGGCACCGAACCCGAACCGATCGAATACGACACATAGAAATGGCGTTGCGCTGCAAGCAGCAAAGCCAAAAAGACGCCGCGGTTGCTCTCGCGCGAGTCCCTGTCGCCGCGACGCGCCACGTGAAGTTCCCTGCCGTCGACAACAAGCTTGGCGGCCGTGAGATCAAACTCTTCGCGTCGCGAACTGCCCGGGAAAGATTCACCGTCGTTGAGTCCGATGACGGCGACACACTTAAACGGCATGCCGACGAAGTCTCCCGTGCGTGCAAACGTGACTCGCCCCGTGGCGCGCACCGTCGTCTTGTTCGTACGCATCGTCTTTTCCAGCGCCGAACACCAGGTCTCAAACGTAATTTCCTGAGCGCCGAGCACTTCGGTTGCGCTTTGCGCCAGCGACGCGGCTCGCAGCACGAAAGCAATCATCTCGGGCGACTTGGCGTATCCCGCAAAGAGCGTGTCGGCAAAGCGACGCGTGGTTTCAAGCCACGCCTCAGCCATTTGCCGCTCAGGCATTTGGCCGATGTCAAGAAACGCACGCGCCAAGGCCAGCAAGAAGTCAAAGGTCTCGCCATCTTCTTCAGTCCCATCGAATCCCCCGAGCTCACATCCGCTCACGGCAAACACATCGTGAGCGACAAGTCCGTCCGACTGTCCCACAAGATTGCCCGCGACCAGGCGTTCGAGAGCACGTTCAAGCGTGCCTTCATACGCATCGCCCCCTTCGGGCCAAGCCGCAGAACGCGCGATCGCACTTTTGGCGTGCGCCTCGTTAAGTCCCCAGCGGTATCCGGCTGCCGCAAGCCAGTTGGAGATCAGAGAAACATTGGCGTTGCCCTGAGAACGTGCAGCGGCAAAGGCTGGCATCTCCAACAGTTCGATGAATTCCGTTGCGGTGGCAGCACCGCCCACAAAACGCATGGCGGCAAGCATGGCGCGCGCGGCGCTGTTGACGTCAAGCTCCGACTGACCGGCTATGTGGTAACTCAGGTACTCTTCCTCGCTTCTGGCTCCCATCACCGCCGCAATGACGCCAGCCATCGCATCAATGTCCGGCGTCACCACCAAAAAGTCGGACGCCTTGAGCGGTTCGTCCGTCTTTGCCGAAGCCTCAATCATGGAAGCGATCCAGTCGCACAGCGTCTGCACTTCGCGAACAGCGTTGGGTGCCCGAACGATCAGGAAAGAATCGTCGTCATCGGCCACCGTTTGGGGTAATGCATTCGGATCGTCTTCAAGCACCGCCTGCTGCAGCGACCCCAAAACATTGTTTTCGCGAGGACGCAGGTAAATATCAGCGGACTGCTCGGCTTTAGCCTTGAGTTGGAGCATATCGGCGAGCGCCTCCGCACCCACCGTTTGATTGTGCGGCTCGGTGCGCGGAACCTCAGGCAAGTCATCCTCCAAAAAGACGGCATCTTCGCCCGTATCCTGAGTTACGAAACAACGTAGACGATCGATCAGGGCGCGGCGCACGGCCGCGTTGCGGTGAAACCAGGTAAAGCCGTCTTCTCCCTTGACCGTCGGATCGAACCAAAATGCCGACGAGGGGTTCTGGACATAAAGATAGACGCAACGGCGACGGGATTCAGCCAACAACTGCGGCAGAGCCAGAGGAGGCAATTCCCTCGGCATGAAGACGTAAAGCGGATCGATGTTTTTTTCGGATTCGCGCATGCGCTCGAGCCACGTCTCGGGAATTTCCAAAAACGTATCGGCCGTGGGCCACAGCTTGGTACCGTCGGCCTTGGTACGGGAACAAAGTTCCAGCCAGAGCGCCTTTTGCCAGGCAAAGTCCGGGTGTTGCCTCAAAACGGTGGCTTCGCGCGTGGTTCGTTCGACATTGTTGTTTGTCAGACTTTTGCCCGCCCAGTTCCAGAGCCAATCGGCGCGATAGGAAAAATAAGTCGAAAAAAGACCGGCGATGCGGCTTACCAACGGCCATAAAGCCGCAGAGGCGTTGTCCTCAATGTATTTTTTAAGGCGCGCGCATTCGGGCCGTGCAAGGAACGCCTGATCGGTGACGACGGCGTAAATTCCCCACTCGAGCGCTCTCGCACGTCCGCTCACATCGGGAGAGCCGTGGTTCATCCGATCGAGCCATGCCTGCGTCGTCACAAAGCGAATACCGCTTGCAATGCCCTGGGCATCGGCCAGAGAACGATTGAGCTCGTCCTTGACGGCTTCGTCCGGCACCACCGCTTCGGCGGAGAAAAAGACCGAACGCAAACTTGCTGCCGACTGTCGCCTCAAGATGAGGGCATTCATGAAAAGCGCCTTGAGAACGTCGTAAGAATTGCTGAAATACGGATAGATCACTGCTCTCACCAATCGGGCCTTTGGGCACCACGCTCAAAAAGAGTCGATGCCGCGGCTTTTTTGTTGCAAATCGGCAATACGACTGCCGTCGGTTCTCGAATTTTATGCGCGGCCGGCCGCGCGTTGAGCAAGCCGACCGCAGACGTGCGAAAATACGGCTTCAATAAAAATTGGATATACCGCTTGTGTGCCGCGGCATGTTCCACCTGACGGACTGCGCGCGGGTTTTGTTGTGCGTGGAAAACCGATCGGACCCTCGCCTGCGGCGCGACGAGCAAATGAATTTTGCAAAGTATTCTTTTCTAAACGCGTCATGAGCAATACGAAAGAACTCGCCAAGAGCTTTGAACCCGCCGGCATTGAAGAACGCTGGTATCCCGTCTGGGAACAGCGCGGTTATTTCGACGCAGGTCTTGATCCTTCCAAGCCCTCGTTCAGCATCCAGCTGCCTCCGCCCAACATCACGGGCATTCTTCACATGGGGCACGCCTTCAACCAAACCGTTATGGATTCGCTCACGCGCTACTACCGCATGTCGGGCTACAACACGATGTGGCTGCCTGGTACCGACCACGCAGGCATCGCCACGCAGATCGTGGTGGAACGTCTGTTGCAGAAGGAAGGCAAAGACAAGCGCGACATCGGCCGCGACGCATTCGTCGAACGTATCTGGGAGTGGCAGAAGTTCTCCGGCGGCACAATTCTCAATCAGATGCGCCGCCTGGGCGACAGTCTCGACTGGAAGCGTCTGTACTTCACGATGAACGACAAGCTTTCGGCCGTCGTTCGCGAAACGTTCGTCCAACTCTACAACGAAGGTCTCATCTACAAGGGCCTGCGTCTGGTCAACTGGGATCCGAAACTGCAGTCGGCTGTCTCCGATCTTGAAGTCGAAAGCGAAGAAGAAAACGGCCACATGTGGGAAATCCGCTACCCGGCCGTGGATGGTTCCGAAGGCGTCGTGGTTGCCACTACCCGTCCGGAAACACTCTTCGGCGATCAGGCCGTTGCTGTTCACCCCGACGACGAACGCTACAAGCACCTGGTGGGCAAGATGCTCAAGCTGCCGCTCACCGACCGCGAAATTCCCGTTATCGCCGACGAATATGTCGACAAGGATTTCGGTTCGGGCTGCGTGAAGATCACGCCGGCTCACGACTTTAATGACTTTGAAGTCGGCAAGCGTCACAACCTCGAAATGCTGAGCGTTCTCGACAAGACCGCTCACATGAATGAAAACTGCCCGGCCAAGTACCGCGGCATGGATCGCTACGAATGCCGCAAGGCCGCTGTCGAAGACCTCAAAGCGCTCGGCCTTCTGGTCAACATCAAGGCGCATAAGCACATGGTGCCGCGCGTGTCCCGCACGGGCGAAATCGTCGAACCGATGCTCTCGGAACAGTGGTACATGGCCATGAGCAAGCCGGCCGGCGAAGGCACCCGTTATCCGGGCAAATCTATCGCCGAAGTCGGTCTTGAAGCCGTCGAATCGGGCGAAGTCAACATTTTCCCGAAGGAATGGCAAGGCGTTTATCGTCAGTGGCTTGAAAACATTCAGGATTGGTGCATTTCGCGTCAGCTCTGGTGGGGCCACCGCATTCCGGCTTGGTACGACGAAGCGGGCAACGTCTATGTCGCGCGCAATGAAGAGGAAGCTCAGCAGCAGGCTGGCGAAGGCGTCAAACTTACTCAAGACGAAGACGTACTCGATACGTGGTTCTCGTCGGCTATGGTTCCCTTCTCCACGATCGGCTGGCCCAATCCGCAGGGCGATGAAAAGACAGCGTTTAACCTTTACCTGCCCTCTTCCGTGCTGGTGACCGGTTACGACATCATCTTCTTCTGGGTGGCCCGCATGGTTATGATGACCAAGCACTTCACCGGCCGCGTCCCCTTCAAGAACGTGTACATCCACGGTTTGGTGCGTGACGCCGAGGGCAAGAAGATGAGCAAGAGCGAGGGCAACACGCTCGATCCGCTCGACATCATTGAAGGCATTGACCTGGAATCTCTCGTAGCGAAAAATACTCGCGGCCTGCGTCAACCCGAAAAGGCTCCGCAGGTGGAAGCCAAGACCCGCAAGAACTACCCCGAAGGCATTGCCGCACACGGTGCCGATGCGCTGCGCTTTACGATGGCCGCTTACGCTACACTCGGCCGTAACGTCAACTTCGATATCAAGCGCTGCGAGGGTTACCGCAACTTCTGCAACAAACTCTGGAACGCTACGCGTTTCGTGCTGATGAATATCGAAGGCAAGGACTGCGGTCTGGGTAACGATGCCGGAAAGCCGATGAATCTTTCGATCGTCGACCGTTGGATTCTCGACGAATACAACCGTACGGTTGATGCGGTCCACAAGGGCTTTGCCGAATACCGTCTCGACAATGTCGCCAATGCCATCTACAGCTTCGTCTGGAACGAGTTCTGTGACTGGTATCTGGAACTTGCCAAGGTACAAATCAACGGCAGCGACGAAGCCGCAGCGCGCGCTACGCGTCATACGCTTGCCACGGTTCTCGAAGGCGTTCTGCGTCTGGCTCACCCGATCATCCCCTTCATCACCGAAGAACTTTGGCAGAAAGTGTCGGTCGCGGCCGGCGTTCGAGGCGAAGACGAAGAAACGAGCGTCATGATCGCCCCGTACCCGCAGTTTGACGCGGCTCAGCTCGACGAAGAAGCCCGAGCCAAGACCGCGCTCGTCAAGCAGATGATCGACGCCGTTCGCAATCTCCGCGGAGAAATGAAGCTTGCTCCGTCCGTTCGCGTGCCGCTTCTCGTCGAAGGCGACGAACAGACCATTGAGGCTATCGGTCCCTACATTGCCTTCCTCGGTCGTCTGTCGGGTGTCGAACACGTCGCCTCGATCGACAAGGCCAACGAAGGCTCAATCGCTCCGGTTGCCATCGTTCGCGATTTCAAGTTGATGCTCAAGGTTGAAATTGACGTGGCCGCTGAACGCGTCCGCCTCACCAAGGAAATCGAACGCGTCGACGGCGAAATCGCCAAGTGCAACGCCAAGCTCGGCAACGAACGCTTCGTTGCGCGCGCTCCGGCTGCCGTTGTGGAGCAGGAACGCACGCGTCTGGCCAACTTCACGGATTTGGCCTCGAAGCTGCGCGAACAGCTTGCCAAGCTGCCGGCGGCCTAACGCCCGACTGCCACGCACTGTGACCACTCGTCTGCCTGTCCCGGAGGTCGTCCGAACCCAGGAAAACGCCCTGGGCGGGGTTTTAGTGGTCACTCAGCCCGGGTACGGACCTGAGGAATACTCGTCCGCACGCCGGGCTTTTTTGTTCGACAAAAGCGTGGATCGAGGCCCCGTTTTAAACCGCTTCGGCGACTGGTTTGAACTGTGGGGCATTGACGTCAAACGTGTTCGCGGCACCGAAGGCGCCTTCGAGCGAAGCTTCTTCACGCTCGAGTGGCCCGAGGTCCCCGTTTCCGGTCACGGACCCCAGACCGTTCCCCGCATTGCCGAGCACATCCTTGCGCTGCGCGACAGCATATTGGAGAGGCGTCCTCGCCTTGTGATCTTTCTTTCCTGCTATCTGTGGCAGGCCGTCAATCTGCCTTCTAGTCTCGAGGTTCTTTCGGACGCGTGCGGTTATCCGCTCGATCATGGCCGACGCATCACCACCGAACGATTGGCCGCCTACGTGCAGAAGTGGTCGAAGTTGCAGATGCTCGCGTTGCCGCAGCCATCGAAAAACACCACGGAAAAATGCGTGCGCGCCATGGCTCAGGGCGTGCGTCAGGCACTTGAAGCCTGCGCCATGCAACCTGAAAACATGCAGGATCCCCTAATGCAGTCGGCGCTTGATTTTCTCTACCTTGATCGCGACAAAACAATCCGCCTGATGGCCGCCGGTCTGCACATTCAAAAGGAACGCGCCGCCGCGATTTTCGAAGCGCTGGAAAACCGCGTCTGGATTCAGGACGGCGTCTCGGGCCCCAAACTCAAGCGATAATTTTTTCTATCGCCGAGCCTTCAATTCGGCAAATCGGGCCGAAAATTCCATGTCCTCATAACGTACGAAGCGATCTTCGGGATGCGTAAGCCGATAACCGAGCCAGATGCCGACGAAGATCAGAATGCCGATGTAGGTGGCAAGAACTCCAAGCCAATCGCCGTTAAATACGGCTTCGGTGTTTTGTCCCAGCGCTACGACCAGGCACACCGCAAATGCATAGAGCGTACCCAGCGGAAACACAGGCGATCGGTATGGCAGCAGATTCAGATCGTAACCCTGTTTTTGCATACCTCGGCGAAAGCGCCAGTGACTCAAGCCGATACCCAGCCAGCACATGAAGCCGCCCATGCCCGTGGTGTTGAGCAGCCACACGTAGACGCTCTGCGTCTGCAGAAAGGTCGTAAGAAAACACAAAGCCGAAAGAATCGTCACCGCATAGAGAGCATTGCGCGGCACACCGGATGCAGACACTTTGGCAAAAGTGCTCGGCAAGCGTCCTTCTTGTGCAAGTGTATGTACAAGACGCGTGGCGGCATACATACCAGAATTGCCTGCTGAGAGAACCGTCGTGAGCACCACCACGTTCATCAAAGCCGCGGCCCACGGGAAGCCTGCGTTTTCAAAAACGAGCGTAAAAGGACTCAACGCAATGTCGGCGAGATCGTTTTCGAGCAGCCGCGGATCATTGTGCGGGATCAATAGCCCGATTACAACAATACTCAGCACGTAGAAAAGGATGATGCGCCAGAAGATCGTACGTATAGCGGCCGGAATCGTACGGTCCGGATCCTTCGATTCGCCGGCAGCCACCCCCACGAGCTCGGTGCCCTGAAAGGAATAGCCGACCACCATTGCCACACCCAGAAATGCAGTAAATCCGCCCACAAAGCTTCCGTCGCCGTTCAGGTTCCAATTTTTGAGTCCCACGGCATCGTGACCGGGCAGAACGCCGACGGCCAGCATAAAGCCCGTGATGATGAAAGCGACGACGGCGCAAACCTTAACAGAAGCAAACCAAAACTCCGCCTCGCCGAAACTTTTGGCCGAAAAGAAGTTGATGCAGAACATCACGCCCAGAAACAAAGCGCTCCAGATCCAGCCGGGGACGTCGGCAAACCAGTACTGCATGATGATCTGCGCGGCCACCAGATCCACAGCCACTGCGATCGCCCAGTTGTAGCTGTAGTTGATGCCCATCGCCAGACCGAAGCCCTTGTCGACGTATTTTTCGCCGTAAACAGCAAAGGAACCCGAAACCGGCTCAAAAGCCGATAGTTCCGCCAAGGCAGTCATCAAGAAGTAGACCATCACGCCGATCAGAGCATAAGCGAGCAGCGCTCCGGAGGGACCGGCCTGAGACACGGGGGCACCGGAGGCCAGAAAAAGCCCCGTTCCGATGGAGCCGCCGAGCGAAAGCATGACGAGGTGCCGAATCGAAAGCGTGCGCTTCAATCCGGCCTGGGCGTGTGCTTGGCGGCTTGACTGCATGAACGGAAACTCCTTGGGTGGTTTTGCCGCTCAAAGGATACACGGTCAACTGAAGCATCGTGCCGCCGTTGCAGCTTATTTTGTGGTAATTGCACTCAAAAAGTGCGGCAAATCCTCACATTCGTCGGCAATCCAAGCCTCCTGCTAATTCCTGTTAGCAGGTGGAGATCGCACCTTTGTCCCTTCAAAGCAAAAAAGGCGCCTGAAGCAAATCCAAGACGCCTTTTACTATGTTCAGCGGTCCGCTGCTGCGAACCGTTCGATATGCGATATTAGCGACCGTTGCGCAGAGCTGCGATGCGATCCTCGATAGAAGGATGCGAGGCAAAGAGGCTGCCAATGCCGCCCGAGATACCGAAACCCTTGACGGCCGCAGGCAGTTCGGCAGGCTGCATGGTACCCAAGCGCTGCAACGCGCTGATCATGGGTTCGGGGCTGTTCATCACCTGAGCGGCACCCGCATCGGCACGAAATTCACGATAGCGGCTGAAGGCGGCCACAATGATGCCGGCCAGCAAACCGAAAGCAATGTCGAGCACGATGCTCGTTACGTAGTAGCCAATGCCGGGAGCGTCGTCTTCGTTGCGCAGAATCTGGCGGTCAACAACCCAGCCGATTAAACGGGACAGGAAAACCACGAACGTATTGGTTACACCCTGAATCAAGGTCATGGTGACCATGTCGCCGTTGGCAACGTGGCTCATTTCGTGAGCCAAAACGGCTTCCACTTCCTTCTGATTCATCATGCTCAGAAGCCCCGTTGAAACAGCCACCAGAGAACTGTTCTTAGAAGCGCCAGTTGCAAAAGCGTTGGGTTCGCCTTCATAGATACCGACTTCAGGCATCTGCAGGCCAAGCTTGTCGGCCTGAGCGCGCACGACGCCGACGAGCCACTGTTCCAAACCGGGAGAAGGATTATCCGTATTGATCAGCTGAACACCCATGGACATCTTAGCCATGGACTTGCTCATGAAAAGCGAAATAATGGAACCAGCAAAACCCACCACCAGAGCAAACACAAAGAGTGCGCCCACATTGAGACTCTTTCCGGCCATTTGACCGAAATTGATGCCCGTGAGCATGCTCACAACGGTAAGAATGATGCCGAGCATCACCACAACGGCAATGTTCGTAAGAATCAAAAGCGCAATTCGCTTCATATGCTTTCCAATTGACCTTTTATTTTTGACGTATTGTTCACGCAAACAACGAGGATTGTCGCGGTTTTACTTGCTCCGAAAGTGTAATGAGGAATGAGAATTTCCTTCGCTTGGAAATGCTGTTTTTATTAACAAATTGTTTTTGACACGGTAGTAGTTACCATTACCGTGGAAAGTCCGATCGAGCATTCGGGGCCTTGCGGTACAATCCTCGGGATTTTTCCAAAAGCGCACCGTCCGAAGGGGCTGCGTCTTTCTTTTGCTACCGCACTTTTTTACTCATGAGTGTTGACGACCGTTTGCAGGACGAAGAATCAGACGACTTCTACGAAGGCCCGTCCAAATCGCAAAAAAAACGAGAGGCAGAAGCTCTGCAAAAGCTCGGCGGAGAACTCGCCAAGCTCGCTCCCGATGCCTTTGACCGCGTCACCGGTCTGCCGGAAGACATCCGCGATGCAATTCTCGAATACCGTCGCCTGAAGTCCTTCGGAGCTCTGCGCCGTCAGATGCAGCTGATCGGCAAATTGATGCGCCGTCTCGATTACGACGCCGTGCGCGAAGCCATCGACCGGGCTACTGGCGCAAGCCGTGCTGCCGCTGCTGCTCACCAGCGCGCTGAAAAGCTGCGCGATGCGCTTCTTACCGACAACGATAAACTGACCGAATACGTTGCTTCGCACCCAGAAGTCGATGTTCAGCAGCTACGCACACTGATTCGCCTGGCTCGCAAAGAAAAGGAAGCCGCCAAACCACCGAAGTATTTCCGTGAGCTCTATCGCTTCCTTCACGCCGCCGAACTTCCAGCTCTGACGCTTGAAAAGGCTGATGACGAAGAAGCTGACGCATAGTCTTGCTTGGCTCAAGCTTTTCTCTATCCTCCTTTTGCACGACCTGTTTTGAGGAACGATTTACATGTTGGCACAACGCAATTCGGAAAATGAACTGATCTGCGGTCTGATTTCTATCTCGGACCGTGCAAGCCGCGGCGAGTACGTTGATGAAGGCATCCCCGCGCTTGAAGCCTGGCTTCACGACGCCATCATCACGCCGGTACAGTTTCATACCCGTCTGATTGCCGACGACCGTTACACAATTGAGGAAACCATCCGCGAACTTGTCGACCGCGTTGGCTGCGACCTGGTCTTTACAACGGGCGGCACGGGGCCGGCCCGACGCGACGTGACGCCTGAAGCAACACTAGCCGTCGCAACCCGCGAACTGCCTGGTTTTGCCGAACAGATGCGCCGCATTTCGCTCAATTTTGTGCCGACCGCCATTCTGTCGCGTCAGGTTGCCGTGCTTCGCGAAACGCCCACGCATGCCGCCTTGATTGTGAATCTGCCCGGACGTCCCAAGTCTATCTCGGAAACGCTCGGCGGTTTTAGAAGCGACGACGGCGAAGTGATCGATGCAGGCATTTTCGCTTCCATTCCCTACTGCATCGACTTGATCGGTGGTCCGTACATCGAGACCGACCCCGAAATCATCGCAGCGTTCCGTCCGAAAAACGCCGTGCGAAAACTCACTTCCGAGCAACCCGCCAAGCAGCAGGCAGCGGTTTCAACCCCCTCGCCCGAACCGGCTCAGCCCGCTCAGCGCATCCTACGCCCGGCACAAACACGCATTGCAACGCCCGAGACGCATGCCAATCCGAACAACGCCGCCAGTTTTGCCGCCGCGTTTGCTCAACCTCAACAGCAACCGCAGCAGGTTCAGCAACCCCGCGTGCAGAGAATTCTTCGTCCGCACTCGACTGAAAGCAACGACAAGCCGGCAATGAGCGCCGAAATGATTGCACGTCGTTCGGTACAACACGGCATTCCGCTTTTTGCCACACGTACCCGCGCCACACCCGAACCGCTTGAAGTCATCGTACGCGATCCCGAAGATGGCTCCTCGCCTGAATGCACGGTCATCTGGCTGCACGGGCTCGGCGCCGACGCACAGGATTTCCTGACGCTGCCTCAGCAACTACGAGAATTTGGCGCTCCTGCCGCGCGCTTTATCTTTCCCAACGCCCCGGAACGCGAATTGACGGTGCGGCCAGGCTACAAGACGCGCGCTTGGTATGACCTGCTCTCGGACGACTTCGGTTCGCCAAACGAAGATCGTCAGGGTTTGGCAAAAATGCACCAACGAGTCTCTCAGATCATCAACGAGATCGTCACCAGCGGCCTTCGAGCCGAACGCATTTTCCTGGGAGGCTTCTCGATGGGTGCGGCCATGTCGCTCTACAGCTCCGTAAGACAGGTGCGTACACTCGCTGGTTGCATTGCGCTTTCAGGCTACTTCCCTGCTGCTGATTTGCTAGAAAAGGATGTCACACCGGCAGGTCGCGGCACACCGGTCTTCATGGCGCATGGTGCCTTTGACAGCGTGATTCCCTCGGTGCTTGCCGAACACGGTGCCGACCTGCTCGAAAACACGCTCGATACCCTCATCTGGCGCGAATACAACATTGATCACGAAATCTGCCAGGATGAACTGATGAATGTGGCTCAATTCATGAGCACGGCACTTCAACGGTAAGCCTGTTCGACGTTTTGCGAAAAACTTAGGCCGGAGCGCCAACGGTGTTCCGGCCTTTTCATTTTTGAAAACAGTTTTAGATCAGTGATCTCCGCGAGGAATCCGCTGCAAAAACTGCACTTACCTGTGTAGACGGCTCTCCGTTTTCTCGCTTCTGCGCAACGAAGAGCCGTGCGTTGATTAGGAATTGTTCAGCGATCAAGCCGCCTTGTAATCACACAGGATGCGAAGCATACGACGCAACGGTTCGGCGGCGCCCCAAAGCAGCTGGTCGCCGACCGTAAAGGCGCTGATATATTCCGGTCCCATGGCAAGCTTGCGAATACGACCGATCGGAATACGGCGCGTTCCGGAAATCTTGGCCGGAGAGAGCTCCTCAATTGACTCTTCCTTACGATTGGGCACCACATAGGCCCACTCGTTGGCATTGTCGAGAAGATTTTCGATCTCTTCAACCGACACGTCCTTCTTGAGCTTCACCGTCAGAGCCTGACTGTGACAACGCATGGCACCGACGCGTACGCACAAACCTTCGACAATCAGCGAACCGGGCTCTCCGTGTGCGGGCAAGCCGAGGATCTTGTTGGCTTCAGAGCCCCCCTTCCACTCTTCTCGGGACTGCCCGTTGCCCAGATCCTTGTCAATCCAGGGAATCAGGGAGCCCGCAAGCGGAGCGCCGAAGGCCGCCTTAGGGAAGTCAGCTGCATCGAAGGCCTGCGTCACCTTGCGATCAATGTCGAGAATGGCAGAACGCGGATCGGCAAGCTCTTCACGCACGGTATTGGCAAGGTATCCCATCTGGGAAAGCAGCTCACGCATGTTCTGAGCACCGGCACCGGATGCAGCCTGATAGGTCATGGAGCTCACCCACTCAACGAGGTCGGCCTTGATAAGTCCATCCATCGCCATCAGCATGAGCGAGACCGTGCAGTTGCCGCCGATGTAGTCCTTGATGCCAGCGGCAAGGCTCTTGTCGATCACCGGACGATTGACAGGATCAAGCACGATAACGGCGTTGTCTTGCATGCGCAGCGTTGAAGCCGCATCAATCCAATAGCCGTCCCAGCCGAATTCGCGCAGTTTCGGGTGCATTTCCTTGGTGTAATCGCCGCCCTGACACGAAATAATCACGTCGCACTGAGAAAGCGCCGCCACATCTTTAGCATCCTGCAGAACTTCGGCAGCGCCTTTGACATCTGGCGCTTTGCCGCCTGCCGCCGACGTGGAAAAGAAAACTGTCTTTTCCACATGCGCAAAGTCATTTTCTTCCAGCATGCGGCCCATGAGCACACTGCCCACCATGCCGCGCCAGCCCACCATACCTAGAATCATGGCAATGCCTCCCTATCTTTTAGTGCCGTTGTCGGGAATCGTATGCGCACACCGAGGATTGTGCGCGTTTTAGTTTTATTGTGAGAACCAGGCGGCGCGTTCCCATACGCCGCCCTTCCTGTTTTCTGCTTTAACGAATGGCTGCGGCGATAGCGTCGCCCATTTCGGAGCAAGAAACTTTGCGGCAGCCTTCGCTCATAATGTCGCCCGTACGAACGCCGTCGGCAAGCACCTTTTCTACGGCCTTTTCGATGGCGTCAGCTTCGTCATTCATGTCAAAACTGTAGCGCAACATCATGGCCGCTGAAAGCACAGTTGCAATCGGATTGGCGATGTTCTTGCCAGCGATGTCGGGAGCCGAACCATGAGAAGGCTCAAACAGACCCTGCTTCTTGTCATTGAGACTTGCCGATGCGAGCATGCCGATGGAGCCCGTGAGCATGGAGGCTTCGTCCGAGAGAATGTCGCCGAAGATATTGCCCGTGAGGACCACGTCAAGCGCCTTGGGGGCGCGCACAAGCTGCATGGCGGCGTTGTCAACGTACATATGTTCGAGCGTCACATCCGGGTATTCCTTAGCAACTTCGATGACCGTATCACGCCACAACTGGCTCGTTTCCAGAACGTTAGCCTTGTCCACGCTCGTCACCTTGCCGCGGCGCTTGCGTGCGGCTTCAAAAGCCACGCGTGCGATGCGTTCGACTTCGGGCACCGTGTAGCGCATCGTGTCAAACGCTTCAGGGGCTCCCGGGAAGTTGCCGTCCGGAGCCGTGCGGCGGCCGCGCGGCGTTCCGAAGTAGATGTCGCCCGTGAGTTCGCGCACGATCACCAGGTCAAGACCGGAGACCACTTCTTCGCGAAGAGTCGAAGCCGACGTCAGTTCCTTGAAGCACTTGGCGGGACGAAGGTTCGCAAAAAGCCCCAAGGCCTTGCGCAAGCCCAAAATCGCCTGTTCGGGACGCAGATGGCGTTCGAGATGATCGTACTTGAAGTCGCCCACAGCGCCAAACAGAATCGCGTCAGACTCCTTGGCAAGCTTCAGCGTGGCTTCGGGAAGCGGATGACCGTGGTTGGCATAGGCAACGCCGCCAACATCGGCGTATTCCATTTCGAAGTCGCATCCGAGCGCCTTGAGTACCTTGACGGCCTGTTCGACGATTTCCGGACCGATCCCGTCGCCGGGAAGCACTGCAATTTTCTTACTCATTTTTGCTTTGATGTTGTTTGGTTTCTTATGAAAGGGCTTCAGGCTTCGGTTTGCTGAAGCATCGGAGCCAACCAAGGCTTTTCAGCCAAACGCTTGGCCTCGTATTCTTCGATCGCCTGCTTGTTGCGCGAAAGCGTAATACCGATGTCGTCAAAACCATTCATCATGGCCCAGCGGCGGAAAGGCGCAACGTCAAAGTGCGTGGACGCACCGCTCGGTTCGATCACCAACTGCTGATCAAGATCAACCGTGAGCTTGTAACCGGGCGTCGCCTTGCAGTCTTCGAACAGGCGATCCAGAACCAGCTCGGGGATCGTTACGGGCAACAAGCCGTTTTTGAGCGAATTGGAATAGAAAATATCCGCAAAGGACGGCGCAATGACACAGCGGAAACCATACTGCATCAGAGCCCAGGGCGCGTGTTCGCGGCTTGAGCCGCAGCCGAAGTTTTTGCGGGCAAGCAGAATGCTCGCGCCCTGATAGCGGGGTTCGTTCAACACGAAGTCGGGGTTGAGCGGACGCTTGGTGCAGTCCATCCCCGGCTCTCCCTTGTCAAGATAGCGCCATTCGTCAAAGCAATTGGGACCATATCCGGTGCGGTAGATTGACTTCAGGAATTGCTTCGGAATGATGGCGTCGGTATCAACGTTGCTACGGTCAAGCGGAGCGACAAGGCCGGTGAGCACAGTGAATTTTTCCATTTTGTTTTCCTTATGCGTTTGCCTTGTAAGCGTTAAAAGAGTTTGGAGACGTCAACGAAATGACCTTCCACAGCTGCAGCAGCCGCCATGGCGGGACTCACCAGATGCGTGCGACCGCCCTTGCCCTGACGTCCTTCGAAGTTACGGTTGGACGTGGATGCACAGCGATCACCCGGACTCAGACGATCGGCGTTCATCGCCAGACACATCGAGCAGCCAGGTTCACGCCACTCAAAGCCCGCTTCAATGAAGATCTTGTCCAGGCCTTCTTTTTCGGCCTGCATCTTCACAAGACCCGAACCGGGCACGATCAGAGCCTGTACGACATTGGGAGCCACCTTCTTGCCAAGCTTCTTGACGACATATGCCGCCGCACGGATGTCTTCGATGCGAGAGTTCGTGCATGAGCCGACGAAAACATGATCGGGCTTGATATCGGTAATCTTGGTGCCAGGCACCAGATCCATGTACTTGAGCGCGCGCGTTTGGCCTTCGCGCTTTACCGGATCCATTTCTTTTTCGGGATCGGGCACAACACCGTCAATTGAAGTCACCATTTCGGGAGACGTTCCCCACGTCACCATCGGACGAATTTCTTCGGCGCGCAGTTCGACCACGACGTCGAAATGAGCGTCCGGATCAGACACAAGCGTCTTCCAGTAGGCAACCGCCTTGTCCCAATTTTCTCCCTTGGGCGCCAGCGGACGACCGCGCATATACTCGATCGTCTTTTCGTCGACGGCGACAAGCCCCGAGCGAGCACCTGCTTCAATGGCCATATTGCAGAGCGTCATGCGACCTTCCATCGAAAGCGAACGGATCGCAGACCCCGCAAATTCAATCGTGCAGCCCGTGCCGCCAGCCGTACCAATTTTGCCGATGACAGCTAAAGCGATGTCTTTACCGGTGATGCCGGGGCCAAGCTTGCCTTCAACTCGCACAAGCATGTTCTTGTTCTTCTTGGTGATGAGCGTCTGTGTGGCGAGCACATGCTCCACTTCGGAAGTACCGATGCCGAAGGCCAGAGCGGCGCAGGCTCCGTGAGTCGAGGTGTGACTGTCGCCACATACGACCGTCATGCCGGGCAGCGTCGCTCCCTCTTCCGGGCCCATGACGTGAATGACGCCCTGACCCTTGTCCATGAACGGGAAATACGCTGCCGGACAGATGCTCTTCATGTTCTTGTCCAGTGTTTCTACCTGAAGCAGTGCAATCGGGTCAGTGATGCCGGCGAGACCCTTTTCCCAACCTGTCGTCGGCGTATTGTGGTCGGCCGTCGCCACGATGGAGGACTCGCGCCAAGGCTTGCGTCCTGCAAGACGCAAACCTTCAAAGGCCTGCGGGCTGGTGACTTCGTGCATCAAGTGGCGGTCAATGTAGATGGTGGCAGTACCGTCGCCTTCGGCGGTCACCACATGTTCATCCCAGAGCTTGTCGTAAAGAGTTTTTGACATGGGGCAATGTCCGAGAGTTTTGATTTTTTGTTTTCAATAGGGCTCCCATCACCCTTGGAATAAAGGCAACAGAGCCGATTTTTGTAGTATGCCACGAGCGTCAAAAATCGACATAAGCACTTTTGCTCAGAAAACAAAGGCATTTGCGTGGTTTGAAAGTCGTTTTTCAAGGATCGAATTTTTCGACCTTCACCACCGTAAAATAAGAGACTTGGTAGCACCAACGATTTTTTTGGTATGAACTTTCTTCTTGTCGACGACCACTCCCTAATTGTCCAGGCTCTTTCCGTCCTTCTGAAAACAAAGTTTGAAGGAGCTCAAGTATTGACCGGCAGCACGGCCGAAGACGCCCGAACTCTGGTACGAGAACACAGCGAGGACACAGACTTGCTGATTCTCGACCTGAATCTGCCGGGTGTACAGACGCCGACAAGCCTTCTCGAAGAATTGGTTCAAACGAATCCCGCGCTCAAGATACTTGTTTTGTCCGGCATTGTTGATCAGGCCAATATCATGCGGGTACTGCAGTTGGGTGCCGCTGGCTTCGTACCTAAGTCGCTTGACACCAATATGCTCTCGGATGCCATCACCTTCGTGCTGCAAGGCGGCGTCTATATCCCAACCAAGCTTCTGAGCCAAAGTCAAAAAGAAGGACTGTTCACGGATTCAACCTTCGGCCTGCCACAGCCGACCCCCAAAGTCCATCTGACGCAACGCCAGCAAGACGTATTGCGCACGCTTGCGCGCGGGCTTCCCGTTAAGCGCATCTGCCGCGAACTGAATTTGTCGGAAGGCACGGTCAAAACGCACATCTCGGCCATTTATCGAGCCTTCGGCGCGCGCAACCGCACCGAAGCGCTCATCGCCGCTCGCCGAGCCGGTTTTGACGTCGTTCTTTAGTCCGTCGTTTTTCGGTTTTCTGCAACTGCTCGTCGGAGCGCAGAAGCCAGTGCTTCAGCCCCAGCCGGCTTTTGCAGAATCACCGGCATGGCCTGTCCTTCGTTATCAGGATTGAGAACCAGTGTGCGGTAGGCTCTCGCAATCACGTCCTCACTCACAGCCGTAAGCAACACGCACGGAAAATTGCGTGCCGCCCCGATGCGTACGGCAAAAATTGCTTCGAGCCCTGTCATGACGCCTTCACCGAGGTTGTAATCCGACAGCAATGCGGCCAAATTTCCGTCCTGCGCCTCAGTGACCATGCGGCTGATGAATTCCTGAGAAGGTTCGCGCGAAGCGACCACGGTCGCACCCCAACTGCGAATAATGGCGCTTACGGCATTTCGCACGATATCGTTGTCTTCAAGCACTCCCACGACACCGCGCATATCCAGATCCGTGGTAAGCGGCAGTCCGTCACCAGCATGTTCGGCATGTGCATTTTTAACGTTGGCAAATTCCAACCGAAACACCGAACCACGGCCAAAGCGGCTTCCGACGGTGATCGGAATACCCAGGCGCTTGGCCAGACCGCTCACAATTGAAAGTCCGAGACCATAGCCGGTTTCAGCAGTTTTGCTCGCTTCTCCACGGTAAAACGCATCGAAAATACGGTGCCTTTCCTCAGAAGCAATCCCAGGTCCCTGATCGTAAACGCCGATCGTGATGCGACCGTTGCGCAGACGTCTGGCCGCCAAAACAATCTTGGAACCGGGTTTTTGGCTGTATCGAATCGCGTTGGTGATGAGATTCGTGAGAATGCGTTTGACAAACAACGGGTCCGTGTAGACTGTCAGCGGCAAAGGACGCGTGAGAAAGAAAAAACCTTTGGTCGCCGCGACCGGCGCAAATTCAGCGGCAAGTTCGTTAAAAAGTTCCGTCACATTGACGTTTTCCATCTTGACATCAAGGTGTCCGGTTTCAATACGGCTCACTTCCAAAAGTTGTTCGACCAACGTGGAAATGTTTTGTGCCGTAGCCCCAAGCTGTGCGATGACATCCTTTGACTCAGGCGTGGACTGCATCTGAAGAATTTGCAGATAAATCCCCATGGCCTGAAGCGGTTGACGAAGATCATGATTGGCACCGGCAAAAAATTTCGCTCGACGTTCGCTGGCCGCCGCAACAGCCCGGCGTTCGCTTTCGGCACGAGACTTTTCACTTTTGAGTCGTGCCACCAGTCGTTCATTTTGCGCGTCACGCGTCACGGCCATCACAACAACTTCGCTCAAACGTCTGCCGCTATAGAGTACAAAACAGATAAGCACGATCACGATAACCGTAAGCGCTGTCCGTCCGATTTCCAAAGCGCTCGTAAGCCCCAGCGTCAAAGGTCCCAGGGAAAGAAGCATCACGGCAAAAAGACTCGGAATCCAACAGGAATAGGCTGGCCAAGAAGCAAATACCACGGCCACCATCACCGAGACCAACACAACGATATCCATCGTGTCCTGAGTGATGAGAAAAGCAACGCCCGCAAACCCCCAGACAATACCGGTTGCCACCGACTGAATCATCCATTGCTTGAGCCACTCACGAATATGTGCCTCACGCTGCGTGTCGGCCAGAAAGCGCCGGCGCAAACGCGCCCACAACCAAATGGTAATCGTCAATGCCACCAGCCAGCCGATCAACATTATGTGGTTGACAAGGGGCCAGAATCGAGCCGCAATGCCGAGCGCGCCGATGATTTGTCCGGCAAGCGACACCGGCAGCAAACGAAGCGAAACGTGAATCTGTTCAGAAAGAATGCGTGCTGTGGGGCGCTGCTGAGCATCCATCCCCGTCAATAATCGCTTAATTGATCGCAGCCACTTCACTTTTGTGTCTCTTCAAAGTTCACGTCAAACCCACCACAACGGCGCATTGGCTTGCTGGGCTCCCGGGAATTCTGTCGGCACAGGACAATTGTCGGCCCGAATCACAAGCTTTTCGTCTTGCATGACCACGCGAGCCGACACACCGAACGGCAGGCTCATGGTCGAAGCGATATGCCCGTAAGGCAGACCGAAAACAACCGGCAAGCCGCACTCGGCCATCGCATCCTGCAGCGTGTAGCGACCCGCACCGATTCCCGCGTTGCGATCCGATCCAGTGAAGTCCCCTACAAGGACCAATTGCTGACGCTTTAAAACTCCTGAAAGTCTCAGTTGAGAAATCATCCTCGCAATGCGCCACGCGGGTTCATTAATGTCTTCCAGATACAGAATGCCGCCTTCGATTTGCGGAAAATACGGCGTTCCGATCAGGGAGGTAAGCACCGAGAGATTACCGCCCCAGAGGGTGCCTTCAACGTCAACCGTTTCTCCCTTTGCTGGAAATGCCTCCTCAAACAGGGGGCGACTCATCGCTCTCATGAAAAAACTGATCTTCTTTTCATCGTGCTTTGAAAAAGATGCGGCCAACGGCCCCTGCCAACTTGCTTTGCCGCACATTGCATAGAGCGCCAGATTGACGGCCGTGAGGTCGGATAAGCCCATGAATACGGCCTGTGACGCACCGATACGCTCCCAATCAATTCGCTCCAAAAGACGGGCTGTGCCGCTACCACCTCGCAGCGCCAGCACCAAGTCAGCCTCGGGAGCACACATCGCTTCTTCAAACCCGGCCGCGCGCTCGGCATCGGTGCCCGCAAAACTTTTGTGCACCTTACGCACATTGGCTGCCTCTTTAACCGACCAGCCCAACTCCCGCAAGGTGCTGACAGCCGCATCAATGCGTGCATGATCAATTTTCTCGTCGCCGGGCGACACAGTAAGCGCACGAGAAGGCGCACAAATCCACAGTTCCGGCGCGATGACTGTTTCGGAAAATTGATGAGCGTGAGTCATAAGCTTCGCGATCGAAATCAAGCCTGTGTTTTTTTTCGTTTTGCTTTAAAGAAAGCCTGAAGAATCTTCTCGCATTCGGCACGGCGCACACCGGGAGTCATCTCAGGACGATGGTTCAGATGAGCTTTGGCAGCCACATCAATGGCGCCTCTCATACCGCCGCAATCAGGATCATCCGCTCCCCAAACCACGCGAGCCAGACGAGCCAAACTGCAGGCGGCCGCACACATCGGGCAAGGCTCAAGCGTGACATAAAGCGTCGCGCCGTTCAGGCGTTCATTTCCCAGCAACGCCGCCGCCTTGCGAATAACGAGTACTTCGGCGTGAGCCGTCGGATCGTGGCGCGTCACCACTTCGTTCATGGCCGTTGCAACGATATTGCCGTCCATGGCAATGACAGCACCCACCGGCACCTCATCATTGTCGTACGCAAGCTGTGCCATGCGAAGCGCTTCTTGCATCAGACGGCGATCAAGTTCCGGATCCGTAGAAATAGTCTTGGGAGCATTGACCTCTCGGTTTTTGGCCTGCAGCTGAGCCCTCACACGGTGTCGTCGCTTCACTCGTTCGCCTTCTAGCTCTTGCCAATAGGCGAGCACCTCGTCCGTGGATTCAAACTCGCTTGATTCGGGCGCCGTGAAGCGAACCTTGTCATCGGTAAGTACAACAAGACCGCACCCCTGCATCCACTCGTAGATTTCCTCGGTCGTTCCAGCAAGCCACGCTGCGTGGTGGCTGCGGAAATACTCCAGACGTGCCAAGAATGTCTCTTGCCCGAGAACCGACTCCCGAGCAGCCCGAGAAACAAAGAAAAGCGCCGTCTGAAAGAAAATTTCCAGATCGAGCGGATTGCGGGTAAGGCCGTTTAAAGAGACGCCGTTGCGAAGGGTCAGACGGTTGTAGTGTCCAGCGCTTTTACTGGTAAAGCAGCCGGCTTGTGCAACATCGTTTTGCAGCACGAGGCGTCTCCTATGTCCGGGTTACGAAAAAAGAATCAGGCAGCAAGCATCAAAATCTTTTCAATGTCGCCCTGCGTGAGCGGTTTGAAATGGCCGAGCGTCCCGCCGGCAGCTGCCGCAGCAGCGATTTCCTTGACCGGCACTTCCTTGTCGGTCAGTTCATGCAGACGCGTCGGCAAATTCATCACCATCAAAAATGACGTGAGTTTGGCCACAGCAAGTTTCACTACCTGTTCAGGATCGGTTCCTTCAGGCGCATTCACGCCGAGCACTTCATGAGCAAAGCGCAGAACACGCTGCGGATTTGCGCTCCAGACATAGCTCAGCCATGCAGGCGTCACAACCGCAAGTCCCGCACCGTGCGTAATTTCAGCGTCCCAGCCGGAAATAGCGTGCTCAATGCCGTGGCAAGCCCAGTCTTCTTCAAAACCCAAACCGAAATAGCCGTTGTGGGCAAAACTGCCCGCCAAACCGATCTGCGCCCAGGCATCATAGTCCTGACTGTCAGCCATCAGTTTTGGACCTTGCTCCATGATCACGCGCAATGCTGCTTCAGCCTGCGCCGTCGTGTAATCCACAGCCGGCGTATTCGTGAAGTAACGCTCCATGATGTGACTCATCATGTCGAAAACACCCGCGGAAATCTGGTTCTGAGGCAATGTGAAGAAAAGCTCGGGATTGATGGCTGAAACCTTCGGACGCACGAACTCGTTGCCGCAACCGGCTTTCACATGGCCGTTGGAAATAACCATGCGAATTGACTGTTCGCTGCCGGCGGCGGGAATCGTCAACACGGTTGCCACGGGCATTGCCGCTTTCGGCACAGCCTTTCCGCAGAAGAAGTCCCAAACGTCGCCTTCATAGACGGCACCTGCCGCCGCGGCCTTTGCCGTGTCAATCACGCTGCCGCCACCTACGGCCAACACAGCGTCAATTTTTTCAGCCTTGATCACCGCAATCATCTCGCGCACCAAATCAATGGTGGGATTGGGTCGCACGCCGCCCTTGGCAATCACGGTCATGCCTTCCTTTTCAAAACTTTCCGTCACGCGTCCGATCAAGCCGGATCGAATGGCACTGCCGCCGCCGTAAACCAAAAGTACACGGCCGGCATCGCCGGCAAACGGGCGGAAAGATGCCGCCACTTTCGTTTCGGCTCCACGACCAAAAATAAGACGCGTCGGGTTGTAGTATGAAAAATCAAGCATTGCTAGTGTCCATGTAATTGATTTTCGGCCTGCGCGAGCGCTGCTCCGCGGGCAACCTTAACCGGAATCAGCGCAATGAGCCCGGCAACAAAGAAAAGCCCTGTCACGACAATGGCGAGCCTTTGATTGTTCCCCGTCATCCAGGTCACGGCACCATATGTGATGGGGCCGATCACAGCCGAGAGCCACAACGCCATATTCCAAATCCCGTAAAAGCGGGCAAGTTTCTTTTCGGGGGCAAACACAGCCACGAGCGCTCGCCCGGCCGACTGACTCGAACCCATCGCCAAGCCCGCGAGATTTGCCGCCACCCAAAAAACGGCACTTGTCTGCGCAGCGGCTGCCGTGGCCACCATCGCGATCCAAAGCAACAATGTCAGCGCAAGCGCCAATTTGTGTCCGATTCTATCCTGTACGTAGCCAAAGCCAAAAGCTCCGAGCGCCGCCGTGATATTGACAAGCAACACCATAAACAGCGTTTCGGTAAGCCCGAACCCCATCACAGCCGACGCGTAAACGGCTGCCAACGTAATGACGGTCGCCACGCCGCATTGGTAGAAAAAACCACAGACGACAAGGTAGCGAAAATCAATGAAATTCATGAGCGTTTCCGCCGTCTTTCCTTTGTCCTGATCCTGCGTCATGGCCACTTTGAGCTCTGCTGCGCTGTGCACCTGCGGGATGGCACGCTCCTTGAGCCACAAAAACACAGGAATGCTCACAACCAGGAACACACTCGCGGTGATGATATTCGTTGCTGCCACCAAGGCGTCCATTCCAAGTCCTTGCGCTTGACCTGCCGTCACCACCGTAAGACACAAACCAAGCGTAATCAGGCCGCCGACGTAACCAAGAGACCAGCCCCAACCTGATACTTTCCCCAATGCTTCTGGTCTGGAAATTTCCGGCAGGAAAGCTGAATTGAGCGACTCACCTACGTTGTAGCCGATGTAGCTCAAGATCAGCATCGTCACCGAAAGCACATAGGTGCCGGGGCCTGACAAGGCAAGCAGTGCGGTGGCCGACACACAAAGCATCGTTGCGGCAACAAGCCACTTTTTCTTTGTTGCTGTCAGATCAGCCATGCGACCGATGGCAGGCATCAGCACCATGGAAAGCGCATTGGCCGCCCCTACGGCACAACTCCACAGAAACGTCGCCCAACTGGCGTCACCGCAGACCTTCGAAACAAAATAGGCATTGAAGACAGCCGTAAGCACTACAGTGCTGTAACCAGAATTGGCGGCGTCAAAAAGCGCCCATCCAAATGCTTCTCGAGGACTTACGCCCTCTTTAAGGGCACTGCGCTGAAACAAGGGCATGGCAATCAGTCATCGGCAAACGGACAGCCCGTAAGCAGGCACGACCAATAATTGACAAACGAGAGCACGCTGTCATTTTGCTCCAGCCCCGAAAGATTGCCGTTGCCCATCAAGCCGATCTGTTCCAACAGCACATAAGCATTGTTCAAGAATAGTCGGGCACCGATTTCGATCATCTCGTAATCACCGTCAGGCAACTTTCCGCCTAAAGCGTCACGCACCCGCTCTCCCATGCCTTCACGCAAATACTGTGCCAAGCCCGTCGGGTTCCAACCTTCGGCTGTTTCAAAATGGCGGTTGCGGCCGGCAAAGGTATCGGTAAGCCACGACACAAGCTTCAGATCGGCTTCGACCAAGTCCTGTCGCGTAAGTTTGCCCTGCGAAGCATCCACCGAGCGTTGCGCCGTGTTTTTAACAGCCTGAAGCAGAATACGCTCGACAACATCAATGGCCGCCAGACTCGGCAAACCAACCGCTTTGGAAGAAAAATCACCGCATCGTCCCGAACGGCAAGATCCGCAACTACTCATTGAACTTAACCTCTGTGTTATCTGCAAAATCCGGAAGCGGCGTTTCGTCACCGCTCAAAATCAGCGACCAACGGGCGCCAAAGGTGAGAATCGTTCCGCCGAGCGACTGGGCGTCGTTCATTCCTTTGTCTTCCTGCAACAGCTCGGCAAACAGGCCGTGCAACTCGACGATCATCTTGCTCACTGCAAAATGCACGAGATATGCATCGTCTTTCCAAGCGAAACAGTCCAGATCCTGCTCTGTCAAAGAATCTGCCAGACGCGCGCGAAGCCAGGCGGTAAAAGGTTTACCGCTCCAACCTTCCTCCTCTCCGTAGCCCTTGAGAACATCGGGATAACGCCCTTGAAAAAGTCCCGTGAGCTCACGCATGAATACCGCCAAACCAAGATCTTCAGATTTTCCTCCGAACCCGGCAATCTGATGCTCTGCGTAAGACTGCACCACGAGATTCAAAAGCAAAAAAACGCTCACGCGATCGCGGTTGAATCCCTCGCCTTCGGAAAGTTCAAAGCCGAGATGTTCGGGCTTTTTATCTCGCGACATACCGCTTCCTCTTGCTTAGGGCTTGTGAAGCACCTGCGTTGCGCCATTGGCAGAGCCCGTGCCCTTGACCATGGTCATTGCAGAGGTGATTAGGGTGGACAAATCACCCAAGTTAGCCGGCACCACCAGCGTATTGCCTTCCTTGGCAAGCTTGGAGAAAGCTTCGACGTACTTCTCGGCCACCTGCAGATTGACGGCGTTCATGCCGCCCGGGGCATTAGTGGCTTCGGCCACCATGCGAAGCGCTTCGGCGGTTGCCTGAGCAATCGCAAGCGTGGCGGCAGCCTGACCTTGAGCCTTGTTGATTTCAGCCTGTTTTTCGCCCTCGGACTGAGCAATCGCCGCTTCCTTAGCGCCGGTCGCCAGATTGATCTGTTCGAGCTTGCGACCTTCGGAAGCCGCTACCACGGCGCGCTTTTCGCGCTCGGCGGTGATCTGCTGCTGCATGGCCTGCAAGATGACTGCGGGCGGCGTCAGATCCTTGATCTCGTAGCGAAGAACCTTCACGCCCCAGTTGAGAGCGGCTTCGTCAATGGCCGTCACCACGGACTTGTTGATGAGATCGCGTTCCTCGAAGGTCTTGTCGAGCTCCATACGGCCCACGACGCTACGAAGCGTGGTTTGCGCAAGCTGCGTGATGGCGATGATGTAGTTGCTCGTACCGTAGCTTGCGCGCTGCGGATCCGTCACCTGGAAAAAGAGCACGCCGTCGACAGTAAGCTGCGTATTGTCCTTCGTGATGCAAACCTGGCTAGGCGTGTCCAGAGGCACTTCCTTGAGGCTGTGCTTATAAGCGACGCGGTCGATGAAGGGAATGATGATGTTGAGTCCGGGCGTGAGCACGCTGTGGAATTTACCGAGACGTTCAACCACCCATGCGTTTTGCTGCGGCACCACTTTAATGCATTGCGTCACAAACACGACAGCAAGCAAAACAAAGAAAACCGAGAAAATCAAAAAGTTGGATATGGCCATATGCAATCCTGCTACAAAAATATTCAGTGTGAAGCCGGTTCAATCAGCAACCGCGTGCCCTCGACTCGCACAATACGCCAAACGCCGACCGAACGCTCGGACTGTTGCTCGGTGTACGCGGTCCACAGAGCACCTCGGTAGGAAACCTGCGCCGTACCGTCGTCGTTCCATTTCTTAACCGTGACGGTCTGACCGACGTCGGGCTGCTGCAAAGCGTCACTCTCGGATGGATTGGAACTACGAAAACGCTGCACGATCAGACTGCCCACAATGGTGGCGATGGCAAAAACGGAAAACTGCCAGCCGGCCGACAATCCGCCCCAGGCTGCCAGCGCTCCGC
The DNA here is from genome assembly GCA_900538905.1 of uncultured Sutterella sp. GTDB lineage: Bacteria > Pseudomonadota > Gammaproteobacteria > Burkholderiales > Burkholderiaceae_F > Duodenibacillus > Duodenibacillus intestinavium. The sequence goes on from UPZS01000002.1 coordinate 76,318, forward strand.
AGCCGGCCGCAAGCCCCATCACCAAAAGATAGAAGGTGCCGAGCAACATATCGACACCTACCAGAAGAAGTCCGGCCACAAGCCAGCAAACAACCGGAGAAATTTCCATTTTGACGTCTTCCTCTCACTCAGTGAGCAGATTGAGTCCTTGCCTTATCCTGCCCGTCTTGTTCTTCGTCCTTTTTATAGTAATCGAGAATATTGCCGGTGAGCACTTCCGAAATACTCTCGGAATCGAGATAGACTCTCGCAATGCCCTCTTGCTTGAGGTGCTCGACTTCGTCGCGTGATCCTGCTCGGGCCATGATGTTAAGTTCAGGATTGAGCTGCTTGGCCATTTCAACAATCTTGAGCGTCTTCACCGGATCAATGTCAATTACCATCAGCTGTGCGGCGGTAACGATGTGCCCCTGCACAAGCACCATCGGATCGGCGGCGTCGCCGCTGATGACCGCGTGCTTTTGCTCACGCAATTCTTCGGCAAAAGACTTGTCTTCCGAAATACACACAAAGGGCACGTCATCGGTCGCCAGACGCTTAGCTACCGAGCGCGTCACCGAACCGCTCCCCACCAAGATGGTCTGCCCCATCAGCATGCGGCGAGATGTTTCCTTGGGAAGCACCGAGTAGGGATCGGTAAGCATAGCCGCCGCCCTCGCCCAAGCAAAATAGCGCACCGAGAAACGGCGCACATAGGGAATCATCGCAAACATTAGCGGATTGAGCGCAATCGACAAAATGGCGGAAGCCACCACCATCGAGAGCATCTTTTGATCTGTCATGCCAAGCGCAATACCCTGCGCGGCCAAAATGAACGAGAATTCGCCGATCTGAGCGAGTGCCGCACCAACGTTGAGCGACGTATGCAAGGGATAGCGCAGGAAGTGCACCAGACAGAACGCCGTGAGCGACTTTCCGATCATGATAATGGCAAGCATCGTGAGAATCGACCAGGGCTCCTCAAGAATGACTCGCCAGTCGAGCATCATGCCTACGCCCACGAAAAAGAGCACCGAGAAAGCATCCTGCAAGGGCAAAGAGTCGGTGGCGGCTCGGTGTGCGTACTTGCTCTCACGCATTACCATACCGGCAAAAAAAGCCCCCAGAGCAAAGCTCACGTCAAAAACAGCCGCGGCTCCGTATGCAATGCCCACCGAAGCCGTCAGAATCGAAAGCGTAAAGAGTTCTCGCGATCCCGTTTTGGCAATCTGCCACAGCACCCAGGGAATGAACTTACGGCCGACCACCATCATGATGGCAACAAAAGCCACGACATGCAGGAGCGTCGAAGCAATCACATAAGCAATGCCGCTTGCCGTCATCGGTTCAGCCGCTTCGCCCCCACCCGGCGTCACCCCCATGATCTGGGCCACCGGAGGCAAAAGCACGAGAATCAATACCGTTGCAATGTCTTCGACAACCAGCCAGCCCACGGAAATCTGCCCGTCGACTGTATTGAGGTGTCCGTGCATTTCCAACGCCTTGAGCAGCACCACGGTTGAAGCACACGACAGACACAGACCGAAAATGAGCGCGGAAGACAGACTCCACTCCCAGACATAGACGGCAAAAAGCAACCCCAGCAGGGTTGCGATCGTCATCTGCAATACCGCCCCCGGAACAGCAATGCCTTTGACTTTCAGAAGATCCGAAATCGAAAAATGCAAGCCCACCCCAAACATCAGGAGTATCACGCCGACTTCGGACAACTGCATGGCGATTTCCATGTCGGCCGTCGGCCCGGGGGTGTGGCTGCTGCAAAGGATGCCCGCGCACAAAAAGCCAACCAAGGCCGGACACTTCAACTTTTCAGCAATACAGCCGAAGATGAGCGCCAAGACGAAAGCCAGTGCCAAAGTAAAGAGAAGCGGAAGGGAGTGATCCATTGGGCGGTGCGGCAGATAGAGAGTTCAAACGACGTGGCATGCGCGACAAACGTATTGTTGTGCCGCTGCAGCTCTAGGGAGTAAGTTTAACGGCTAAATAGAGCGCATTTTTAGAAATTTCATGAATTTTTGCCGCTTTTTCAGCAAAAATCGAAGCGGTTGAAGACAAATTTGTCAGACAGTTCGCAGGCCGTAAAAAAGGCGGTCCCGAATTTGGAAACCGCCTTCTTCGAATCAGCTTTCAGCCGATGCGATTAGTCGAGAGAATTGGCCACCTGCAGGTAGTCGCGCAAGCGTTCCTGGAAGTCAGGGCTGCGCAGCTTACGAATGGCCGCACTTTCGATCTGACGGACGCGTTCGCGCGTGAGCCCCATGGCCTGCCCCACTTCTTCAAGCGTATGGTCGTGGTTGGTGCCAATGCCGTAACGCAGACGCAAAACCTGAGCTTCACGCGGCATCAGTTCATTGAGCGAACGCTTGATTTCTTCTTCCATCGCCATGCGAAGGAACTTGCGCTGCGGATCGTCAGACTCGTCACCCTTCACGAAGTCCAGACGACTTGCATCCTCGTCGTCGCCGATCGGAGCGTCGATCGATTCCACGCCGCGCATGGCCTGCGTAAGCAACTGCACCTTGGCAAGCGGCACGCCGGACAATTCCGAAAGTTCGGCGTCGGTCGGATTGCGGCCGCGTTCCTGCAAAATACGCTGACGCACACGTCGAATCTTGTTGTAGGACTCGGTCATGTGCACCGGGATACGGATAGTGTTACCGTAGTCGGCCACTGCACGGGTGACAGACTGGCGCACCCACCAGGTGGCGTAGGTCGAGAACTTGTAGCCGCGGCGATATTCGAATTTGTCGACGGCCTTCATCAGTCCCAGATTGCCTTCCTGAATCAGGTCGGTCATTGCCAAACCGCGGTTGACGTAACCCTTGGCAATCGAGATCACCAGACGAAGGTTGGCTTCGATCATCTTGGCCTTGGCGTTGGCCAAATTAGTCTGAGCCAAGCGCACCTGACGGGCCAGATCGCGCTGATCGGCAATCGAGAGCAACGCCGTCTTTTCGGCCACACGCAGTTGATCCTGCAGGTGAGCAAGCAACGGACGATTCTCTTCAATACGCACGCTGTAGGGCTGCCCCGCCTTCTGCGCTTCGTCGATCCAAGCGGGATCCGTGATGCGCGTGTTGACCTCTTCAAGGAAAGTCTTGAGCGGATAGCCGCAACGATCAACCATCAGAGCACGCAGCTGACGGATGTTTTCGTTGACGGCATCCATATGATGTGTGATGTGTTCGGTAAGCACCGTCACAGCCTTGACAGCGAAGCGAACCGGAGAGAGTTCGAAAGCGATCGCGGCACGTGCATCCTTGTATGCCTGCAGACGCTTGGGATCGCCGAAGCTGTCACGAATGGCCTGCAAGTATTTGCTGCAGGATTCAAACATTTCGATGGCACGCTGCTTCATTTCTTCGAGCTGTTCGGTCGTCATGGCCGCCGCACCGATGTCGGTTGCAACTTCGTCGCTGCCGACTTCTTCGCTTTCGTCCATTTCTGCCAGCGCTTGATTGTCGGTGAAACCGTCAATCACCGTATCAATGTCGGCATTGTCTTCCTTCAAACCCTCGGCGATCTCAACCAACTTTTCGACAGCCATCGGATGCTGAATGATGGCCGACAAAAGCTTGGCGGTATACATTTCGATCTGCTTGGCAACCTCAATTTCGCCGGCTCGCGTCAGTAGCTTGTGCGAACCCACACCGCGCAGATAGGCACGCAGCGGATCTTTGGATAAGCCGGCGCTTTCTTCCGGCGTAAGCATGGCGGCAGCGTCTTCTTCGCTGATGTCCTCGTCATCGCTCACCGGCTCATTCATCAAAATGTCGTCTTCACTCGGCGGTGCTTCAAACACCTGAATCGACAAACGCAGCAGCTGCTCGGTAATTTCGCTCAGCGACTCTTCGTTGCGCACGACGTTGTCGGGCAAGTGGTCGTTGATTTCCGCCACAGTCACCCAGCCGCGCTGACGGCCGAGTCGCACCAGAGAGCTGTAACCGTTGGGAACGTGATCTTCGGATTCACCGGCCGCATCAACACCGCTAGAAACACGATCAAGTTCTTCCAGTTCCGAAAGATCTTCACCGCCTTCTTCATCGGTATCCATGTCGAGATCAATCATCTCGTCATCACCGACGTCATCCATGTCGTCGTTCTTGGCTGCAGCCTTGCGTCCGGGCTTACGTCCGGGTTTGGCCTTGGGTTTGTCAGCTACGGCTGTTTCAGCCTTCTTAGAGCTCTTACGGGGCTTCTTGGCGGGCGCGGCGGCCTCTTCCTCGGCCAGCTCGTCGCTCACAATGACCACATTGCCGCCCACTTTGATTGCTGGCGCGTGTGCAATCCATTCAATGGCAGCAAAATCAGGAAAAACGACGTCAACGACAGTGTTTTCGGTTTTTTTCGTCATAACTAAGTAAAACTTCAGCTCAGTCAGGAAAAAGAAAGAATCGGCAGTTCAACCGTGTTTGTCGCCATCCGCAAGCATTCGTTTTTTTTTGAAAAACAAGCGCGCACGACAACGCCCGCAACACTTTCGAATTCGAATGCGGGCGGTAATTTAAACTGCTAGAAAACAACGAAACTGCTCAGATCCTTCTTCTCAAGTCGACTATTTCTTCTCCAAAGCACGCCCCACAGGCACGCCTTGCCTTTACCGGTTTCATTGTTTTTCTGATTCGAGCAGTCGGAAAAACGCGTTCCCGTGTCTGCGTCAAAGCTTGCGTCCCTTGAGTTCACTACGAGCTGAATCGCGCACGCCGTCGGCGGGATGCTCTTGCTCAACGCCGAATCGGCCGGATGATTGCGGGTACGCTACTGTATCGTGTCGCTCGCCTCCGATGGATTGCTCTCATCTCCTGGGCGGTCTTTTACCGGTATCAAAAGACTCCTACACGAGTTTCGCATTTTAGTCTTTTCAGCATCAAGTTTCTAGTTCTTCTGCGCGAGTTTCTGCTAGCCAGAACTCGCGCTCAGAAAAGTAGCCTCAGCGATAAATCATCATTCGACACGCTCGCCATGCAAAGCCACATCCAGCCCCTGGCGCTCGGCATCAGCCTCAACGCGCAAACCGAGCAGTATGTCGACGAGCTTAAAGAGAATGAAGCTCGCCACACCGCCGTAAACAAGCGTTGCCGCCACGCTGGCTGTCTGGATGCCCACCTGCTCAAGAATCGGCAATGTTGTCGCGCCGGTCACGGCACTTGAAGCAAACACACCTGTAAGCACGGCCCCTACAATGCCGCCGACGCCGTGCACACCGAAAGCATCAAGCGAGTCATCCCAGCCCATTCGGCGCTTAAGCACCGTGGCACCCCAGAAGCACACGACTCCTCCTACAAGCCCCATCAGCAATGCCGGAAGCGGTTCGACAAAGCCTGATGCAGGCGTAATCACCACGAGTCCGGCCACCGCACCCGATACCATTCCAAGCAAAGAAGGCTTACCGCGCAAAATCCATTCGCAGGCCATCCAACTGCAGCCAGCCGCTGCTGCTGCAATCTGGCTAACCAGAATTGCAAGCACAGCCCGTTCATTGGCCGCAAGTCCAGAACCGCCGTTGAAGCCAAACCAGCCGATCCACAAAATACAGGCACCGAGCATAGTGAACGTCAGGTTATGCGGACTCATCGGCTCCTTCCCATATCCCAAACGTTTGCCGACAACGAGACAGCCCACTAGACCGGCAATACCTGCATTGATATGAACGACTGTACCGCCCGCATAGTCAAGTGCTCCCATTTCAAAAAAGAAACCTCCTTCGGCCCACACCCAATGACAAATCGGAGAATAAACAAAAACCGACCACAGCAACATAAAGACCAGCATGGCCGAAAATTTCATGCGGCCGGCAAAAGATCCGATCATGAGCGCAGCCGTGAGCACGGCAAACGTCATCTGAAAGATGACAAAGAGAAACGTAGGAATGCTGCCCGTCGTTGACTTAATGTCCATGCCTCGCAAAAAGACGTGGTCCAACCCGCCCACGAAGGCGTTACCGGGGGCAAACGCCAGAGAGTAGCCCACAGCAAACCACACCAATGTCAGCGCACAGCAAATAACGGTTGTCTGCGCCAAAACGGAGAGCACGTTTTTCTTGCGGCTCATGCCGCCGTAAAAAAGCGCGATTCCCGGAATTGTCATGAAAAGCACCAACGTCGTTGCCACCAACATCCATGCCACGTCGGCCTTGTCGATTGTGCTGGCGGCCGTACCGGCCGCAGCACACCCCGATGTCACCAGAAGCGCCGCAATCACGGCGGCTTTTCCTGAAATAGTCATGTTGAGTCTCCCTGTTTGATTTTTTATGCTGTCTGAAGGCGTCAAAGCGCCTCATCGTCAATTTCTCCCGTTCGAACACGTGCGGCTGCGGCAAGGTCAAAGACAAAAATCTTTCCGTCTCCGATTTTTCCCGTGTATGCCGCTTTTTGAATCGTCTCGACAGCAACCTCGGCCATATCGTCCGACACGGCAATTTCAAGCTTTACCTTCGGCAGAAAATCCACCACATATTCGGCGCCGCGGTAGAGCTCCGTGTGTCCCTTTTGCCTACCGAAACCTTTTGCCTCAATCACGGTCAGACCGTTGATACCGGCTTCGGAGAGCGCTTCGCGTACCTCGTCAAGTTTGAAAGGTTTGATGATTGCCACAATGAATTTCATGCTTGGTCTCCCTTGCTGTTTGCATAAAACTTCCAATGAGTCAACAAGCAATCGTCATGCCAATTTGCTCGAAAATGCCGCATACGACGAAATTCAAAGCTGAGAGAAAGGCCTTTTGAGCAGTTGCGCTCGCTTTGAGCTAAAGTGTCTCCCCTTCGTGTCTATCGACGCGGGTTAATTTTCATTGCACAATCGTTTGCACCTTGCACCGCTTTAAATCAGTAGATTGCTTTAGCCTGAACCGTTTTCGGTGCATTGCGCTTTTGTTGCCGCTCTCTTTTGTTTCATGATTGCCACGTTTCTTTCCGGACTGGGAACCGGTGCCGGACTCATCATCGCTATCGGCGCGCAAAATGCCTTCGTGCTGAGGCAAGGACTGTTGCGTCAGTACGTTTTACCGGTTGTTCTCGTCTGTATCATCGGAGACGTTCTCTGCATTTGCGCCGGAGTGGCAGGGATGGGGGCGCTGATTCGCGCCAATGAGTGGCTATTGGATCTTTTTCGCTGGGGCGGCGCGCTTTTCCTAATGATTTATGGAATATCGGCCGCCAAACGAGCCGCAACGGGCGGTGCTGCGTTGGAGCTTTCGGAAAATCGTGCGGGGTCGCTCATAAAGGCCGTTTCCTCATGTCTGGCCTTTACGTTTCTCAATCCGCACGTTTACTTAGATACGGTCGTGCTGCTTGGCTCTATTGCTGCGCAGTACGGCGAAGATTTGAAATGGGTGTTTGCCGCAGGGGCCTTGACGGCCAGCGTACTGTGGTTCACCGGACTCGGGTTCGGAGCGCGTCTTTTGCTTCCGATCTTTCAAAAGCCGCAGGCATGGCGTATTCTCGACTCGCTGATCACTGTTGTAATGTGGGCAATCGCGCTCACGCTCGTGACAAATCCGATCAGCAGCTAAATTTCTGCACCGTGATGAAGCGCAAACTGCTTTTGGACTTCATCAATGCGAGCCTTTAGGACTTTGCGTTTGGTATCAAGCCCCATGATGCGCTGAATATCGGGCTTTGCTTCGAGCGTCGCCTGCATGAGGTTGGATTCAATGCGCTGAAGCTCCAACCGATCGAACGTCAGTTCCACTTCAACGCGTGCAGCATTTTCCGGCGTCTGCAGCACCATTTCTCGAGCCACCAGATCGCAATAATGCGCGTAATAACGACTGGACTGCAGGCGCTCCAAAATGAGCTGACTTTGCAAAAGAGGCTCTTCGTCAGCCGTCACCGTGCGCCAAACTTCGAGAATTTCTCGTGCCGCTTCCGCTTCACTGCCAACAAACTCTTCTTCAATACGGGAAGAAAATTCCACGGCAAGCGCCGGATAGTTAAGAAGGTTTTGCAACAGTCGTTCGCGAATATCGCTCGTGGGCGCCAGCGACACGGGTTCGCCGCCGGTTCCAAAAAAAGGCTTTCGAGGCGTAAAACCTCCGTAACTGCGATTGCGACGCGCATCAAAATGCATACCCGTGGCGGGATTGGCCGCAGGCAGCTTCCTCACCGACGCAATACCGCACAAGCGTTCAATCTCGTCGGGGCTCATTCGTGCGTGCATCGCAAGCTCACCCACGAGCTGCTTGCGCAGAATCGGCGCCGATCGCATGGACACGATCAGGGGCTTACTTTCAGCGACAAATTGGCTTCGCCCTTCAGCCGTCCCCAAATCTTTACCTTGGGATACGGTTCTGACGAAATACTGTGTGAGCGTAAGACTCTTTTGCAGCTCGTCTTCAAATGCCTGAGCGCCCTTTTCCTTGATAAGACTGTCCGGATCGTGCTCAGGCGGAAGCACGACAAAGCGAATTTCCTGATCGTCTTCCACGACCGGCAAAGCTGCTTCCAATGCACGGCGCAAAGCATGCTGGCCGGCACTGTCGCCGTCAAAACTGAAGTAGACAGTATCAACCGCTCGCAAAAGTTTTTGTACATGCTCGGCCGTCACCGCCGTGCCAAGTGCCGCGCACGCTTCGGTAAAACCCGCCTGCGACAGCTGAATCACGTCCATGTAGCCTTCGCAGACAATGGCGCGATGCTTCTCGCGAATACTTGCGGAAGCTTCGTACAGACCGTAGATTTCACGACTCTTGTGATAGAGCGCCGTCTCGGGACTGTTGAGGTACTTGGGATGCTCGTCGCCGTTGAGGGTTCTAGCACCAAACGCAATCACCTGTCCGCGCGGATTGCGGATTGGAAACATCAGGCGACCGCGGAAACGATCATAGCGTTTGTCGCCATTGTGGATCACCAGGCCGCAACCGTCTTCTTCCTCCAGATCTTTGCTGGCGTACTGATCGCCGAAAACATCCTTAAGCGGTTGCCAGGCATCAGGCGAATATCCCAGCGCAAAGCGAGCGGCAGTCTCGCCCGTGATGCCGCGCTGTTTCAAATACTCAATGGTGCGGGTATTCGTCTTCAGACTTGCGCTGTAATAGTCTGAAGCCGCTTTCATCATGTCGGTAAGCGAGCGCACGCGCGTACGAGTTTCGCGATCGCGCGGAGTCTCCGGCACCGTCATGCCGATCGATTCGGCGAGTTTGCGGATGGCTTCCGGATACGACAGTCCTTCGTAGCGCATGAGAAAGCCGATGACGTTACCCGATGCGCCGCAACCGAAGCATTTGAAAAACTGCTTTTGCTGGCTCACAGAAAAAGACGGCGTCTTTTCCTTGTGAAATGGACAGCAGCACATGAAATTTTTCCCGGTGCGCTTCAAAGGCGAGACTTTGTTGATCACCTCAACAATGTCAATGCGGCTCAAAAGCTCTTGAATGAAACTCTCCGGGATCATTTGCTGCAATAAAAAGAGAAGGAAAAAAGGCACAAAAACTGCGGCACGCCGCTCTACGACGACAACTCGTCAGCAAGGCACGCACCGCAGCTTTCTTATATCAGAGCGACCGTAATCGTGTCGCCGACATCAATCCGCTTAGGCCGACAACGCTGCCTTCACCAGCACGGATACGCGTCCCATATCGGCTTTGCCCGCACACTTGGCCTTGACGATGCCCATGACTTTGCCCATGGCCGCCATACCGCTCGCGCCGGTTTCTGCGATCGCGTCAGCGACCACCGCCTTGATGTCCTCGTCGGACATCTGAGCAGGCATATACACGGACAACGTGTCAATTTCGTTCTGCTCTTTTTGAGCAAGGTCTGCGCGGCCGGCATCCGTGTACTGCTTCACGGAATCACGACGCTGCTTGATAAGCTTGCCAATGACGCCGGTCACGAGTTCATCGGTGGCCTCAACGCGGTCATCTACTTCGCGCTGTTTGATTGCGGCAAGCAACAAGCGCAGAGCCGACAGGCGTGCCGTATCGTGTGCACGCATGGCGTTCTTCATGTCTTCGGTAATGCGTTCTTTTATCGTCATTCTTTTTCTCCAACTGCAAGAAAAAACGGCCAACTCATTGTCGAGACGGCCGTCTTTCTCTGGCTTATCAAGCTAATTCCGGCGTCTTTATCAAAGCCGGCTTCAGTCTGTACTGCGCGAGCGATTAGTACAGCTTCTTGGGCAGCATCATGCTGCGAAGACGCTTGTAGTGACGCTTGATGGCAGCAGCCTTCTTGCGCTTACGTTCAGCCGTGGGCTTTTCGTAGAACTCACGGGCACGAAGCTCGGTCAGCAGGCCGGACTTTTCGATGGTGCGCTTGAAACGACGAAGCGCAACCTCAAAGGGTTCGTTTTCCTTAACGCGAATGGTGGGCATTGATAAGCACCTGATCCTAGGATGTTAGTTGTTGACACATCGCACGGGATTGCCGGCGCCGTCGTATCTCGATCGGTCGCGGGCGCAAATCCGGTGCGCCAAAAAAATTAGAGAGTCCGCATTCTGACACAAAACCGACATAAAGTAAACACAAAGAGCCAATATTTTTTTGCGAATTCAGGCTTTTGCCACATCCGCAAGGCTAAACTTCGCCATCATGGAAACAGTCATTCTTCACAGTTGTTGTGCGCCGTGTTCTGCGGCCGTACTTGAGTGGATGCTCGCTCATGACATCCGCCCCATTGTCTTTTATTTCAACCCAAACATTTTTCCTCAGGCCGAGTACGAAAAAAGAAAAGCCGAGTTGACAGTGCACTGTCAAAGGCTCGGTGTTGAAGTCGTTGACGGCGACTGGGATCACAACACCTGGCTGGAGGCCGTCAAAGGGCTGGAAAATGAGCCGGAACGCGGCCGACGCTGTTCGGTTTGTTTCTCCGTTCGATTGCGTGCGACTGCAAAACTTGCTCACGACCGCGGCATTGCCCGCTTTACCACCACTCTGGCCTCTAGCCGCTGGAAGAATCTTGACCAAGTCAATGCCGCAGGGCAAGAAGCGGCTGAACGTTATGCTGATGTCCAGTATTGGGACAAAAACTGGCGAAAAGACGGCTTGCAAGATCGGCGCAATGCCCTTTTGAAGTTCTACGGTTTTTATAACCAAACATGGTGCGGTTGCGAATTTTCATATCGCGACGCCCAAAAGCGTGCGTCCGAGATAGCGACACGCCTCGCAGCTCAATCGAACAAACTTTCGACTTAACCTATCGACGCGCCAAAGCAAGCAGGCAGATATTGGCAAGCACCAGCACCACGCCTACTGCCTGCCAAAGGCCAAGCACATCACCCAAAAGCACCATCGAGAAAACGATGGCAGAGAGCGGCTCCAGGCACACCACCAAACCAGAGACCACCGGCGAAATGTATTTCAGCCCAGTGAGATAAAGCCAGAATGCCGCCACCGTACCAAAAACCACGATAAAGGCAAAATCGGCCGTCACCACCCAGTTCCAATTCACATTAAGCGTCCAGGGCGGGCAGAAGAAAGAAGCGATCACTCCACCAAAAAGAAAGGCCCACGCAACGACAACCGTAACGCCCGCTTTTGCCGAAGGTTTTTGCGGTTGGATACTGAAAGCTGTTGCGAAGACCGCCGAACACAGCCCCCAGACAACAGCCATCGGCGAAAATTTCAAACCGGAGAAATCACCGTCGGTCACCATCAGCGCAACACCGGCCGCAGCCAACACGGCGCAAATGCATTCCACGGACGACATTTTCGTACCTCTTGTCAGCGCCAACCACAGTCCCGCCAGCATAGGATTGAGTGTCAGGAATATCGCGGCAGTACCTGCGTTAGAGTATGAAATCGACTGAAAAAAGCAGAAGTGCGCCAGGAATACCAGCACCCCACTCGTTAGGATCTCCAAAAGCAACTTGCGATCGTTGAATATTGACCACATCTTCCGAGGCATGATCAGCGTACCGATCGCCACAAAAAGCATCCCTGCAGACAACTGTCTCAACGTCACCAAACCCAAGGCAAAAAAGCCGCTTTTAATCTGAAAAAGATGTTGCACGGCCGTGCCCATGGCACCCCAAAAGACGGAAGCTATGACGGTAAAAAGAAAACCTAAGAAAAAAAGTCGGTTCATTTGGCTCGGACAAAATTCGTTGATCGGATTTTAGTTATCCTCAAACAACCGAGAATGTTCAGAGTCAATTTTTGTTCTGTCGTTTTTGCAATCATCCGAACTTTTCTGTAATATTCAGCGCTCACCGCAGTGCTGTTCCATGTATGGTGGAATTTGCGCGGTCGGAGAAGTGGCCGAGTGGCTGAAGGCACACCCCTGCTAAGGGTGCAGATCAAAAATAACTGGTCTCGAGGGTTCGAATCCCTCCTTCTCCGCCAAGATTCTTAACCCCGTAGGACTTACATCCTGCGGGGTTTTCGTATGTAGTTTTGAAAATGCTTATCCTGCAAGTCCTCGGTATTGCCGTCGCACTTTCCATTGACGCCATGGTCGTCGCTCTATGCTGGAGCGCCACCTGCAAACACGTTACGACCAAACACATCTTTCAATTCGCTGCAGCTTTCGGCTTTTTCCAGTTCCTGATGCCACTTGCGGGAGGACTTGCCGGCAATACCGTTGCGGATTTGGTCAGCTCTTGGGATCACTGGATTGCTTTTGCACTGCTTGCCTGGGTCTCCTTATCGATGGTTCGCGAGGCTTTCGGCGATGAAGAAGAACCTGAACTGTGCCAAGTCTGCGGTACCGTGCCCTGGGGGACACTTTTGACGTTGTCGGTTGCGACGAGCCTCGATGCACTGGCCGTCGGTTTTTCGTTTGCCATGGCCAAATTCCCGATCCTCTGGCCCTCGGTCGTCATTGGCTCCGTTTGCTTTGTGCTGACAGCTATTGCCGTTATGCTCGGCAGCAAACTTTCAAGCAGAGCAGCTCGCCACAGCGCCAAACTCTCGCTTTTCGGCGCCGCCGTCTTGTTTGCCATCGGACTTAAAGTGCTCTACGAGCATGATGTATTCCAAGGTCTGTTTTGAGATTCTGTTTGATCTCAGAGACTCAGTTTGCTAGGCTAAGTTTGTTCACGTTTGAAATTTTCGACGCTTTTCAATCATGTCAGCAGCGCCTAAACAAATTCCTGCGCGCGCTCCTCAGAAGCGCTTTTTCATCCTTCCCGTACAAAGTTTCACGGAAGAATTAGGTGAACGCATTTCCGCTGCCCGCCGTTGCTGCAAACTTACGCAAGAAGAATTGGCGCAGAAAAGCCGCACGTCGCTTTCGACTTACAAGCGCATTGAACAGGGCGACACAACGGTTTCCATCGGTACCGTATTGAGCGTCCTATATTGCCTCGACAATCTGGAAAGTTGCGAGGGGATCCTTGCCGAAGTTCTTCAAGCTTCGCACTCCGCCAATCAACTGCCGCAACGCGTGCGACACAAAAAGCGGCCCGCCCAAAAGACCGCTCGTAGCAAAGCGGAGAAAGCCACGCGCTCAAGCAAAAGCTGAGCTTCGTCACTGCCAAGAGTCAGGTTCGTTCCAGAACTGCATCAGACGCTCTAATCGGAGCGTCTTTGTGTATGGAGGCAAGCTCTGCCAAATCTTCTTGCCGTAACCCGAGCGAACCAGACGCACGTCACCGATGATAAGAATGCCGCGATCGGCTTCACTGCGAATCAAACGCCCTGTGCCCTGCTTGAGCGCAATGGCAGCAGCGGGCACAGACAGAATATTGAAGGACGACTGCCCCTGGCTGTCGAGCCATTTACAACGCGCATCAAACACGGGATCTTCACGATTTGGGAAAGGAAGCTTGTCAATGATCACAAGTGACAACTGATCGCCCTTGATGTCGATGCCCTCCCAGAAACTCATCGTTGCCACCAAAATGGGATGCTGCTCGTGGCGGAACTTATCCAGAAGCTTCTCTTTTGACTCCTCGCGCTGGACCAAAACCGTATAGTCACGCCCATTGGCGGCAATGTATTCGCGCAACTGCTCGGCTGCACGCTCCATGCCTCGATAGCTGGTGCACAGCACAAAAGCTCGCCCCTGCACCATGTCAATCACTGGCCAGACCTGTTTTATGAGTTCATCCGTGAATTCGTCCCGCGCCACGCCGCTTTTGAGATTCGGCATATCGGGCGGCACATAGAGCATGGCTTGATTCTCATGATCAAACGGAGAATTCCAAGCATGCTCCTCGGCACCTTCGATGCCGAGCGCCTGCGTGAAATGCTTGAATTCCCCATCACCTACAGCCATTGTTGCCGACGTGAAAACCCAGGCCGTTTCTTTACGCAGACTCATCATCCGAGAGAACGGTTCGGCAATATCCAAAGGCGTCACTGTAAGGCGCGCTTCACTACGACTGCGCGATATCCAGCGCACAAGCGGCTTTTGCTCCGGCGGCATCGGCATTCCGGCGTGTTTAAGCCAGATCACCCACTGCTTCATGTCCTGCAGGATGGCGGTGCCCGACTCAATGAAGACGCCCAGATCGTCGCTCATTTCAACAAAAGGTGCAGCCGCTTCCAGCAACACTTCCAGCACAAGCGCGGCATTTTCCAAATGCTGAGTCGATCCTTGCATGCCGCTGATGGTCTCAATATTGCGGCTGTCACCTTCGAGCACACCGGCGCCTTCGAGCCCCAACACAAAGTCATAAAGAGACTTCTTGATCGTCTGCGTGATGACATCCCACGAGGTTCCCTTGGGGGCAGCACTTTTGAACTTGCCCATCAGAATGGGGCGCATGCTTTCAACGACCTCGCGAATGGCTGTCGTGGACAATTCGCTGCCGAAGTAATTCGTGGCGATTTCGGGAAGTTTGTGCGCTTCGTCAAAAATCACGGCGTCCACACGCGGCAGCATCCCGTCGTCCTGACCACCTTCGAGCTCCATGGCCGCCGCCGAAAGAAACAGATGGTGATTGACGACAATGACATTTGCCTTCTGAGCTCTCAAGCGAGCTCGAGTCACAAAGCATTCACGAGCGTACTGACAATGTTTACCGAGACAATTGCCGGCCGTACTGGTGACGGAAGGCCACACGGCGCTGTCTTCTGCCACGCCGCTTACTTCACTGATGTCCCCCGTTTTTGTACGATCCAAAAAGATACGAATTCGCCGAAAATCCTCCACAGCATCCCGCGAAGCTAGTGTGATTTCTCCGCGTTCGCACATATTGATGCGATGCTTGCACAAATAGTTCGAGCGTCCTTTGAGAAGCGCAACATTGGCAGGCAATCCGCAGGCCCGCATCAGAGCCGGGATATCTTTACGACAGAGCTGTTCCTGAAGCGATTTACCCGCCGTACTCACGATAACGCGACAGCCTGCGATCAAAGCTGGGGTGAGATACGCAAAGGTCTTACCAGTACCTGTTCCTGCTTCAGCCAAAAGCTTGCCTTTGCTTTGAAGCGCCTTAGCCACAGCCAGAGCAAACTCGATTTGAGCCGGACGCGAAACAAACCCCGTCGTTGCGTGCGCCAAAGAGCCGTCAGAAGCAAAAGCCTGCTGCACACGCGCTTCGTAGTCCTCCGGGAAAACTGCTCCTTGTCCGACAGCAGATTCCTCCCGCTCTGCCGATTTCGCAGGACTTCCGATGCCGTTTTCAAACTCAGCAAACGGGATCATCGGCGCATCAATTGGCGCCGTGATATGAGCCATTTGCTCGAGATCATCAGCTAAAAAACTCTCATCAGCAAGCAAACTTCTCGCAATCTCGTCGAGCTCAAGGTCCGCTCGTCCGCTCTTGAGCCCTGATTTCACTTCTTGTTTGCCTCGCTCTTTTTTTGTTCCTGTTCTTTTTTAGCCTTTTGTTTGGCTCGCTTTTCCAAAGCCTTTTCACGATCGGCACGGCGTTTCTCGCGTTCGGCGACCTTCTTGTCGTACTCTGCGCGATGCTTGGCTTCTTTCGCTTTCTTTTGTTCGGCCTCAGCCTGACGTTCTTCAAGAGCCTTCATGCGCTTGGCGTGAGCTGCCTTGTTTTCCTGAGCACTTTTCTGCGCTTCGGTAGGTTTACGCGGCGTTGCTTTTTTTACCGACTTGGGCGGCTGAGCGGCTTTGGCATCACGCTCTTTCTGTCGAACCGCTTCCTTGCGGGTTTCATCTTCGCGCACAATACGGCGAGCCTCGGACTCGATCGCTTGCAGACGGCGAGATTGACGCAACTCGGCCTTACGGACATCCTCTACGCAACTGTTCACAAAAATGTTCTCATTACAGCGACGCTTGGAATATTCCGAAAGTTCCTTCAACTTGCTTTTGGCGGCACGTACTTCCCGCAATGCCTGATCCGCGGCTTCTCGAGTCGTGATTGATCCCTTCGGGAACCGCTGCATCAGCGCCTGATTCTCGATCGCAGCAAGATCAGGATCAAATGCAAAGGCTTGAGTGGTGCAAGCCATCAAAAGAGCGAAAAGAATGGGCGTAAGAGCTTTCACGGGGAAAATAACAGAAGCAAGAAATTGATGAAATGAATACAGTTATCGGTTCGAGGCGAAAGGCGTTTCTTGCTCCCGAACCTTCGGAGTCGAAATTTTACTGCAGCTGCATTTTTCGCATGTATTGCCAAACGTCTCAAACTGCGACGAGCTCTTTTGCACATCGTGGACTTTCTTTGAGCAACACCTGCGCTACAAATCGTCTTTTAGGCGTAGACTCAAAATTTGAGATCCCAAAAAAATACTGAGGATTTTTATGAACTGGCGTGTGGTTTTAGCCGTCCTGACGTGCAGCACGGTTCTCATGTCGGCAAGCTACACCATGTTGATTCCGTTCCTGCCGATGTATCTTATCCAAGAGCTCGGCGTTCAAACCTCGGAAGTCAATTGGTGGAGCAGCATCATTTTTGCCGTGAGCTTTTTGATTTCAGGCATTTTCGCTCCCATCTGGGGAGCTATGTCCGATAAGGGCTCTCGCAAGCTCATGGCGTTGCGCGCCGCCAGCTGTTTGGCAATCACCTACTTTCTGGGCTCCATCGTCCAGACCCCCTGGCAATTGTTCGGGGTTCGCGTACTGCAAGGTCTTGCCGCTGGCTTATGGCCGGCTCAGCTGGCTATTTTGACTTCCGTCATTCCGCACAAGAAGATCGGCTTTAGCATGGGCCTGATGCAAGCAGGGCTGACCGCAGGAGGCGTTCTGGGACCGCTTGTGGGCGGTTTTCTCGCAGAAGTGTTTGGGATGCGCTCGACGTTTCAGATCGCCGCTGTAGCGCTCACCACCATCACCATCGCGCTGGCGGTATTGATTAAGGAACCGCCGCGAGCCAAGCCCGTACAAAAAAGCGCCGATGATCCCGTTCGAGTTACGCCTTTGCGCAACCCCGTCATTCTGCGCATGCTTTTTGCCGCAGCTGTAGTTCAAATGAGCGTGCTGATGGTTCAACCCGTGCTGCCGCTTTACATCGCGGAACTGCAGGGCTCAATGGATCGCATCGTCTTCATTTCCGGTTTGGTCTTTTCAATCGTAGGCATCTCCGGCGTGATCGCCTCTCCGCCATGGGGAATGCTCGGTCAGGGATGGGGCTACCGTCCGGTCCTCTATCTTTCGCTCTTTCTGAGCGGCATCTTCGGCATTGTGCAAGCTATTCCTCACGACCTCACTTGGTTTACGATCTGGCGCTTCGTAGGTGGCCTGACCTTTGCCGGCATCTTCCCGGCCATCAACGCTGTACTGACGCAATCGTCTGATCCTCAAGATCGCGGCAAAGTGTTCGCCTACTCTTACTCTGTTCAGCAATTCGGTAGTGTGATTGGCCCGGTGCTGGGCGGAGCACTTGCCACATGGGCAAGCAATCAGGTCACGCTAGCGGCCGCCGGTGCCATGCTCTTTCCTGTAGTCGCCATCCTTTACTTCTTCCGCCCGAAGGCTCCGGCCCCCGCGACCGGTATGCCCAAAGCGCTTTCCGAGAGCGGATGCGAAGTGCGACGTGAAATGGAAAAACAAGCCGCAGTCGAGCGAACGACTGACAACGAATCCAGCGATTCTGTCAATAAGGCCTAACGAAGAGCAACAGTGCTCGGACGGGCGGAAGAGCCAAACACGCTTTTTCTGCCCGTTCTGTTTGGGCAAGTCTGGAAAATAGGCATGAAAAAAGCCGCTCACCTTTCGGCGCGGCCTCTTCATCAATCTGATAAGTGCGATGGCAGGGGTAGTAGGATTCGAACCTACGAATGGCGGATTCAGAATCCGCTGCCTTAACCGGACTTGGCGATACCCCAGCACTTGGTGCGGTCGGAGAGACTCGAACTCTCATGGCTCTCACCACAGCCACCTCAAGGCTGCGCGTCTACCAATTTCGCCACGACCGCTTGGCACTCAAGAAAACTTTTGTTTTCTTTGAGTCACTCACAGTCGGACATAACCGGGACCAACTGCGAGGCCGCGAATATTAACGCGGAACCTGGTTGGATTGCAAGTCATCCTTCGCAGCAGGCGCTTCAGAGCCAGCTGCAGCGGGAGCCTGCGTCGTCTGTTCGGTCGTCACCGTACCGAGCACGCCACCCTGTCGCTGCTGGCTCTGCTTGTTGAAAGCACCGGAGCCGAGCGTGATGGCAATGGTGGCGCAGAAAAAGATCGTCGCAGCCACAGCCGTGGAACGCGACAGGAAGTTGGCCGAGCCGGTGGCGCCGAAAAGCGAACCGGAGGCGCCCGAACCAAAAGCAGCACCGAGATCGGCGCCCTTGCCGTGCTGCAGGAGCACCAGAATAATGACAGCAATCGCAGCAATGATCTGCACAACGATTGCGATACTCATCAACATCTGCATAGTTGTGTGTTTTCCGTGAGGGTTCTGATTGTGGTTATTAAAAAGCTCTCAATCTGCCTGCGCCATCAGTGCGCCGTGCAGATCTCATAAAAATCCTGTGCCTTAAGCGCTGCCCCGCCGATCAAACCGCCATCAATGTCGGGCATGGCAAAAAGCGAAGCCGCATTGGCGGGCTTGACGCTGCCGCCGTAGAGGATTCGCACCGTTTGAGCAAGCTCAGCTCCATGGCCAGCAAGTTCCGCACGTAAAGCGGCATGCACTTCCTGCGCAATCTCAGGCGTTGCACTTTTACCCGTACCAATCGCCCAAACGGGCTCGTAGGCAATCGTACAGCGCACAAAATCCTCTGTTCCTACTTCGCGCATCACCGCTTCGAGCTGGCGCGACACCACAGCGATCGTTTCACCGGCTTCACGCTCTTGGAGCGTCTCACCCACACAAACGATGGGCTCAAGCCCCGCAGCCAAGGCAGCCTTGGTCTTCAATGCCACTCGTTTGTCCGTGTCACCATATAGTGCACGGCGTTCGGAGTGACCGACAATCACATAGCGGCATCCGATTTCGGCGAGCATACGAGCGCTTACTTCACCGGTATAGGCACCGGACTCGAATTCGTTAACATCCTGAGCACCGAGCGCCACCGACGAGTTCTTAAGCAAACCAGCCATTTGGGACAGATATACGGCAGGCGCACAGACAGCCGTTTCGCAACCTGCGCTCTCCAACGCAAGAAACGCCTCTGCCCACTGGGCATTGGACTGAAGCGATCCGTTCATTTTCCAGTTGGCGACTACCAGTCTGTTTCGCATGCCTTCGTTCTCCAAAAACCGCTGTCGAAAGTGAATTTAAGATTTTAACTGATCTTGCTTCGTTTCTTAAGGCGGCGAAAGCGGACCGACCGGTCCGCTTTGCTTTTCCTCGCTTTTGCCCTCAGCCGACAATGAAACGCCGGCTGAAGACCACCGTCATGTTACTCTTCGTTGAGAAGAGCCTTCATCGACAGACGCGGACGATTCTTATCGTCAAAGCCAATCACCTTGACACGCACCGTCTGGCCTTCCTGCAGGTAGTCGGAGACCTGATTGACACGTTCGTTGGCGATCTGGCTGATGTGCAACAGACCGTCCTTACCGGGCAGCAGACCGATAATGGCACCAAAATCAAGCAGCTTGACAACGGGGCCTTCGTAAATCTTGCCCACTTCGACATCGGCCGTGATCTCTTCGATGCGCTTCTTAGCGAATTCAGCACGTTGCGTATCGTTGGAAGCAATCGTCACCGTGCCGTCGTCTTCGATGTCAATCTGGCAACCGGTTTCTTCACACAGACCGCGGATCGTGGCACCGCCCTTACCGATCACATCACGGATCTTTTCCGGATTGATCTTGAGGGTGAGCAGACGCGGAGCCCAGACGGAGAGTTCCTTGGCGCCGTCGCCGGCCATTTCGTGCATCTTGCCGAGGATGTGCATGCGGCCTTCGTGAGCCTGAGCCAGAGCAGCCTGCATGATTTCGGCCGTGATACCTTCAATCTTGATGTCCATCTGAAGAGCGGTCACACCATTTTCGGTACCTGCCACCTTGAAGTCCATGTCGCCGAGGTGATCTTCGTCGCCGAGAATGTCGGTGAGAACGGCAAACTTGTTGCCTTCCTTGATGAGCCCCATGGCAACACCTGCCACGTAATCCTTGAGCGGCACACCGGCGTCGAGCATCGACAGGCAGCCGCCGCAGACGGAAGCCATCGAGGAGGAACCATTGGATTCGCAGATTTCGGAAACCACGCGAATCGAGTAGTTGAATTCTTCGGCGCTGGGCAACACTGCCTTCAGAGCGCGCTTGGCGAGACGACCATGACCGATTTCACGACGCTTGGGGCTGCCCACGCGACCGGTTTCGCCGGTGGCAAACGGAGGCATGTTGTAATGCATGATGAAGCGATCGCGGCTTTCGCCCATGATGTTGTCGATGATCTGTTCATCCTGCTTGGTACCGAGCGTGGTGAGCACCAGAGCCTGCGTTTCACCACGGGTAAAGAGGGCAGAACCGTGGGTACGCGGCAGAATCGACTGACGGATTTCGATCGGGCGAACCGTACGGGTATCGCGACCGTCAATACGGGGCTTGCCTTCGAGAATATTGGTGCGAACGACGTGGGCTTCCATTTCGAAGAGGATGCCGTGAACTTCGTTCATGTCGGCAACTTCGGTGCCTGCGGCTTCGGCATCGGCCGTCAGCTGAGCTTCCACCTTTTCGTAGATAGCACGCAGCTTTTCGGTACGGCTCTGCTTGGAGCGAATCGTGTAGGCCTCTTCGATGTCAGCCTGAGCAATTTCGTGCACGCGGGCAATAAGCGCCTCGTTCTTCGGAGCAGGCTGCCAATCCCAAGCAGGCTTGCCGGCTTCGGCGGTCAGTTCGTGGATGGCATTGATGGCCACCTGCATCTGCTGATGCCCGAACATCACGGCATCGAGCATCGTCTGTTCAGGCAGGCAATCGGCTTCGGATTCAACCATCAGCACGGCACGCTCGGTACCGGCTACGACAAGGTCAAGACGAGAATCCTTAAGCTGAGAAACAGTCGGATTGCACACGAAGCCGCCGTTGACATAACCCACGCGGCAAGCACCGATCGGGCCCTTGAACGGAATACCGGAAATGGTCAGAGCGGCGGAAGCACCGATCATGGAAGGAATGTCCGGGTTGATTTCGGGATCAACGGAAAGCACGTGAATAATCACCTGCACTTCGTTAAAGAATCCGTCCGGAAAGAGCGGACGGATCGGGCGATCGATCAAGCGGCTCGTGAGAGTTTCGTGCTCAGACGGACGGCCTTCACGCTTGAAGAAGCCGCCGGGGAACTTACCGGCAGCATAGGCCTTTTCGATGTAATCAACGGTAAGAGGGAAGAAATCCTGTCCGGGTTTGGTTTCCTTCTTGGCCACAACAGTAGCCAGAATAACCGTGTCGCCCATTTGAACAACGACGGCGCCGGAAGCCTGGCGGGCGATTTCGCCCGTGGTGAGCGTCACTTCGT
This sequence comes from uncultured Sutterella sp., assembly GCA_900538905.1. Lineage (GTDB taxonomy): Bacteria > Pseudomonadota > Gammaproteobacteria > Burkholderiales > Burkholderiaceae_F > Duodenibacillus > Duodenibacillus intestinavium. The sequence continues at coordinate 98,020 of UPZS01000002.1, forward strand.
GTTGGCCGAACATGAAGCTCTTGGAGACCTTGTTGAACATGCTCATTTTTGAGTTTCCTTTGTTCTCAGGTGCTTTGCTTCCCGTATGGCTTTTGGTTCGTTCGGTGCTTGATGGCACGCTGCGGCACAAAATTCCGATCCGTTGTCAGAGGCTTGTGTCGCAACGCGCGTTACCGTCATCCGAAGAGCCTTTGCCGGAGCAAAGCGGGTTAATCAATTGTTTTTTCAGCTGTCCTTAGACAAGCTTACGGCCTGTTTGCGCTTTGACAAACAGGCCGCGGGATTCGGCAATTCTTACTTACGCAGCTTGAGCGAATCGATCAGCTTGCGGTAGGCAGCCACGTCCTTGCCCTTGAGGTAGTCGAGCAGCTTGCGACGGCGGCTCACCATCTTCAGAAGGCCACGACGGGAGTGGTGATCCTTCTTGTGTTCCTTGAAGTGTTCGGTCAAGGAATTGATGCGAGCGGTCAGCAGAGCGACCTGAACTTCGGGGGAACCCGTGTCGCCTTCGGCGCGGGCGTACTGGGCAATAACTTCTGCCTTGTTGATTTCAGACATTTTTCACCTTAAAAGAGGCGGTTAAACACATGCGGTGCGGGTGTCGAGCCTACACCGTGAGAAAGGCGCAATTTTACTTATTTGCTATTAAAAATCAATAGCCAAGGCGCGACAAGAAACGTTCGCGCGTGAGGTCTTCATGGTGCACGGCGATATTAGCCGCACGCGTCAGAAGCGGACAGTCACTTCGGGGAAATTGATCGAAAACACGAGCAACATTGAGTCCCTCGACCACCATACCTACCTCGGCCAGCGCTTTTTCGGGCGACAGTCCCTGCCCGAGCCAACACCCATAAGTGAAATTGCGGCTGTGAACGCTTAGAGCCGTTGCCAACAAATCCCCCAACGCGCCATAACTCAGAACATCATCCGCACTTGCTCCCACAAAGCGGCGAGCCTCGGCAATGGCATCCGTCAGGAAACAGGCCCGAAAATTATCTCCCAATGCAAGACCTTCGGCGATGCCGGCCGCAATGGCAATTAAATTTTTCACAGCACCGAACCGTTCCAGAGACTTGACATCTTCCTGCTCGGAAATGCGGGCGCGAGCTTTGGCAAACACGCGCTTCATGACCGAACGGGCACAGGAACTACCAGCCAGACTAATCCCGAACGGCAGATTGGTGGCAACCTCCTCGGCGTGCGATCCTCCGCTCAAGACACAAATGTCTGCGTCGGGAAGTTCCTCGGCAACTACCTCAGAAAGTGTCTTAGCACTTCCTTGTTCAAGGCCCTTGGCGGCGATGCAGACAACCGTCTTGGAAGAAATCAACGGAGCAATATGGCGAGCCATGTCGCGAATGTAACGCGATGCCACCACCAAAATGACGGCGTTTGCCTCACGTAGCTCCTCGCCCATCGTTGATCTGACATCAACGCGAGGATCCAGAATGAATCCGGGCAACTTCGGATGTCGGCGATCCATCTGCAATGCTTGAACGTTTTTACCCGTCGCCGAATAAAGCGCGACATCGGCGCATGGCGCTGCAATGTGCGCAAGTACCGACCCCCAGGTGCCCGCTCCGATGACAGCCAACGACACCCGCTCGCCTCTTGTTTCTGAAGTCGTATTCATAATTCAAATTTCGCGCGTTAATTTTTTCTGTCGCAATTATGCGCAAAGAACGATTTTGACGTCAGCCTGATTACTGTCAAACGACAATTTCTCCTCTTTTGGCCTTGGCCTCCTGAAAGACCTTCAACGACAAAGTAACGCCCGCCAAAAGCAAAGCCATGCCGGCAAGCATGTTCCACGCCGGCCACTGCATACGCAACACATGCGCGTAGGTCACGGCAAAGATCGTCTCAAAAACGATCATCTGGCCGGCCAGTGCCGTCGGCAAACGCTGACTCATCGCGTTCCAGAAGACAATACCGACCCAAGACCCCATCAGTCCGCTGAACACCATGACAAACACAAACCACATCGGGTCATAACCAAGCAATGGCGTTCCGTCGGGCTCCAGCTCCCAGAAAAAAAGATACATCACGACGGCAAAAGGAAACGTCGTTAGTCCCTGCGCCGTGGACCAGGCTCGTGGGGAACGGCCGGGGTGGGCCAGCAGCCAGTCGGCGTTTCGAATCGGATACCACGTCCAGAGCAGCAAAGCGGCAACACCCATCATCACGCCGTACCAAAACTTCACGCCGCCGTCGGCCGAAGCACGAACAACCATTTCAAACTCGGTCATGCTCGCAAGCGCAAAACCGCAAACAATGAGTAAAAGCCCCGGCACCAGACGCGACCAGGCCAAAGCCGTGCCTTTTTTCTTGTCGCGAATGTTGGAGACGGCTGCCACAAGAACGGGCACTGCCGACATTGCCATTCCAGCCACAGGCACGCCTGCGTTCTGGATGCACTCAATCAGGCACCAGTAGTAGGCAATGTTTCCGATGACGCCAAGTTTGGAGACGTCAATCCAATCTCGTAATGTGTAGTATGCAAATTCACGCCGCTCCATCCATGCCAGCGGCACCGCTACCAGACCGAAACTGACGAAGCGCCCGGCGGCCATCAGTGCCGGCGGATACCCCGGCAAGACCTCCGGCACCAGGTACACAAAGCCCCAGATCATGCAGGCTAGGACACCGTAGAGAAAACCGAGCGCCATAAGAATTCTTTTCAGAAATGACAAACAACGTGTGCATTATGCCCATACCAAACGGGCTTGACTGCAAGAACGACAGGCACCAACACTGTCACAGCCGTCCGCGGGCGGTACAATCGAAAGGTTGAGAATTTTTGCGGACCTCGCGTGTCCAAATTGTTTACAAAGGAATTTTCGATGTCCAATACGCTTACCGAATGGTTCCGTCACGTTCCCGAAGAAAAGTGGCTCCGCGATCCGGCCGCCAGCCGTGCCGATGCACAGGCCATTTGGGACAAGCTCGATCTCACTGCCGGCGTGCGCGTTTTTGAATGTCCCTGCGGCAAAGCTGATCTGAGTTTTCCGTTGGCGCGTCTCGGCGCCAAGGTAAGCGGCATTGATTTCAACTCCCACTTTGTGAGCGCCGCCAAGAACAAATTCTCCCGAGCGGGCTTGTCGGGTGAATTTAAGACCGACGACATGCGCACGGCGCAGTTTCCCGAGAAAATGGATCTGATCATCAATTGGGCCAGTTCGTTCGGTTACTTCTCTGACAAAGACAACGCCGATCTGCTGACGCGTTTTGCAAAAAGCCTTGCCGATGGCGGTCGCCTTCTGATCGAAGTAGCCAACCCCTCTCGCGTGCTTGCCGGAGAAGCCACCCGCATCATTGCTTCCGGCGAACAAGTTTGCGAAACCTGGGACGCCGAATCCAAGAGAGCCACCGTCATTTTTCCGGCCACGCAATTCCGCGGACCGGTGTCGGCAAGTGTGCGCGTATATACGTGCGATGAATACCGCTCAATGCTTGCTGCAGCGGGCTTGAAATTGGTCGCTTTCTACGGACAGAGCTTTACGGAATTCACGACCGAAAGCAGCCGCTTGATCGTGCTCGCCCAACGGTAATTTCTTTTTGCAAAAATTCATTGCTCTTTAACGCCTTTTGATTCCGTCTGGCCTATAAAGTAGTGCTATGGATAAGGCCGCTGCGCGATGCAACGGCCGCCTTTTAGTTGTAACGAAAGGAATTGCTATGGCCGGATCAAAAGTCCTCAAGCCCGTCGCAGGCGTTGTCATTCTCGTCGGTCTTTATGCCGCAGCGGGATATATCGGTGTGCCCGCGGGCGTTCGTTGGGCTGTTTCCAATGTTGTGCCCGATGCTTTAGGCGGCCGCGATGCCACTGTCGGAGATGTTTCGTTTAATCCTTGGAATTGGTCGCTTGAAATCAACGATTTGGCAATCAAATCCGCCCACTCTCCGAAAAACAATCTGCTCACCCTCAAGCACCTTTCGGCTGACCTGAGCGGCAGCACCCTCACCGAAATGGCCCCGATCGTCGAAGCCATCACGGTCGACGGTTTCAATATGCACCTCACTGCCAATGCGACCAACAACAAGGAGGCCAAAGAGGCATTTGAAAAAGCTCCGGCCGATGCTTCGGCATCTTCTGGGCTCCCCGCCTTTTCTCTAGCCAACGTCCGCGTCACCAACAGCAGCGTGAGACTCACAAATGCTCAGAACGGAGCTGACGTCAAAATCACCGACATTGATTTTGCACTGCCCATTTTGTCGACGCTTCCCTCTTCGGCCAGTGCGTCCGTCAATCCCAAGCTCTCCCTGAAAATTGACGGCACGCCGATCAAGGCAGAAGGTGCGCTCAAGGGAGACACAGCCACGATGGCCGTGAAAATCGACAACCTCAACGTCGCCAAACTTCTTAAGGCTGCGCCAGTGACGTTACCCGTCGCGATTGAAAAAGCTTCCGCTTCGTGCAACCTGCAGGTGTCCTTCGACATGCCTAAGTCAGGTGTCTCCGGCATCAAAGTTAGCGGCACGGCCTCGGCAAACAACCTTGATGTGCGCGACGCCAAAAACAAACCGTTTGTCAGCGTCAAGTCCGCATCTATTGATCTCAAGAGCGTTGATGTCTCCGCGCAAAAAGCTGACGTCAACAGCGTCAAAATCGTTCAGCCTTCAATCAAACTCTCGATTGCTTCGCAGACAAATGCTTCGGCTGCAAAGACATCCGGTTCTGCGGCATCAACGTCTGAAGCCTCTCCCAGCGCTGCTTGGAAGTGGTCTGTCGGCTCTGCTCAGATCAGCAACGGCTCGGTACAGGTCACCGACACGAGTCTGAAACCCGCAGCCACATTGTCGGTGTCAGCCATCAATCTGGATGCCAAGGGATTCTCGTCGGACAAGGGAAAGACCGGTACATATTCAGCCAGCGCAAACGTTGCACAAGGTAAGCTCTCCTCTTCAGGCAAACTTTCGATTCTGCCGTTGGCTGTCAACGCCACCACCGACGTGAAGAATCTGCACTTTGCCACCTTCAATCCGTGGATCAAGGCTCTTGCGGGCGCTCAGCTCACCAAGGGCACAGCCGACGTCAACGGCAAGGTTGATCTGAAGTCCGACAAGAAACTGGCGCTCAAGTGGAACGGCGACCTGGCCGTCTCGAATCTGGAAGCCAAGAATGCCGCAGGCAAGACGCTGATGACCTGGACACAGGCCAAGGCCACCGGCGTGGATCTGCAAAGCCTTGCCCCCGTCAACATCGCCGTAAAAAACCTTACTGTCAAGGAACCGGCCAAGCAGGTTACCAAGAACGTCAGCAAGGCCGCGGGTCTGATCGGTGCCATCGCAGCTTTGACCGGACATGAAAACACGGCCGAGCGCGCTCAGAAGGCGGCGGAAATCGCCTCTTCGGACATCTCGCTCTCGAACCTTGTCTACAAGGACGGCAAGTTCAGCTTAGTGGAAAAGAGTAAAAATGCTTTGGCCGGCATTGTGCTTGAGGCACTTAACAATGTCTTTGCAACCGACGGCTCCAGAAAGTAAGACCATCTGACCGACTTTAAGGCAACGGCGTCAAGGAAATTATTCCGAGACGCCGTTTCTTGTTTCTGCCACCTCTCTTTTTCTAGTTCAACGCACTCGGTTGTAGAAATTGTCAAATTTACGCCAAAAGAGCATGGCTCCCGCAAGCCAAGTCACGGCGGCACACGTGCCGATGATGACCGTTGCACGCACCCAGGGCATCCCGTAGGTCTGCCTCGTCAAGGCCAGATCAATTGCCGTGTAGAGCCACTCAAAGCCCGCACAAACGAGCAACATGCCGCAAATGACTGCGCAATAGCGGTGACGGACGAACAAAAGTACGACCGGAATCAAAGGCAGAAGCGCAATTTCCAACCCCCACCCATGGAAAAGCAGATGCGCGCCGAAGAGAACAAAACACAGCACCGGGAAAATCAGAGCCAAACGAATCACGGCCGATCTCCTTTTGTTGCAGCATTGTCGACAGTAGGAACCTCTCGAATCGGAGTGACTTTTTTCGGTTTTCCGCGCGGCTTTTCAGGCGGCGTCACCGTGAGCGACTTCCAAAGATGCTCCAGAGAAAGAATCGGGTGCTTGAACATGACCCGAGGACCGGCAAAGCGCATCACTTCGGAAATCTTTTCTCGGTAAGCAGGCTTGTAGCAGTGAACCTTGCACTTGGCGCACACGGGCTTGTCTTCTTTGAAGGGACAGCAGGAAAGTCGCTTGAAGGCATAGTCCGCAAGTTCTTGACACTCAGAACACAAATTGTCGCCCTTGGTGCTGTGATGGGCATGACAATAGATGCGAACCATAGCAAGCACTGTATCGGCTTCGCGCTTCAAGGGACCGAATTTAATCCTTTGTAAACGCGAATTTTCTTGCGGTTGAGAACCCTGCATAAATGAATTTCTTTCTCAAAGTTTGAATGATCAAACAATTTTAACGTCGTACGAGAATTTATCTTGCCTGCCTTAAGGTTTCCTTGTTTTGTTCGGTGTCCGTCATCTTCACCTCGCTTTGGCCTAGCAAAGTCAAACACATTCTTTCAGAGCCAATCACTTCAGCTTCTGATTCCGCAACACTTGATCCGCGCAATTGCTGGACAATGCGAGCTCGTACCCGCCTGTTGCAATCCTAACTAGGGTAAACCCGATTCTTTGGACGTATTACGCCATTTTCTTGTTCAAGTCCATTCAGACTGCAATCATTGAGCTTCGACGACAGCCATTTTCTGGGCCGATGCCATCGGCGCAGAGCATATGCCATGTCGCCTTCGTTGAGCGACTGAGTAAATGCCATAAAAAAGCGGGCTCGATAACAGGGAGATTTTTCATGAAAAAAACTTTAGTTGCCGTGTCTGTTCTCGGTGCCTTTGCCGGTTCCGCTCTTGCCGCGGACGTTCAGCTCTACGGCATCCTGGATACGGGGGTTGGCTACAGCCACATCGATATGGACACTTCCGGTGTCGATGATGTTGACTCGTTTGAAATGAAGTCCGGCGTCGGCTCCGGTTCCCGTTGGGGACTGAAAGGCACGGAAGACCTCGGAAACGGTCTGACCGTGGGCTTCATTCTCGAAAACGGCTTTGATTCCGACGACGGTTCCGAAGACTCCACCGGTGTCATGTTTAACCGTGAATCAAGCCTGTTCTTGGAAGGTAGTTTCGGCAAACTCGCTTTTGGCCGAATGGGGGCCCTCAACAGCGGCCAATCCTCCTGGTCCAAAGTCGGCATGATCAACGCCTTTGGAACTTCGTACGGTGAATTTACCGCCCAGGCTTCGAACGTTTTCTCGCTCGCGGGCCAATGGGACAACATGATTGCCTACGAGACCCCGGATTTTGCCGGTTTCAAGTTGTTCGCCCAATACGACATGGGTTCGAACGACAATGAAAACGAGTCCTCGAGCAACCGCTTCTATTCGCTCGGCGTCACCTACAACAACGGTCCATTTGCCGGCTACTTTGCAGTCGATTCAATCAACTATAAAACAGCTAAATTCAACCAAGGAGAATGGCCGAACAACGGAGACGACATTGATGACAGTCTGACGGTTACTTTGGGCGGTAGCTACGATTTCGACGTCGTCAAGATTTACCTTGGCGCTCAGTACTTTGATGAAGTCCGTTTGTCTTCGCTGGGCGGTGTAATCGGCAGAGCAAACTCAATCCTTGACAATCTGCTCGGCATGAAAGTCAATGATGCTGTCAAGATCAAAGGCTACGGCATTAGTCTGTCGGGCGACGCGCCACTGGCCGGCGGCAGAGTGATGTTCGGTCTTGGTTATGTAGATGCTGAAGCCGCTGACAGCATGGACAGAGTTCTGAGCGACAACATATTTACCGTCACCAGCATAGACATCAAACGCTATGTCGTGAGTGCTGGTTATTCCTATCCGTTTAGCAAACGTACGGACGTATACGGCGTGGCTTCGTACATGCAAGATCAGACGGACACAGGCACGAAATTCGGTATGTTCGAACGAGATCCCTCTGCCTATTCCTTCTACGTCGGTCTGCGTCACCGCTTCTAATCTGATCTCTTCTTGAGATTTACGGATTAGTTCCGAACCCGTTTCGACTTTGGTTGGAACGGGTTTTTCGCATCTGGCTTTTTCCCAAATTTCACCCTTGACTCGGGCATATAATCGGACGGAGACCTTGTAGAAGAAATTTCTCTTCGATCATCCATTACCACCTTTCGAGATCATGCTTCAATCGTGCTGGATGCTTGTAGCCGCAATGCTTTTTGCGACCATGAGTTCACTTGTAAAAATGTCCGCTGGGGAAGCCGGCACGTTTGAGATTGTTTTTTACCGCTCACTCATTGGTTTGGTCTTTATCGCAATCGCAATGTTCATTCAAGGTCAGACGCCGCACACCAAGTATCTCTTCGGGCATATTAAGCGTTCTGTCCTGGGGACTCTGGCTTTCACCATTTGGTTTTTCACAATGGGGTACCTTCCCCTGGGAACAGCCGTAACTCTCAACTACACGGCGCCGCTTTTTATTGCCGCCACCTTTGTAGTCACGGCTCTCATGCATCACCAAAAGGCGCCATGGTCACTTGCTGCAGCCATTTGTGTGGGTTTTATCGGCGTGTGTCTGATCCTGCAGCCTTCGATTGCGTCTGACGAGCTTCCTTACGCGTTATTGGGCCTTTTTGCAGGCGCTCTGGGTCCCTTCATCTTCTTTCAAATCGCCCAACTCGGTCGCTTGCGTGAGCCATCGCTTCGCATCGTGTTCTATTTCTCGCTTGTCGGAACAATCTGGGGATTGGCCGGTTGCTACGTTCTGGAGGGCGGCCTCAAAATGCACGACATGGATGTCTGGATCGGACTGCTTGGCGTTGGCATCACGGCAGTGCTCGCACAGGTGGCCATGACGCGCGCCTTCGCCTACGGCAATATGATGCTGACGGCGTGCTTTCAGTTTGCCGTCATTCCTTTTGCGGAAATCATCAGTGTGGTCTTTTTCAAAGAAGCGCTTCCGCCTGTGGCTTTGGTCGGAATGCTTTTGATTTTGGCCGCCGGTTGCACAGCAAGCGTCATCACCAAACGACAGCGCCATCCCGCCGCCAAATAAGAGAGACACACACGTCTGACATCGGGCGTGAATTTTTTCACTGTTGCGAGGATTTCTCAGTCTGCGCTTCTTTTCGCTCCTGCTCAGCCGCATATGCCCCCGTCTGAGCCAATCGCTCATAGACTGGGTTATCCATCGACATCTGAGAAAGCAGGTATTCAATGCTTTCTCGAGCCTCTTTCCAATGTCCGAGCTCTAAAGAACTGATGGCATAGAGCTCTCGAGCGGACAAAAGCTTGTTGTCAATCGCAAGCGCCTGATCAAGCACCGCCAAACTTTGGATGTACGTATCCCTGGTTTCCTGGCTGATCAAGGCTGCGGCGTATTCCACCAAAACGTTGGCGTCCTTGGCAACGAATCCGCCGAGATCAACGGCTTTTTTATACGCGTCGGCTGCTTCCTTCCATGCCTGTTTATGCACCTTAAGACGTGCGAAAAGAACCCATGCTCGTTCGTCTTTGCCATTGTCCTCGAGGTAGGCGCCAAGCGACTCTTCATCATAGAGGCCTTCGGTACTGCCGAGTGTTCCATCGGCCTGCATGATGCCCTGTTTGGGAGAGTCAGAAACAAAATTGATCAGCGAAGGCGAACCCAGGCCTTTGTAGAGAGCAAACGCGCTTCCGGCCACCACAACAGCCAAACCGACAGCAAAGGCTTTGCCAAGCGGCGCAGCACGTTTCTCGCGTTTTTCATCGATCGCAAGTTCTTCAAGCGCCCGACGCTGAACGTCAGTAACACTCGACTCATAAATCGTATCGGTGACAAGTCCTGCCGCGCGTTCCTCATCGAGCACACGCAACTGCTCAGCAAGCGCTTCACGAGAAAGCTCCTGCGTAAGACTGCCGTCTTCGTCCGGCGCTTTGCGCATCAGCGCCCATAGAACGGAAAACACCGCCACAGCGCTCAAAAGCGCAGCAACAAACCAAAAAGTCGTTTCAAAAGTCATGTGTCCGATTTTACGTTGAAAAAAAGGGCGCCTCGAAAAACCGGGGCACCCCTTTTTCGTTTTGACTACGGAAGCGGATTACTTCTTATTCTTGGCGACCATGGCGTCGCGCAGGATCTTCGTAGCCTTCTGAGCGGCGTCAGCGCACTTGGCAAGCGAGAGCTGAGCTGCTTCAGGATTGTGGAACCATGCACCGTTCACAGCCGTCCACCATTCCCAATTGGTGTGGGCGACGGAGTGAAGTTCACGAGCCTGATTGAGGACTTCGTCGCTAACGCCCATCGCCAAAGCGAGATCAAAGGCGTTGAACATGTCGGTCATGCGGCTTTCGGCCTCGCGCAGTTTACCGTCGTAGTAGCCCTTCATACCGTCGATCACGCGGTTAAGCTGCTTCTCGGTCTTGTCCTTGTGGCACTGCAAGCAGGTCTGCTTCATATAGTGACGCGGAGTCGTCGACCAGTGGCTCGTGTAAACCTTGCCGGTCTTCTTGTCCTTCATCTTGGGCATGTGGCAGTCTGCACAACCGACGCCAGCCTTGTCGTGCGTGGAGTTCCAGTACGTTTCAACGTCCGGATGTTGCATCTTCGTGAGAGCGGCACCGGTCACATTGTGCTTGAAGTCCTTGAAGCCAACCTTGGCATAGAAGTCATCAATCTTCGTGACGTCAACGAACGGGAAGAGGTTCGTGCGGACATCGCTCATGCCGATCGCCTTGCCGGTCTTCGGATCAAAGCCCGGGTTGCAGTTGTATTCGACATGGCACTGAGCGCACATCAGCTTGCTGTCGGCCTTTTCCATCGTGGCGATCTTGCGGGTAAAGCCGCGGACGCCCATGTCAATCACGTTGATCTTGGTGGCCTTCGGATCTTCGCTGTAGAGGCTCGGAATATCCGTACGGGTCAGAGCCTGGATCAGACCGTCACGAACAATACGCGGCTTGGCGCTGTGAGGATCGTGGCAGAAGTTGCAATTCACGGCATGATTGATGTTGCGCATCACGTCGACAACATTGGATTGACGTGAGAACTTGGCTTCGGGATGTTTTTCGCCGAGGTATGCCCAGTCAAGCATCAGGTCGGTCGACTTGCAAGTCCAGCAAACCGGGTTACCCGCAGCGGCCGTTCCCGGACGACGAGGCTTTTGGGCGTTATCTTCAGGATACTTGTCGTTTATAACATCCCAAACACGGAAAGCCCCGTCTCCCTGACCGAGATACATCCAGCCGTCCTTCGGCACAAAGCGACCGCCGAAGGCGCGATCGCACAGATACTGGTCAAGTGCGGCAAACGCGTGGCTACGCGGCAAATCGTGTTCTTTCGTAAAACCATGCGCCCCCAAAGCACGGTCGAAGAACGGATTGGGCGCAACGCTGGCGCTGTTCTTCTTGGAGAAACGCGGCGTGCGTTCTTCATTGATCGTGTACATCGACTTGAATTGAGCCGGATGGCAGGAACCGCAAGTCTTGGGATCCATGCTCGTTACCGGACGCGTATCCTTGCTCGGTGCACTCACATGCTTGGTGAGGCCGGAGTGGCAGCTCGTGCAAGAAACTTTCTTGTGAGCACCGGACTTGTGGAAGCCGCCGATGTTGCTGTGGCAGGCCACGCAAGTCTTCGTGTCAACTTTTTCAGGAGCCGCGTTAACGGCGGGAGCAAACGCCACCGCCACTGCAAGTGCTACGCAGGCCTGAACGAAATTGTGTTTTGTCATCTCGTCTCTCCTTATCGCGACTTCTCATGCTTGGTTTGGAATCGGAATGCGCTTGGGGTCGCTTCCGCGTGTAAAAGTCGCTTGACGGATTTTCTCACAGAAAAAAATACTGTCAATTCAGCATCTTTCTTCCCAAATTAGCTTACCGTTTCAGTCAGTTTTTCACTTCCGATTCTTATATCTGTCTTAAAACCCGCATGAAACAGGCCTTAAGACAGAATTAACATAAAAAACCGCAGGAGACTTTCCGTCCGCTGCGGCTTTCCATGCTAGGGTAATCACTAGCTCCAAATTCGTCATCCGAAGGCAATCAGGCCAATTTTGAACCTCTCAAACCAGCTTTGACCTACTCTGGCACTCACTCAGAAACAACGTGACGTCCGATCAAATCGTGTTCACGACTATCTGTGATGCGCACGTCCACGAAATCTCCAGGATTGAGATGCTTGTCTGTCGTCACATACACCACGCCGTCAATGTCCGGTGCGTCAGCCGTTGTGCGGCCAACGGCAACGCCGTCTTCGTCCTCGGGTTCGTCAACGATGACACGCCTGACGGAGCCCACTTTCTGCCTAAGAATCTCAGACGAAATCTCAGCTTGAACTTCCATAAAGCGACGACGGCGATCTTCTCTCACTTCGTCAGGAAGTTGTCCGGGCAAAGCATTGGCCTGAGCGCCTTCCACGGGACTGTAGGCAAAGCAGCCGACGCGATCCAGACGCGCTTCTCTCAGAAAGTCCAACAGGTACTCAAACTCTTCTTCCGTTTCTCCGGGAAAACCGGTGATAAAAGTCGAACGGATCGTGATATCGGGACACACCGCACGCCAAGCCGCGATGCGCTCGAGATTCTTTTCGGCACTTGCAGGACGCTTCATGGCCTTTAGCACACGGGGATGCGCATGCTGAAACGGCACATCCAGGTACGGCAAGATCAGTCCCTCAGCCATCAGCTCAACCACCGCGTCCGTCGACGGATACGGGTATACATAATGCAGGCGTACCCAGGCGTCTAGCTTGCCAAGTTCCCGAGCCAATTCAAGCAATCGAGTCTTAACCGGACGGCCTCCCGCAAACCCCGTTCGATACTTCACGTCCAAACCATAGGCTGCCGTATCCTGGCTGATCACCAAAAGCTCTTTGACACCGCCCTTGACAAGGTTTTCTGCTTCGCGAAGCACCTCGCCAATCGGACGACTCACCAAATCGCCGCGCAAGTCCGGAATGATGCAAAACGTGCAGTGATGCGAACAGCCTTCGCTAATCTTTAGATAGGCGTAGTGCGCCGGCGTGAGCTTCAACCCTGCCGCCGGTACCAAATCGTCAAAAGGCTCGTGCGGACGCGGCAAATGCGCGTGCACCAGCGCGAGCGTCTCCTCCAGACTGTCCGGCCCTGTGATACCAAGTACCCTCGGAACGCGATCCATCAGCCAGCTTTCGCCGTTGGCGTTTTTCTTGCCGCCCAAGCATCCAGTAACAATCACACGACCGTTTTCACGCAAGGCCTCCGTGATGGCCTCCAGACTTTCGGCCACCGCCGCGTCAATGAATGCACAAGTATTGACGATCACCAGATCGGCTTCCTTGTAGTCGGCGGCAATAATGTAGCCTTCGGCACGCAGTTCCGTCACGATGCGCTCGGTGTCCACCAAAGCCTTGGGGCAGCCCAAGCTCACAAAGCCAACGCGACCGATTCGTCCTTTTTGCATTCCTGCCATTGTTATTCCTTACTTTTCGATCCAAATGACAGCCGCGTGCCGCCCGGTCTGTTCGCCGTCGCGGCGATAGCTGAAGAAGCGCTGTGCATCGGCGACGGTTGAAAGAGCACAATCCTCAATATCTTCGACGCCGACTTTGTTCAAGGCCGCCTTGGCATAGGCTGCCAAATCCACACAGAATTTTTCGTCCTTAGGCCTGATGCCGTCGGCAACTTCAGGATAGTTGGTACGGAACACATCGGCCACTTCAGTCCCGACTTCAAAGTCATCAAAACCGATGCGCGGTCCGAGCCAAGCCTTGAGCTTGCAGTCGGGAACCTTGGCACGCATCGCTGCGACAGAGGCTTCGATCACGCCGGCAACCAGACTCTTCCAACCGGCGTGAACAGCGCCAACAACTCGTCCCTGCCGGTCGGCCAACAGCACCGGCAGGCAGTCGGCCACCTGCACCACGCAAACCGTTTCCGGTTGCGTCGTGATTTGAGCGTCGGCCTGTACAGATTCGTCTGTCACATCTTCTGCGTTTACCACCGCAATACCATGGACCTGCGTCATCCAACGGGGTTCCGCCGGGCACAAATCGGCCACAATCGAGCGATTCATGCGCACGCAACTGCTGTTGTCGCCCACTCGGCTGCCGACGTTCAGCCCCATGATGCCATCAACGCCACCCCACGGCCCAGAGGAAACGCCACCCAGACGCTCGGTGAAAAAAGCCTTGACGCCGGCACCGAATTCGGGACGAATCACGCCGAGTTCATTCTTCCAGTTGATCATTTGTTTTTCTCCATTGCGGTCTGTTCGTTTGATTCGGACCGCCTACCATTCTTTCGTCAATCGTCGGCTTCGCCTTCGTAGACAATCGGCCCGAAGTCGGGCATTTGGGGTGCGGCGTTTTCTTCAAAGACCGTCACCGGCGCATCAATCGGCCCGAAATCCAAAGCCTCCATCAGCTCGCACATATCCTCCGGCGGCGGCGCAAACCACTCGCAGGTTTCACCCGTGCCAGGATGCTTCAGAATCAAGCGACTCGCATGCAGCGCCTGACGGTTGAAAGCCGCTGCGACTCCGGCTTCATCCGGCAACACCGAAGCATTGGTTCGATAAAGCGGATCGCCCAACAGCGGCAGGCCCACGCTTGTCAAATGCACACGGATCTGATGCGTGCGACCTGTTTCCAGACGACAGGCCACCCAACTCACCATGCGACCGGCCACACGGGTCGAATCCACAAGCCGCACGCGTGTTTTGGCCGGACGACTGCCCTGACCACCGCGACAGCAAAACTTAATGGGCGAGCGCGGATCGCGACCAATGGAACGATCAACGTACCCGGCTTCTGGCGCAAGTCCCAGCACAATGGCCCAATATTCGCGGCCGACGGTGCGTGCCTGAAGTTGGCGAACCAGATCAGTACGCGCCGCCTCATTGCGCGCAACCACCATCAATCCCGACGTTTCCTTATCCAAACGGTGCACAATGCCCGCACGGCTCACGCGCGCCAATTCGGGATAGCGGAAAAGAAGTCCGTTTAAAAGCGTGCCGTTCCAGTGTCCAGCAGCGGGATGTACCACAAGTCCCGCTGGCTTATTGACAACGATGATGTCATCGTCTTCGTAGAGCACTTCAAACGCGATACCGTCTTCGGCCACATATGCCGTGTCTTCGGGAGCAGGCTGCGGCGTGACGATCAATTCGTCGCCGTCTGCCACTTTCATGCGAACGCCCAAAGCAGTTTCTCCGTTGACGAGCACTGCCCCGGCTTCAATCCATTTCTGAAGGCGAGCTCGACTCACCGACGGAATCAATGTGGCCAGAACCTTATCGAGTCGCTCCCCTACAGGAAAACCTTCAATTTCATAGACGTCTGGCTCTGCGGTATTATCCACATCATCTTCAGGTTCAAGCACTTGGACGGGCTCTTCGCAGATATAATCGCCCAATTGATTTTCAGGTTGCTTTTTCGTGGTCATGAATTCCAGTAACTTAGTGCGTCTTACAAAAATTTCCCTGCTCTGCACGGCAGTCGCCTTGAGCGGCTGCTCCTGGCTGCAGTCCATTGAAATCGATCCTACCCGCGATTGGACCGCCAATCAGCTTTACACCGAAGCCCGTGCGGCCGTCAGCGAAGGCACCTGGGAAGTGGCGCGCGACTACTATACCAAGCTCGAAGCTCGCTATCCTTTCGGCTCTTACGCTCAGCAAGCTCAGATTGATCTGGCGTACGTCAACTATAAGGACGACGACGCTGCCGGCGCCGTTTTGCAGCTTGATCGCTTCCTTCGCGCCTATCCCAATCATCCCAACAGCGACTACGCACTTTACTTGAAAGCGCTTGCCACACTCAACGAGCGCGACGGCTGGCTTGCCGAACTCACCACACAGGACCTCGCCGACCGCGATGCTCAGGCCGCCCGCGATGCCTTTGACATTTTCAAAGAACTCGTCGCCCGCTTCCCGGACTCCCGCTACGCGCCCGAAGCTCGTCGCCGTATGCACGAACTGGTCAATGCTCAGGCCAACCATCAGCTTGCCACGGCCCGCTTTTATTACGACCGTAAAGCCTACATCGCCGCCATCAACCGCGCCAAAGTCGTGATTTCCGACTTCCAGACCACGGCCGCTCGCGACGATGCGTTATTGTTGATTGCCGATTGCTATCACGAACTGGGCATGTACGATCTTGAGAAGGATACGCGCCGCGTCATCGAACTCAACAAGGTCAAACCCAAGGCTGAAGAAGACGATTCCTGGCTGCCGAGCTTGTGGTAAATCGGCTTTTTCTTCGCTTCAAAACGCCTCGCTTTTGCGAGGCGTTTTGTTATGCCCGCTTGACGATAGCCTGCGGCAAATTACCCTGCAGATAGTCCTTGGCCCAGGTAAGGCCCACCAACGTCTTTACGTCCGTAATTTCGCCGTTGCGTGTCTTGGCAATGGCCTCTTCAAACGACAGGCGATGCAACGTGAGGAACTCGCCCGCATCAAGCTTTTGGCCGTTTTCTGCAGTGCGAATGCCCTGCGCGAGATAAATGACGATGCGCTCGTTGCTGTAACCGATGGCATTGTGGATCGTGCCGAGCTCAACCCACTTCTCAGCCGCAAGACCGGTTTCTTCCTCGAGTTCTCGGCGAGCCGTTTCAAACGGATCCTCACCCTTGTCTATTTTGCCTGCCGGGATTTCCCAGAACGCCCGATCCAGGGGACAGCGCCATTGGCGCTCAAGCACCGTGCAGTTGTCGTCATCGAGCACAACGATCGCTGAAGCTCCCGGATGCAAGATCATTTCGCGTCCCGAGGTTCTTCCATCGGGTAAGTGCACGGCTCGACGAACCACATGCAGCAGTCTGCCCGAATAGACTTCCTCTTCGGAAACAACCTTTTCTTCGAGGCTCTTGTCGATCGTCGCAAGTTCCGTTGTCATAGTCTTCTCTAATCGTTGTAGTTCTGTCGGGGTTTGCCGCTTCGCATGTCGTTTTTCATGAGACGAGACTGATCGCGCTTCCATTCACGCTTGCTTTCATCGTCGCGTTTTTCAAATTCTCGCTTGCCTCGACCAAGCGCCAGCGCCAGTTTGACGCGTCCCTTGGAAAAATGCAGGTCAAGCGGTACCAACGCGTAGCCCGAACGATCAACTTTACCGACCAAACGATCAATCTCGCGGCGGTGCATCAGAAGCTTACGCGTACGGGTGATTTCCGTTTTTTCATGCGTACACACTTGATCAGCAGGCGTAAAGCTCGCATTGCAGAGAAACAACTCCCCGTCGCGCACATACACATGCGACAGATTGATCGTGGCGCGACCAGCTCGGACACTCTTGACTTCCCAGCCACGCAACTGCAACCCTGCCTCGAAACGCTCCTCGATCGTGTAGTCGAAAGTCGCGCGTTTGTTGCGAATGAGCGGCGTTGCATTGTTTTTATTTTTTGCCATTTCGTCTTTGTTTTCTCTTTCCTTTTTGGATGCGGCGCAATTCTACCAAGCCAACGCGAACCACCGTCCTTTTTCGAACATCAAAAAGTATCGAGTCCGTTTGTCAATTCATCCGTTTTCCTAGAAATAGCAAAACACTGTCTGTTTTTCTCATTTCGGCAAAGACAAGCCGCAACGCCAACACGTTGGACCGATGATACGTATCAATGAAACACTTCCTTTTCAAGGAGTACACAGATGATGACTCGCAGACATTTTGCATTGGCTTCGGCTGCCGCTCTTGCAAGCGGTGCCGCCGGATCTCTTTCGGCCGCTCCAATTCCAAAAGATTTCGACACGGTGTTCCCGCAGGGTCCGGTCAATCCCTACGGCAAATTCTTCACGGGCACGTCCTACCTCACGATGCTCAACACCGAGCCTGTATTCAATTGCCCGATCGGCAACGTGACGTTTGAGCCTAGCTGCCGAACCTTCTGGCACAAACACACGGGAGGTCAAATCCTTTTGGTTCTGGCCGGAGAAGGCCTTTATCAGGAACGAGGCAAACCGGCGCGTCGCATCAAAAAGGGCGATGTAGTGCAAATCGCTCCTGACGTCGAACACTGGCACGGTGCCTGTAACAAGCACCCCATGACGCACATCTCGGTGGAAACCAACGTTCCCAACAATAAGGCGATTTGGCTCGAAGCCGTATCCGAAAGCGATTACGCCGAAGCCAACAAAGCCTGATATACGCTGCTGAACGCTTCCTTCGTCGGCCGGACACTGCAAAGATCAGAATCCGGCCGATTGCATAATCAGAAGCACCGTTGACATCACGGCAATCGAAATCACAACGGAAAGTGAATTCAGGTTGGCGCCCATGCCGACGTCACACCCGAGTTGCGCCGTATAGATCAGACTCATCGCAGGAACCGGCGAAAGGCAAATCAGCACCATGGCGGTTCTCACCTCACCTTCAAATGGCATCAGATAAGCACAGGCAAGCGCAAAGAGAATGCACAGCAGCCAACGGTTGGCCAGAATCTTGACAATCGTTGCCAATTTTTGTCGGTTCATTGAAAGTTCGATTGTCTCGCCGATCATGATCATGGCAAGCATCGTGTTGGCCTGAGCGCCTACTTTCGTAATCGTGGTCACTTCATCGGGGAAACGCAATCCAAGGGCGCTCATGCCGACAACCAGAGCAAAGGTCATCAGAGGTCCGGAGCGCACCATCTTGCCTCCGATCACTTTGAGAACGTTCAGCAGCGAGCGTTGTTTTTCGTGTGAACCGGCCAAGATCGCAAAGGTTCCACCGCCGCTCATGATGACGTTACCCACGTCGAACATAAAGGCCGTCATTAGACCGGTGGTAGGATAAAAGGCCTGAATGTACGGCACGGCCAACGGGCCGATTGAGTATCCGCACATATTGATGCGCCAAAAGTCGCGCTTTTTCTCGTCAGTCTCCTTACGTGTCAGAAACCAGGCATAGCCGAGCATAGCCACGTTCGAAAGAAAACCGAGAAAAACGATCAACAGCATGATCCCTTCGATCTTGATGCCATTGAGATTCGTAATGATGATGCAGGGGATGGTAACGTAAAGAACAAGGCCACTGACGGCATGAAAAGCGCTTTCCTTCAAAATTCCTCTGCGGCGCAGGAACCACCCGAGCCAGATGAAGAAGATAAAGGCCGCAATCTTTGGAAGGCTTTCACTCATTTCTAGTCCTTTGCCGTTTCGTGTCCGTGCTGATGCGTCTGCGAGAACTCGTGACTGTGCTGATGATCGTGACCTCCGGAAGGCAACGCCACGTAATGCACGGCGCCGTCCTCAATACCCGTCTCCGCGATCATTTCCTGAGCAATCGTCGAAATGTTTTTGTAGTTGCCGCGCATCACTACCACCTCAACGCAGCGATCGTGAGAGGCGTGCACATGCATGCTCGCAATGATGGATTCGTGGTGCTCGTGCTGCTGTTCTGTCATGCGAGCCGGCAAGCTTCTGGCGTGATGATCAAACCCAAAACTCACCACCGCCATACATTCGGTCTGGCTTGAGTCTTGAAGTTGTTCCTGCGCCAGTTCGCGACGCAACAGATCGCGAAATGCTTCGGACCTGTTTTTGTAGCCTCGTTTGGCAATCAGTGCGTCAAAAGCTTGAGCTATCTCATCATCAATCGAAATCGTTACTCGCTGCATCGCTGTTATCGGTCGTCACATCACCGGTGCGCCGACATAAGTTGATCGACAAATATGTTTCGGAACGTTTCCGATTCTACTCGTCTCTTTCTCGGGAAAATTCGCTCAATAGCTCGGTTTGACGCAATTGTCGGACGACCTTGAGGTGTATTCTTCAGACAGTCGTCTTTTTTGTTTTTCCTGTCGTGATGCCTCCTCGTCAGTCTTTCCCCAGCCATCCGCGTGTTCGCGATGCCGCAGCGCTCGGGTTCACCTCGAGCTTGGGGCCTTTTGCGGCCAACGGCATCATGCCTGGCTTTCACGCGATGGCCGAGGACTACGGCGTAAGTTTCGTGGCCGTTCAGCAGTCGCTCACGATCTACCTTTTTACCTACGCTTTTTTCAGCCTGGTGGCAGGAAGTTTCTCCGACAGCTACGGGCGTCGTCCAACTTTTATCGGCGGCATGCTGTTGTTTGCCGCAGCCAGCGTCGGCGCCGCCTTCAGTCAGTCACTATGGGCACTATACGGCTGGAGGCTTTTGCAAGGCATCGGTGCGGCTGTCGGTCAAGTCGTCACGCAAGCGATCGTACGCGACAACTGGAGCGGACCGGAAGCGGCCAACGTCAACGGAATGATCGCTTTTTTCTTTGCTGCGGGGCCTGCACTCGCCCCCGTCGTCGGCGGCCAAATCGTCATGCACTTCGGCTGGCACGCCGTGTTTCTTTTCCTGATGGTTTATTCGCTGTCGATTGCGTTCTTCATTTACTTCCGCATTCCGGAGACGCTCAACGCCGCCGACCGCTCTGCCTTTAATCTCTCGGTCATCTGCAGCAACTACGCCAAGGGACTCACTCACGGCGCCTTTATAACGGGCGTTGTCGCCCACGGCATTCTTTTCATGGGCGGCATCCTCTATTCCGCAGGTTCGGCCGACTTCGTCATCAAAGTCATGGGACTTGACGTCGACGAATTCGGTTGGCTCTCTATTCCGCTCATTTTCGCGTCCTTTGCCGGTGCCTGGGGCTCCATTCGTCTGGCCAAACGTTTGCGCCCCAAACGCATGATCGTCATCGTTTCCCTATTGACTCTCGCGGGCTCCGTACTGGCAGCTGTCTTCGACTACCTCACACAGCCAGGTTTTTTACTTCTTCTGATCGCTCCGGTTCTCTATTCGCTGGGCATGGCGCTTCTGCGTCCGGTCATGATGGCGATGAATCTTGACTACTTTCCGAAGAACCGCGGCATGGCCGCCGCCATTCAACAGTTTTTCATCACCGCGTCATTTTGTTTTTCTGCTGCCGTCTGGGTGCCGATCGTGATGGGATCGGCTTGGAAATATGCACTTGCATCCGCCTTCTGCGCCCTGCTGGTTCTGTTGCTATGGCTTATGTCCATGCGATTGCGCCCAGAAGCACTCAAACAAGCGGGCGCAGTGGAAACCATGCAGTAAGTTACCTGAATTTGCGCCTTTTTACCTGTGTTTTCGAGCCGTTTGCCTTGCGTATGCACTACACTTGCACTCATGCAGAAAACGGCCGACATCATCACAGTTTTTTTCGAGACACAGGCAGACACGGAAGCTTTTGCCCGACGTGTTGCCCAAGCACTTTTGGCGCATGAATCCGACATTGCTCAACACGGATTCAACCTTCGCTTAAACGGCGGGCTCGGCGCTGGTAAAACAACTTTTACCCGCGCTCTTTTGCGTGCCTGCGGTGTCACCGGCCGTGTGCGCAGTCCCACATTTGAGCTCGTGGAAGACTACGAGATCGGCAAAACGCTCGCATTTCATCACTTTGACTTTTACCGCTTCGAGTCAGCTGAGGAGTTCGATGAAGCAGGTTTTCGCGAGCTCTTTGGACAGGGCATGGTTACGGCCTGCGAGTGGAGTGAAAAAGCTGCGCCCTATTTGCCTGATGCCGATCTAGAGATCTCGTTGAGCGTGAAGGATCTCTCGCGAGACGCCTCCCTTAAAGCATATACGCCTCTTGGACGCGTGGTCCTGATGGAGGTTTGCGCATGAGCACCACCCGTCGAGAACTGATTCTGGGCGCCGTCGGCGCCGTTGCCGCTCAGCCGCTTCAAGCGCTTGCCGCTCCCCGACTGCAGGTTCGTATCTGGCCGGGTGATGAAAGTACGCGCATTTCGGTTGAGTCCGACCGCAAGCTCAAGTACAGCTATATGGTGCTTCGAAACAAAAAGCCCTATCGTCTGGTGCTCGATATCGAAGGCTTGAGGCTGAATGCCAACATCGAAAAGACGCTCAAAAACTTCAACAGTTCGGACAAATTCATTGCGGGCATCCGCCCCGGCCAGTTCAAGCCCAGCGTATTACGCATCGTCTTTGACCTGAAAGACGATGTGCGCGCCGACGTAAACTATTCCAAGCCGATTGCTCAGTTCGGTCACCGCATCATCATCGACCTGGAAGCGACCAACGCCGATACGATGCGCGAGGTCATCGCAAGAACGGGGGCCGATGCCGATCCCGTCAAGGAAGTCAAGCGCCAACAAAGCAAACCCAACACCGTCTCGGAAACGCAGCGCGTCACTCAGAAGAAACCACCCAAAAAGTCCGGCAAAACCGAAACGCTTGTGGTTGTCATTGACGCGGGCCACGGCGGCGAAGATCCGGGCGCCATCGGCAAGCGTCGTAAAACCTATGAGAAAACGGTGGTGCTTGCCATCGCCAAGAAGCTTGAGGCACAGATTAACCGCACACGCGGCATGCGTGCCGTGATGACGCGCACCAAGGATGTGTTCCTGCCCCTTCACAAACGAGCGGCAGTAGCCGTTAAACAAAAAGCACACATCTTCGTGAGCATTCACGCTGATGCCTGGATCAAGCCCGAAGCCAACGGTTCCTCGGTCTTTACGTTAAGCGTGGGGGGCGCCTCTTCCCTGCAGGCACGTTGGCTCGCGCAAACCCAGAACCGAGCCGACGAAATCGGCGGCACAGTTTTTAAGGACGTGGCCTCTCAAGCGCGCAGCACAGTTGTGGATATGCTCGCTGAAACAAAATTGCGCTACGGCATTCAGTTGGGCGACGAAGTGCTCTCGGAACTCGCCAAACTCGGTCCGTTGCACAAGTCGTCCGTCGAATACGCAGAATTTGCCGTTCTGAAAGCTCAGGGCGTGCCGTCCATTCTCGTTGAAACGGCGTTTTTAAGTAATCCCAAGGAAGAAAACCGCCTGCGTGATTCCCGACATCAGGCCAGACTTGCCAACGCCATCTTCACGGGGATTCGAACCGCCGTGCGCAAAGACCCGTCCATTCTCAAGCAAACTTAAGAAGACCTGCAGCCGGTTCTTTCGATCCGGCTGCTTTTTTAGCTGAAAACAAAAGATACGATATGCCTCTACCCGAAGCTCCCCGCAAACGCGGCACAATTCTCGATGCAAGTGCCTACGGCAAGAAAACAGATGTCTCCGGCACAGAACCGATAGTAAAGCCCGTTTCCCGGAAATCTGCTGCCAAATCCCAAATTAAGGTGCCAGCTGTAAAGGAAACCCGCCGCGTTGCAGACAAGGCCTCTCCAAAACCAGCAGTCCAAAAGACAGCGAAATCGAGCAAGACCGTCAAGAAAGCTCCTTCAACCCTGGCTGCCACTGCTTCCGAACCAACTGCCGTTATTCCCGAAAAAGCCACCAACGTCGCCCGTCTTCGCAGTCCGCGTTCGAGTTCCACTGGCCAACTGCCGCGCATCTTTGTACTGGACACCAACGTTTTGCTGCACGATCCGACATGCCTCTTTCGCTTTCAGGAGCACGACGTCTATCTGCCGATGGTCACGCTCGAAGAGCTTGACAACCACAAAACCGGTACAACCGACATCGCTCGCAATGCGCGTCAGGTAAGCCGCACGATTGATCGCTTGATCGAATCAGGCACGGGACCCATTCAAGACGGCGTGGAACTGGCCGCGCTCGGCAACAAAGAAGCCCGGGGCAAACTCTATTTTCAGGACTTCGGATTCAATCCCCGCGAACTGCCGGCAGGCCTTCCACACGACAAGGCTGACAATATGATTTTGGCCGTCGTGCGCGCCCTGCCCGAGCTCTTTCCCAATAAGCGCGTGGTGCTCGTGAGCAAAGACATCAACATCCGCATCAAAGCTACAGCGATGGGGCTCACGGCCGAGGACTACTTCAACGACAAGGCCATTGACGACGCCGATCTGATCTTCACCGGCTGCGCTTCGGTCGCACCCGACTTCTGGGAAAAGCAAACTCACAACCTCAAGAGCTGGCAAAGCGACGGCTGCGTTTGGTACAGCTTCGAAGGTCCGCTGGCAATGAGTCTTTCAGTCAATCAGTTCGTCGCGGCGACAGACGGCTCTTTTGTGGGCCAGGTCAAAAGCGTTGCCGAAGGTGTCGCCACGCTTTGTACAATCAAGGACTTCATGCAGCCGCGCAACGCCGTCTGGGGTGTGCACGCCCGCAATTTGGAACAGTCTCTGGCACTGAATCTTCTTATGAATCCGGACATTGATTTTGTAACGCTGCTCGGACAAGCCGGAACTGGCAAAACGCTCATTACATTGGCGGCAGCGCTTGCACAAACTCTGGAAGAGCGCCGCTTTTCCGAAATCATCTTTACCCGTGCCACAGTGAGCGTCGGTGAGGAAATCGGCTTTTTACCCGGCACTGAAGAAGAAAAGATGACCCCCTGGATGGGCGCTCTGGAAGACAATCTGGAAGTGCTCAACAAGGCTGACCGCGGTGCCGGCAGCTGGGGACGAAGCGCCGCGGCCGACATCATCCGTAGCCGCATCCGCATCAAGTCCATGAGTTTTATGCGTGGCAGAACATTCCTAAACAAATTCGTCATTATTGACGAGGCACAGAACCTCTCGCCCAAGCAGATGAAAACGCTCATCACACGCGCGGGTCCGGGTACCAAGATCGTCTGCATGGGCAATATCGCGCAGATCGATACGCCCTACCTAACCGAGGGTTCCTCAGGGCTCACCTACGTCGTTGAGAAGTTCCGCGGATGGTCCCATGCAGGCCACATCACGCTGCAGCGCGGCGAACGTAGCCGTTTGGCTGACTACGCCAGCGAAGTTCTCTAAACGGCAGCGCCATGAAAAACGGGAAGTCGACTCGTTCGACCTCCCGTTTCTTCATTTTAAGATTCGACTCAGAACCAAAGCGCAAAACACATGATGCCGATCATGACAAAAGACAGACCGAGCTTGACGACGGTTCCCACCATCATACCGACCCAGGTCGCCCAGCCGACATTACCGGCGACGCGTAAATCGCGCTGCGCAATGTATTCCCCGATGAAGGCTCCTACCAGCGGCATAAAAAGAATGCCGACAATGCCCATGAAAAGCCCGGCGACGGTACCGACCAGAGAGCCCATAATGCCCCATTTCGAAGCACCCGCCCGTTGCGCTCCCATGGTCTGAGCTACCCAATCGACAGCCAGCCCAATGATGGTGAGTACTCCGAGCACCACCAACGGCACCCAGGTAATGTGTTGAAAGTCTCCGATCCAGGCAGCCAGCAATGCGCCTAGAAAAATCATAGGAATACCGGGCAAAGCCGGCACCACGGTTCCGGCCACGCCGCAGAGAATCAGCGCCACCACGCAGATCCATAAAACGATTCCGGTCCAGTCCACTGAAAGCAATGTGTCGATCATAGAAATTCGGCGCAGAAACCCCTGCATTTATGCAGGGGAGGAAGCGCCGCCTCCTTTCTAAATTCTGTTAAGTAGGTGGTTCGAGGTTCCAGCAGCCTCAACTTTTTGTAGCTGATACCGACGGAAATCCGCGTACCATCAAGCCGAGATCGGTTTCGCCGCTCCATAAAAAACGTTACTGGTACTCGGGCGGTACGTCGCCCTCTTCGGCCAGGTTGTCAAAGCGTGTGTACTGACCGTCAAAACGCATATTGATCACGCCGGTAGGACCGTTACGTTGCTTGCCGATGATGATTTCAGCCAGATTCGGATCCCCGGACTCCTTGTTGTAAACCCAGTCGCGGTAAATGAACATGATGATATCGGCGTCCTGTTCAATAGCACCCGATTCGCGCAGGTCGCTCATCATCGGACGTTTGTCGGCTCGTGCATCCACGCCGCGGTTTAACTGCGAGAGCGCAATAATCGGTACTTCCATTTCACGCGCCAGACCTTTGAGACCACGGGAAATTTCAGAAATTTCCGTAGCGCGGTTTTCCATCGAACTCTTGCTTGAACCGCGCATCAGCTGCAAATAGTCCACAACGATAAGAGACAAACCACCCGTTTTTCGCGCCAAACGACGGGCACGACTGCGCAATTCGTTGACCGAAAGGTTGCCTGTGTCGTCAATGTAAAACGGCGCCTGGCTCATTAAGCTTACGGTTTCCGTGTAGCGCTGCCAATCGGCATCATCGAATCGGCCGCGGCGCATTTTCTGCGCGTCAATTCTGCCCACGGAACTAATCAGACGCTTGCAGAGCTGCACCGAACTCATTTCCATCGAGAAGATAGCAACCGGCATCTTAAGTGTCAGTCCGGCATATTCGGCAATGTTCATGGCAAACGAGGTCTTACCCATCGAAGGACGACCGGCAACGATGATCAAATCGCCCTTTTGCAGACCGGATGTCATACGATCGAGAATCTTGAAGCTCGTGGGCAATCCCGTGACATCGTCGGTATTGCGCATCTGATAGAGCTGCTGCACTTCTTGCGTGACTTCACCGGCAAGTTCCTCAAGCACTCGAAAACCACGCTTGCCCTTATTGGATTTTTCATCAATGGCAAAGACCTTGGCCTGCGCCTGATCCAACAGCGTGGGTACATCGGCTGCTTCGGGTGAAAGTGCGCTCGTGGCAATCTCTTCGCCTGCGGTGATGAGCTGACGCAGAATCGAGCGGTCGCGCACGATTTCGGCATAGCGACGAATATTGGCAGCCGCCGGCGTACTGTTAACCAGACTGTTGAGATAAGCCAACCCGCCGATTTCGCGCGCTTTGTCTTCGGCTTCGAGCTCTCCGTAGACCGTAACGATGTCCGCGGGGCGCCCTTCGGAACACATCTGCTGGATCTTTTCATAGATCACACGGTGTTCGCGACGATAGAAATCGTCAGGCGTAAGAACGTCGGCCACCTGATCGAACGCGTTGTTGTCAAGCATCAGACCGCCCAAGACACTTTGCTCGCTTTCTACCGACTGCGGCGGCAAGCGCACGGAGGCCACTTCCGGATCATGGGAACCATTCGACATCACTGGTGTCTGCGCCGACAGAGGCACATCAGGCAACATATCTTCCGTGTCTGCGGAGATCAATTCATCCATTGCTCCAGCGGGAATCTCGTCATCAAATCCGGCCATACCAAACCTACAATATTCAATTTTGTGAAGTGCCCTATCTTAACGGATGACAGCACCAGCGAACAGAGTCGGCAACGTGCGGTTACACCGTCAAAACGAAGCTCACACGTTGACTTTGAGCATAAAAAAACCGAACCTCTCCCTGCGGAAAGATCCGGTTTCGTCCCGACTTTTCAAGTCGATGCCTCCTGTGTGGAGGCACCTACCGAAAAATTAGGCGGCTTCGGCAACCACGCGCACGACGATGTCGGCGGTGATGTCGGTGAGAAGGCCGATCGTGATCGTGAAGTCGCCCACGCTCTTGATGGCGCCGAGCGGCGTACGAACCTGGCTCTTCTTGATCTGGAAGCCGAGCTTGTCAACAGCTTCAGCGATGTCGGCGTTGGTCACAGAACCGAACAGACGGCCGTCAACGCCGGCCTTGCTCGTGATTTCGATCACCTGGCCGTTGAGCTTTTCAGCCGTTTCCTGAGCCTGAGCGATACGTTCAGCCTGCAGGCGTTCGAGTTCGGCACGGCGAGCTTCGAATTCTTCGATCGCAGCCTTGGTCGCACGCTTGGCGTGGCCCTGGGGGATCAGGAAGTTACGGGCATAGCCATCCTTAACCTTAACGATGGCACCGAGATCACCGAGGTGATTGATCTTTTCGAGAAGAATGACTTGCATGATTAACGGGTCCCCTGGTTATCGGTGTAGGGCAGCAAAGCGAGGAAGCGAGCGCGCTTGATCGCCGTATCGAGCTGACGCTGGTAGTGCGCCTTCGTACCGGTCAGGCGAGCCGGCATGATCTTGCCGTTTTCCTGAATGAAGTCGCGCAGGGTATCGATATCCTTGTAGTCGATCTGTTCGACATGTTCAACCGTGAAACGGCAGAACTTCTTGCGCTTGAAGAGCGCATTCTGTTGGTTGGCACGGCGGGGCTTGCCCTTACCTTTTGCACCAAAAGCCATTTTTCAACTCCTAATTTTGAATTCCGTGATATGGACCGTCAGCTTTGAGCTTCTGAGTGAACGCTGCGCGATAAATCCTTTCATCTCCAGCGTCTTGCCAAGTTCGACTTTATCGAGTCTCGTTGCCGTATCGGCAAACGACATGGCCGTGAAATCAAACTCTACTTTTCGCATCGCTCCGGCTTCAAACTGCTGCCCAGCGTAATGACACTTGGCTTCAAAAACCGCAATTCCTGCCGGCGTGTAACACAGTTCTTTTTTTTCAACCAGAACCGCGCTAATGACGATGCTGTTGTCAGAATCCACTCTCGCGACGATCTAAAAATCTGTTTGGATTAAGCCTGTTCGGCGGTTTCAACTTCAGCCGGAGCCTGTTCAACGGCGGGTTCGGCTGCAACCTTCTTGGCTTCTTCCTTTTCAACGCTCTTCATCATGACGGAAGGAGCGGTTTCGGCCTTCTTGGTCTTGACAACGAGGTGACGCAGGATGGCGTCGTTGAAACGGAATCCGTTTTCGATTTCAGCAAGCGTAGCGTCCGTGCATTCGATGTTCATCAGAACATAGTGAGCCTTGACGAGCTTCTGAATCGGGTAGGCGAGTTGACGACGGCCCCAGTCTTCAACACGGTGGACCTGGCCACCCTGTTCGAGGACGAGATTCTTGTAACGTTCGATCATCGCGGGAACCTGTTCGGACTGATCCGGGTGCACGATGACGCACAGTTCGTAATGACGCATTGATTCCTCCTTACGGAAATAAGCCACCCGAGCGTCGTATCGGTGTGGCAAGGATGTGAAAGCGCGTAATGTTATTCGGTTTTCCCTTAAAAATCAATTTCCTAAGGAAAGAAACCAACAAAAAAGCCTCAAAGCACGACAACTCGGCTGTTGAGGCATTTTGTTTTCCCGTTTAAGGGAGCAAGTGGTGCCGGTGAGAGGATTCGAACATCCGACCTTCGCATTACGAATGCGCTGCTCTACCAGCTGAGCTACACCGGCACACTTTTCATCTTCGAGGCGTTTATCTCTCGAAGAGATGCGCATTTTACAGAGCTTTTCGAAAAATGCAAGAGTGCGATCAAATTTTTTAGTCCTTCCTCTGACTCAGTCTTTTTTGAGGCCGATTCCGGTGAGAAGACACGAACATCCGACCTTCGTATTACGTCAATACAGCTGCAGTCCATTGGCCGTTCCGTACTCAGGCGTGAGCACGATTTCGCTCTTGATCTTGTTCTTTTCCTGCTTGACAAAGCCCTGCATAAGCGCATCGGCAATCAGCTCCGGCGGCAAAATGGATTCGTCCGACTCAAATTGGAAACGACCGACAGGCTGATTTCCTTGCCCGGTCGATTCAGCCCTCAAAGCACCCGACAAAGTTGCACGACTTCCGTCAATCGACACGGAAAGCGGATCAATTTCGACAGCCACCCCGTCGTTTTGAATACCTCTCATCAGAGTCAGCGTCAGCAAATCATCGTGCAGATATGACGGACCGAGCAGAATCTGCGCAAACTGCTCACAGAGCTCCTCAGTAATGCCTGTGACACGTACCGAACCGCTGACGTCATCAATCGCGCCGATCTGTCCGAGCTCCAGATAAAGAGCCGGAGAAGCCGGATTCTTGAGACTGAAGCTCAAGGTTTCGGTCCACGTTTTTGCCCCTTCTTCCGGCTTCAGATCAAGTTTGAAATCAAATCCGTCAAAGCGAGCTGCAGCCCCCACCATCGAACCGAGCTTCATTGTCAAGGATGTTTGTGCAAGTCCCGAATTTTCGCCATTAAGTGCTTTGGCTATGGGTTCGGCATCCGACACAAAAGAAAACTCAAACTTGCCGAGTTTCAGTTCCGGTTGTCCGACCGGTCGACAGGATAAACCCGGCGTGCGGGCACGAATCTCCAGAGTCTTACCCGTTTCAATATCGAACTCAAAGTCTTCAAATGAACACTGTCCGCCGGCCACAACCGTAAACGGCTTGATTTTGTATGTGAGTCGAGCGCTCGGCAGAGCCTGGCTACCGGACGTGATAGCGTCCCACGCCGTATACGACACTTCGATGCGATCATCAAAGTTCTGCACACCCGCTCTCAACAGCCCCTGCTCGAAGTTGGTATCAGGCGCACGCGTGAGCTCCACTTTCGTCGTAAGCCCGGGATAGGCCTGTCCGTTGAACGTTCCGAGTTGGATACCTCCCACGGCTTCAAACGTCACTTGAAACGTTTTTTTGAAAAATCCGCCCTCGTACTGCGTTACCCGAGCAGCAAGTTCAGCGGGCAACACGGTCGAAAAATTGCTGATAGCCGTTTCATCAAATGTTTTTCCGGCCGAATAGATACCGTAAAACCAGCAACCGCCGACAGCCGCAACCGCCAGAGCACACGTGGCGCCAGCCAAAATCTTTGTGGAGTTTTCCATCAGAAAGAGCGAAAGCGAAGAATCAGACCAAAGGCAAAAAATAAACAGCCGCTTGAGCGTCATTCAGGCGGCCGCTTGATCTTAACAATTTTTCAGACGCTTAAGACTCGCCGAACCACTTGGCGTAGATCTTGTCGTAAGTACCGTCATCTTTCATGCTCTTCATGGCAGCATTGACCTTGTCGCGCAATTCCTTATTGCCCTTCTTGACCGCAAATCCGAAATACTCGCTGTCAAACTGCATGGGCTGGCGCTTAAGGCCCTTGGCGGCACGCGCATTGGTCACCAGAAAGTAGCCGATCACCGGGCGGTCGGTAATCACCACATCACTACCGTTCATCTTCAGGTCCATGAAGGCTTCTGCACTTGTGTTGAAAGCCTTGATCTTGGTACCAGGGATGCCCTTGGCCACTTCGGCGCCGGTCGTGCCAATCTGCACGGCAATCGTCTTGTTGTGCAGATCTTCGATCTTCTGATACTTGGTTTCGTCTCCGGCACGAATCATCAGACCCTGACCGGCCTGGTAATAGGGTTCGCAGAAGTCAACGCGCTTTTTACGTTCTTCTGTAATAGTTACACCGCTCACCACGATATCGATGTTGTTGGTCATCAGCGCGGGAATCAGGCCGTCAAAACCCATGTTGACGAATTCCACCTCAACGTTCATGCGCTTGCCGATTTCGCGGATCATATCCATGTCGAAACCGACGTATTCACGACTGGCGCTGTCGAGGAACTCAAAGGGCGCAAAGGTCGGATGCGTACCGACGCGAAGCGTATCGGCAGCACTCGCGGCAAAGGAAGCTAACGCCATGACACCGGCGGCAAGCGTGGCAAAAATCTTACTTTTCACTTTGTGTTCCTCCGTTTTGCCCATTGGGCACTTCGTTCTTGTTATCGCAGCCGCGTCTTCTGAGGCATGAACGCGGGCAATCGAAAATTGCCGATAATTTTC
The DNA here is from genome assembly GCA_900538905.1 of uncultured Sutterella sp. Classification (GTDB taxonomy): domain Bacteria; phylum Pseudomonadota; class Gammaproteobacteria; order Burkholderiales; family Burkholderiaceae_F; genus Duodenibacillus; species Duodenibacillus intestinavium. The sequence continues at coordinate 129,194 of UPZS01000002.1, forward strand.
GCACGAAATAACACTTGTGTTGCTAGGTATTTCGCATTGGACGCAAAGCTTTTTTCACGGCAGGCGGTTAATCGCCTGATCCTGGACACTTTCTAGAAAGTCACCGGCAGCCCCCTTACCGGGAATCCGGCAGTCCGGCTTAATTTCCAAAAGCGGAACCAGCACAAAGGCGCGTTCGTGCATGCGCGGGTGCGGCAGAGTCAGAAAAGGTGTCTGCTGAACCACGTCACCGTATAAAAGCAGATCCAAATCCAACGTGCGCGGAGCATTGTGTACTCCCTCCGGACGAACGCGATGCGCTTCGTTTTCAATGACAAAAAGTGCGCGCAACAACGCCTCCGGTTCCAATTCCGTTTCCACCGTCGCAACAGCATTGACATAGTCGGGTCCGGAAGAGTCAACTGGTGCCGTGCGGTAAAAAGAGCTTACCTTGAGCAACCTCGTCTGCTCAATCTCACTGATCCTTTTGAGCGCTTGTTCAAGCGCCTTTTTGGGCTCGCCCAGATTGGCACCCAACGCGATTACGGCTTCGGTCATGACGGTTCAAGCTTGGATTCTGCCTTGTCACTTTTAGGACGGCGACGGCGGCGTTTGGGCTTAGCCGAAACAACAGACGCGGCATCGTCAGTCTTTTCTGCAAGCTTTGCTTCACTTGTCTGCTTCTCGACTCCGGCCTTTTCCGCCGAAGATCGGCGACGTCGGGGGGACTTATTGCGAGGCTCGTAGCGTGTGGCCTCTTCCGTGAAGCGCTCTTCGTCGCGCTGCTCTTTTTGACGACTCTTAGAGCCGGCTCGCGCTTGGGTAGCCGTGCGACGCGCTTCGACCTCGGCCTGAGCCACCATGTCAGCGCGCTTTTGTTCATCTGCGTCGACAAAATCTTCCCACCAGTGCACGAGGCTCTCGGGAACATGCCCCAAAGCACTGCGCAGAAGCATGAAGTCATACCCAGCTCGATACTTAGGATGCTCGACGAGGGTATAGGGATTCTTGCCGGTGCGCCGTTCGAATCGAAGCTGCAGCATCCAGATAAGCTTCATGTCGGCAACAAAGCGGCACTGAATGGCAAGTTTTGCCGATTGCGTGGCGATCACCTCTTCGGCAGCCGAGTAAAGCGCCATGGCTCTTGCCGAACCCTTATTGCTTGTCGAAGACTTCTGATAGGCGTCCCAGCGCTTTTTCACTTGGGGCCACAAAAGCGTGGCAAACAGGAACGCAGGTGAAATCTTTTTCCCCACGGCGATACGCTCGTCGGTGCGCTTGAGCGCGAGCATCAGAAACTTCTCGCCGTCGGGCTCATCAAGAATGACATCGAGCATCGGCAAAAGCGAACGATGCAGACCTGCGGCACGAAGTTTGAGCAAACACTCTTCTGCGCGGCCGCACGTAAAAAGCTTGACCATTTCGTCAAACAGACGGGCAGCAGGCACATTGCCGAGCAACGGCGCCATTTCCGCGATGGCTCGATCCGCGCTTTTTTCAATCTTGAAACCCAACTTGGCAGAAATACGCACGGCACGCATCATGCGCACCGGGTCCTCTCGATAGCGCGCCTGCGGATAACCGATCATGCGTAGCGTCTTGCGTCGAATATCCTCGTAGCCGCCGTGATAATCGTAAATGTCCCCCGTCGACGGATCGTAGTAAAGCGCATTGATCGTAAAGTCGCGACGCGCTGCGTCTTCCCACATCTCCCCGAAAATGTTGTCGGAAATGACGCGGCCGGAAGCATCCTTGCGAACGCCCGAAGCATCCAGTGCTCTGAATGTCGAACATTCAACAATTTCGTTTCCGAACACCACATGCACCAGGCGGAAACGACGTCCGATGATGAAGGCACGACGCTGAGCACGCTTAACCTGTTCGGGCGTGGCATCAGTGGCCACATCGAAATCTTTGGGCTTGACCCCGAGCAACAAATCACGCACAGCGCCGCCCACAACGTAGGCTTTGTAACCGCGCTGCTGCAAAATTGAGCACGTACGCACCGCGGCAAAGCTCACCAGTTTCGGATCAATGCCGTGTTCGCTTGCCTTAATAATGCGAGGCTCCTTATTGACCTCGTGATTGTTGCGCCCCACGATGGAGGCGATCATGCGCTTGACGTAATCAAACACTTATTCTTTACTCCGTTCGTCCGCTCTTCTATTGATTTGCATGCGGCTCTTTTCTCTTTTCTACTTTCTTTTTCTCAAAAGACGAGGCGCATTTTCTCGATTTGCCAGCGCTTTGGCAACAAGCTGCGCCGCAAAGTCGTACTCTGCCTGAGTGTAACTGTCCGTCACACACCAGCCGCGCTCGCTCGCAATGCGCAGCAACGTCTCCCTTGCATTCACGACGCAACAGCGCCCTCCCTTTTTGTCAACATACTCAAAAAGGGCAAGATCGGCGTCGCTGTCCGACCAGAATTCGTATTCGTCGATCGTCGTGCCCAGTCGCTTCAACTCACCAACGAGTTTTTCAACAGCCGTCACCTTGCCCTGCTGATACGTGATCGGCTCAATCCAGCGACCGGTGAAATTGCCGGATTGGTCTTCCTGCGGCCTGACCGACAACAGGTAATCCACGCCGAACAAGTCGGCGGAAGGCTGCGTGGCATAGCTGTAAGTGGCCGAACAGATCGCTGTGACGGCGCCCGTTTGCTTGGCCTCATTGACAATTCTGACGGAACTTGCAGGAAGAATTTTTTCAAGTACCTCCGCACGATAGGCTTTGCGAGCCGCATCCAAATCCGCACGATTGAACTGAGCCAGAAACTGCATCTGCCACATTTCGTACTCATCAATATTCAATGTCTGCTCGATATATTCGCGCGTAAAACGATTAAGCGTTTCTTCTGCAGTTACACGCACAGTCTTTTCGCAGGCCCTGAGGAGCCACTTGCACCAGATATCCCCCGTATCGATGGGCATCAACGTGTGATCAAGGTCGTAAACAACAAGCTTCACAAATTCTTCCTCAGTTCTTAGAAAGAACATCTTTGAGCGTCGCATCCAACAGGACCGTGGTGATGCGCCGATGTTCGCGGACGGCCTTCTCATCGACCGCATCTAAAAAACGCCGTAATCCGCGCATGTCTCGCGGGCAGCGAGCTTCGATCCAACGTCTCTGGGCCGAATCGAACTCAATGCCGCGCTCACGAGCCAAACGCAGGAATTCTTCACCCGCTTCGTCAGCAGACAAATATCGCAACTGGTATGTCAGCCCCCACATCAGACGTGTCTTCACGTCGTCGCGGATGTTGAGGTCCGCAGGTCGAATGGTGCCCGCACAAACAATGCGCGCCTGCGGGTGCGAACGCACATCGTTCATCAGAAAGAACAACCGTTCGAGATCCTCATTGTCGAGTCGCTCGACATTGTCAACCGTGTAAAAAAGCGTCTGCTCATCGTATTCGGGCACACGCATGCGCTGAGTCGGCGTAATGGCTCGTAACAGATGCGAACGACCGCTGCCGGGTGGTCCCCATATGTAAATGAACTGCGGCCCCAGTCCCTTCTTGCAATCACGCAACGCAGCCAAAAGCTCAGCATTGCTGCCGACACGGAAATTGTCCAGCGTCGGTGCTTCGGGCTCCACGAGATTGAGCAAAAGTTGTTCGGTAGGCTGCGCGTTCAATTGAGTTCTGCAGTGCTCGAAAAGGTGTAACAGAAAAGCGGGCACGTCGGCATTTGCTTCGGTAAACGTCTTCAAGGAAGACAGCTTGTATCCGAGTGGGCTAAAATGTCGGATTCAAGGCAAACGTCGGCATGGCGCTTAAGTTTAGCGCGAAGCCGGCTTCGGCGTTCTAAATTCTCTTGACTGCCCCATCAAAACAATGACTCAGCTTTCCTATGCCGCCGCCGGCGTCTCCATTGACAACGGCGATGAACTTGTCGATCGCATCAAACCCGCTGCCAAGCGCACCATGATTCCGGGCGTGCTCGGTTCCATCGGCGGATTCGGCGCTCTCTTTGAAATCAGCAAAGACTATAAAAACCCGGTGCTCGTTTCCGGCACTGACGGCGTAGGAACCAAGCTCATGCTTGCCTTCCAGCTCAACCGTCACGATACGGTCGGTCAGGATCTGGTGGCCATGAGCGTCAACGACATTCTCGTTCAGGGTGCCAAAAGCCTCTTTTTCCTTGATTATTTCGGTTGCGGCAAACTTGACGTGGACACGGCCGAACGTGTGGTCAAGGGCATTGCGCATGGCTGCGAACTCGCAGGCTGCGCTCTGATCGGCGGTGAGACGGCAGAAATGCCGGGCATGTATCCCGACGGCGAATACGATCTTGCGGGCTTTGCCGTGGGCATCGTGGAAAAAGACGAAATCATTGACGGCAAGAGCATTAAGCCGGGCGACGTCGTGATCGGTCTGGCCAGCTCCGGCCCCCACTCCAACGGCTTCTCGCTCATCCGCAAAGTGGTGGAAGTTTCGGGCGCCGACTGGCAGATGCCCTTCGACGGTGCTACGCTCGCCGACCGCGCAATGGAACCCACACGCATCTATGTCAAGCAGGTGCTCAATGTGATGAAGTCCGTGAAAATCAAGGGCATGGCTCACATCACGGGCGGTGGTCTGGTGGAAAACATTCCCCGTGTGTTGCCCGAAGGCACGCAATGTGTCGTACACGCCGACAGCTGGAAGCGTCCGGCCATCTTTGACTGGTTGCAGGAAAAGGGCAACATTGATGCCCACGAAATGCATCGCGTATTCAATAACGGCATCGGCATGGCCATCGTGGTCGACGCAGCTGACGCCGAACGCACCAAGGCACTCTTTGAAGCCGAAGGCGAGACCGTGTACACGATCGGCGAAATCCGTGAACTGCCTGCCGGCGAAGCGCCCTGCGTTGTTCTTTAACCCGCAATAGCAAAAGCAAATAAAGCGCGGCAAAAGGTTGAGCCCTTGACCCGCGCTTTTTCATACCCACGACACTCATGCGCGTTTATTTGTGTTGTCCCAGACGAAAAGGCGGTGCCGAGCTGCATGAACTCGACGTTCCCAAGGGCGCCGTTGTTGCCGATGCACTCAAAGCGGCCGGCTTTCCCCGCGAGACCGCCTGCGGCATCTTCTGCGAAAAATGCACGCCCGAGACCGTTCTGAACCCAGACGATCGCATCGATATTGCCGTAGAACTGACGCTTTCGCCCATGGAAGTGCGCCGTCTGCGCGCGCAGAACAAGGAGCGCACGGCCGTTCCGCGCCCGCGTCACGGCGGCATTCATCAGCTCATCAAGCCTCTGGACGACACAGAGGCCTAAAATTTTTTCGTTTTAAATCCCAAAACCTCTTTCAATAGGACACATTTTGTGCCTATAATGCGAGGTTAACCAAAAGCATCCGGGGCCTCTTGGGCGAACGTCCGGCACTGCGACCCGTTTTTTTTTTGCTTTGAGGTTACCGAAAATGCGTCTCCTGCAGAAGGCACTCACCTTCGACGACGTTCTGCTCGTCCCCGCCTACTCTGAAGTTCTCCCCCGCGATGTGCAACTGCGCACGCGTCTGACTCGCGAAATTACCCTGAATCTTCCGATGGTGTCCGCCGCTATGGACACGGTTTCCGAAGCCAACCTGGCCATCGCCATGGCACAGGAAGGCGGCATCGGCATCATCCACAAGAATCTCACGGCTCAGCAGCAAGCTGCTGAAGTCGCCAAGGTCAAGCGCCACGAATCGGGCGTAGTGAGCGACCCGATCACGGTCGGTCCCGACATGCTTGTGGGCGACGTGATCCGTATGTGCCAGGAACACCGCATCAGCGGTGTTCCGGTCGTGGAAGGCCGTCACGTTCTGGGCATGGTCACCAACCGCGACCTTCGCTTCGAATCCCGCATGGAAGCCCCCGTACGCGAAGTGATGACTCCGCGCGATCGTCTCGTGACCGTCCAAGAAGGTTCCAGCCTCGACGAAGCCAAGCGTTTGATGCACGAAAATCGTCTTGAACGCGTGCTCGTGGTCGACAAGGACTTCAACCTCTGCGGCCTCATTACTGTCAAAGACATCATCAAGGCTACCGAACATCCCTATGCCGCCAAGGACAACGAAGGCAAGCTGCTGGCAGGCGCCTCGATCGGCGTGGGTGCCGGTACCGAAGAGCGTCTCGAATTGCTCGTTGAAGCCGGCGTGGACGTAGTTGTCGTCGACACGGCTCACGGCCACAGCAAGGGCGTGCTTGACCGCGTGGCATGGGTTAAGAAGAACTATCCCAACCTGCAGGTGATCGGCGGCAACATCGCCACCGGCGCCGCAGCCCGCGCTCTGGTTGACCACGGTGCCGACGCCGTCAAGGTCGGTATCGGTCCGGGCTCCATCTGCACGACCCGTATCGTGGCCGGCGTGGGCGTTCCTCAGATTTCCGCCATCAGCAACGTTGCCGAAGCGCTTGAAGGCACCGGCGTTCCTCTGATCGCCGACGGCGGCATCCGCTTCTCGGGCGACATCGCCAAGGCCATCGCTGCCGGCGCCAACTGCGTCATGATGGGCGGTATGCTTGCCGGTACCGAAGAAGCTCCGGGCGAAGTGATCCTCTATCAGGGCCGCTCCTACAAGAGCTACCGCGGCATGGGCTCTCTGGGCGCCATGTTCAAGGGTTCCGCCGACCGCTACTTCCAGGACAACAACTCGGGCAATCTCGACAAGCTCGTGCCGGAAGGTATCGAAGGCATGGTGCCGTTCAAGGGCTCCGTGGTAACGATCCTCTACCAGATGGCCGGTGGTCTGCGCTCCTCGATGGGCTACTGCGGCTGCCGCACGATCGACGAAATGCGCTCTCGCGCCGAATTCGTTGAAATCACGGCCGCCGGCTGGCGTGAAAGCCACGTCCACGACGTGAAGATCACGAAGGAAGCCCCGAACTACCGTCAGGAAAACTAATCCTGCCTAGGTAGGTTAAAATAGCGCGGCGCGGGTTTTACCCCGCGCCGTTTCTTTTTACCGCCGCCTCTCAAGCAAAATTTTTGCCAACTTGCCCGCTGACGGCGGCCCCGCACCGCTCAAATTTCCAGACATGCTACACGATCGCATTCTTATTCTCGATTTCGGAAGCCAGGTGACGCAGCTCATCGCACGCCGTGTGCGTGAAGCTCATGTGTACTGCGAAGTGCACCCCAACGACGTTTCCGCCGACTTCATCCGCGAATTCAATCCCAAGGGCATCATTCTGTCAGGCTCTCACATGAGCGCCTACGAAGAGTCCAACGATCAGGTGAGTCCGGCCGTGTTCAGTGCCGGCGTTCCCGTGCTCGGCATCTGCTACGGCATGCAGACGATGGCCCAGCAGCTGGGCGGTCGCGTAGAAAGCGGCTCCAAGCGTGAATTCGGCTACGCCGAAGTGCGCGCCCACAACCACACCAAACTTCTTGAAGGCATCGAAGACTTCAAAGGTCCTGAAGGCGAAGGCATGCTCAAGGTTTGGATGAGCCACGGCGACAAAGTCACCGTCATGCCCGAAGGCTTCAAGCTGATGTGCTCAACGCCCTCCTGCCCGATCGCCGGCATGGCCGATGAAACCCGCGGTTTCTACGCCGTGCAGTTCCATCCGGAAGTCACGCACACCGTGCAGGGCAGCGTCATGCTCAAGCGCTTTGTCACGGATATCTGCCACTGCAAGCCTGATTGGGTGATGGGCGACTACATCGCCGAAGCCGTCGAAATGATCCGCCAGCAGACCAACGGAGAGGAAGTGATCCTCGGTTTGTCGGGCGGTGTAGACAGCTCGGTTGCCGCCGCACTCATTCACCGCGCCATTGGCGACAAGCTCACCTGCGTATTCGTCGACAACGGTCTGCTGCGCAAGGGTGAACGCGAACAGGTTCGCGAAACCTTCGAAAAGAACATGGGCCTGAAGCTCATTGTGGTCGACGCCGTCGATCGCTTCATGGGAGAACTCGCCGGCGTCACCGATCCTGAACAGAAGCGCAAAATCATCGGTCGCGAATTCGTAAATGTCTTCCAGGAAGAGGCCGAAAAGCTCTCCAACGCCAAGTGGCTTGCTCAAGGCACGATCTATCCTGACGTCATTGAATCGGCCGGGGCCAAGACCAAGAAGGCCAAAACCATCAAGAGCCACCACAACGTGGGCGGTCTGCCTGAAACGCTTCACCTGAAGCTGCTCGAACCGTTGCGTTCGCTCTTTAAGGACGAAGTGCGTGAACTCGGTGTCGAACTTGGTCTTCCCTACGAAATGGTTTACCGTCATCCGTTCCCGGGGCCGGGTCTGGGCGTTCGTATCCTGGGTGAAGTCAAGCGTGAATATGCCGATCTGTTGCGCGAAGCCGACGCCATCTTCATCGAAGAACTGCGCCGCGCCGGCTGGTACGACAAGGTAAGTCAGGCTTTCGTTGTATTCCTGCCCGTCAAGAGCGTGGGCGTTATGGGCGATGGCCGCACTTACGACTGGGTTGTGAGCCTGCGTTCCGTTGAAACGAGCGACTTCATGACCGCTAAGTGGTCTGAACTGCCGTACTCGCTTTTGGCCACCGTCTCCAACCGCATCATCAACGAAGTGAAGGGCATCAATCGCGTCGTCTACGATGTCTCGGGCAAGCCGCCTGCCACGATCGAGTGGGAATAATTACATTTTGCATTAGTGCAATATTTTGATGATATAAACATCATTAAGCCCGCATCATTGCGGGCTTTTTTGTGTACTATAAAAGCTTACCAGATAGGGCGCTTTTAAAGCCACCACAGCAGACACCCAAAAATTGTTCACCCCATACATTTCAGTCCGTGGTAGACATTATTTAGCAAATATGTTCTTACAATGTAGACATCAACTTTGTTGATTTAATAGCGAGAGTTTGAATGGCTTCCGTA
>UPZS01000003.1 GCA_900538905.1 uncultured Sutterella sp.
CAAAGGCTCAAAAATTTATTTGCGAACAATTTGATCCGAATCAATGCGCTTGTGATCTAGCGATCCGGGAGGTTGGGTTTTGTGCGTCTTCGGTCAATTCCGATTCGGCGTTTGCTCCATTTCATCCTTGTCCTGCGGCTTCGGCTCAGGCGTCGCTTCATCGAAACCCTGCTTTTTCTCTTCTTGTGATACCCCGGCCGCAGCCTGCGCAGCTGACTGAAAAGCTGAAAGGATTTCCTTAAGCCCATCAAGCCATTCGTGTGCCTTGGCCAACCAAGCATCAACTTTATCGGCAAGCACCTTCAAGGCGGCTCGCATACCTGCTGGATTAATGATGTAGAGAAGCGCAACCAAACAAATAAAAACACCAGCAGCAGTCAGAAGCGCCGCTACCGACACGGCCACGAGGGCCACAAGCCCCAGCACCATGGCAACAACGGCAAACTTCTCCGCCCAAGATCGCGACATAACCCAACCTGTTGTCTAAAGAACGCGGCGATGTTGCCACAGATGCAGCAGCACGAAAGCGGCAAAACCCCAGCCTAGATAGCCGTGACCGGTTTTGTTGAAAACCAGCGAAGCCACTGAAGCCGAACCCAGTCCCAGCATGATTCGATTTTGTGCCATGCGTCGAGCACGCTTGGTATTTTTCACTTCGGGAACCAACATCTTGGCCGCTCTGTCAAGTGCCGTCTGTCCGAGTTTCTTGGCTGGTGCCAGCACTTCGTTCGCACATTCCGCCAACGAACATCTTTCAGGCTTCGGTGCAGAATCGTTCGCTTCATCGGCCACTTCGTTCTCACCACCAACCATCACGAGCCAATTTTGCAAATGATCCTTCAAAGTTTCAGCATCGAGTCGCAAAGGATCCCATAAAAGCAGTGCGCTACCCAATGACGGATTCAATTGCACCGACGTGATGCCTTCAACAGTCAAAACCATCGTCTCTATTGTCTTGTACTCGTCTGCAGAAAGTCCAACCAAGGCCGGATGCCGAATGCGCAGTCGACCGTTTGCAAAACTTCTGACATATTTATCCAGTTGCATTGTCTTTGCCCTTCAATGTCGGAACGACTCGCCCAGCAATCCCGCCAAATGTTCGGTATGAGGCTGTTGCAAGAGCACTTCCCTCACCTTTTCGATCACATCATGCCATTCAATGCGACCGTTGTCTGCCGGTCGCATAGCATTCAAGCAAACGCCGATCGTCGTGAGATTGTGCAAGACTGCCCCCATGGCCGGCTGCAGCACTCCGGAGATACCGCCGGCCATAAAAGCTGAGTTAAGCCCCACGGAAGCGGCAAAGTTCGTGCGTACGCGCTTCATCACCGCGCGTCCCAGATCAATGGCACGAGGCAGGTCTTCGAGCGTATTGCGGGTGAGCACCACATCGGCCACTTCCTGCGCAATAGCGCTGCCTTCGCGCAATGTAACGCCGACATCTGCCGCGGAAAGCGCCGGACTGTCATTAATACCGTCGCCCACCATCAGAACCTTGCAACCCTCCTCCTTGAGCTTTTGCACATAACCGGCTTTATCGGTCGGCAAAACCTGCGCACGATATTCATCCACACCGAGCTTGGATGCCACCACGGCTGCCGTGCGCTCATCATCACCCGTTAGCATCACGACGCGCTTGATGCCGCGTTTTTTCAGTTCAGCAATTACCCGCGCTGATTCCTCCCGAATCGGATCCACAATGCCGAGCAACCCGATCAATTTTCCCGCGCAAGCAATGTAGAGAATCGATTTACCCTCGCGGGCAAGGCGTTCCACATGCTCGCTAGCCGCTGAGCAGTCCACACCTTCATCATCTTCAATAAAGTGCCGTGACCCGATGATGACTTTGGCCGAATCCACGCTTGAGCAGATGCCGTGTGCCACGACATAGTTCACTTGTGCATCGTGTTTTTCGATGAAGTGGTCCAAATCACGGTCAACAGCAGCCTGTACCACAGCTCGGGAAACCGGATGTGGAAAGTGTTCTTCCAAACAGGCCGCCAAACTCAGCAATTCTTTTTCGTCACGAGCCGCATCCAACGTCACAACATCGGAAAGCTTCGGAGAAGCCGCCGTGAGCGTCCCTGTCTTGTCAAACACTACCGTATCAACTTCAGCGAGCGCTTCAAGATAGCGTCCGCCCTTGATAAGGGTGCCGTTTCTTGTTCCGGTCTTCATGCCGGCCAAAATCGCCAAAGGCGTTGCCAAACGCAGTGCGCAGGAATAGTCCACCATCAGGACGCCGGCCGTGCGCGTGAGATTTCGGGTAAGGAGAAACACAAGGCCGGCGAGCGCAAAGTTATAGGGAACGATGGCATCGGCCAGACGTTCAGCCTTCCCCTGAATACCCGCCTTGCTTTTCTCGCTGGTTTCAATAAATTCGATGATTTTTGACAAACGGGTTTCACCGGCCAATTTGGTTGGCCGAATGTCAATCTCTCCATCTTCAACTACCGTACCGGCGTAGACCTGCCCGCCGTGCGTACGGTGAACCGGCAACGGCTCACCGGTCATCGTCGCTTGATTGACGTCGGCTTCGCCTCCCACAACTGTTCCGTCAACAGGAATCGTACTGCCGGCACGAACCACGATTACGTCGCTTTCAGACACTTCCACAAGCGGCACTTCGACAACAGTTTCACCTTTGCGCACCCAAACGCGATCAACCTTGAGAGCCAACTGGTCAGCCAAACTCTCAAGAGATTTCTTGCGAGTGTAGTTTTCAAGCATTTCGCCCAAACCCAGCAACAGAGCCACCAGGCCGGCAGTCTTGAAATCTCGCCTCAAAAGCGAAATACCGATGGCGGCAGCGTCAAGCACCTCCACCGTCAATTTTCCGCGCCGCAATTGCTTTACCCCTTCGATTAAGAAAGGAATCGCGCCGAGCACCGCATTGATTGCGTTGACCACAAGCGGCATAAAGGGGCGCACCACCACCCAACGAACCAATGGGGAAAAATCAAGTTCTCCCGACTGAGGCTCTCTGAGAACCTGGTTGAGTCGATGCAACGGACGCGATAAAACACGAAGCAGAGGCATTGAGCGCAACGCTTGCACAACCGTGGATACAGCCGGCGCCCCAGCAGAAGGCGGCACTGACAATGCCGCTCTCGACTCGGTTTGCGCCTTTTTGGCGGTATCAACGTGAATCTTGCGGGCGTCGCGAAGAATCGGCGGCACGACTGCCAAACTCTTGAGATACTCGGCCACAGGCGACAGGCCACAGGCATTGTCGTAAAAAACGATTACAGAGCCTGTACGAGGATTGACCCTCACGCCGGAAACGCCGATGATGCCCGATACGTCGTCAGCAATTCGTTCGGCGCTTGCTGTCGTCATCGTTCCGGTCGTCACCCAACGCTGTCGATTGCCAACTTCATGAACTAACTTAAAAAACATTCCTTATGCGTCCGAAAAGGAGGGCGAAACCGTTTGCGAGAAATCAAGCCGGAGTCTTTTCAACGACCGGTTCCTGCACAGTCTGAGCTGCTTCCTGAGCTTCCTGGGCCGTCTTTTTTTCCTGATTTTTGAGCTGAGCTTCAGCCACAACGTCTTCAATGTCTTCCTTCACGCCTTCGGCTACCGCCATAAGCTTGTCACGCAAAGCGATACCGCCGGCCACTAGGTCGGTTGCCAGGGGCTTGACCCCTTGCACGCGACCGCGGGAAATCGCCATCGCACCGATTGCGCCGAGTGCCACGCCACCGAGAAAAATCAGGCCGTACTTCGTGTAGTTGTTCATTTCTATCTTCCTTTTGAAGTGTCACAGTCATGAGACGCGCGTGCTTTATTTTTTCAAACACGCGCGTTTCTTTTAAGGCGATTTTCACACGATCGTTTTTAAAAGTGCATGACGCTTTTTTGTATTTTTTGCGATTTTCTTTGACTTAATCCAAAAAAAGTCCAATTTTCGTACCAGCCACCAGTCCCAGCAGTTCTGCAAAGCGGTGCTATGCAAGCAAGTGTTTGCACCTGAAAAACAACAGATTGCGAAAGTGACCCCGACGGAACGCGCCGCACGTTGTCAAATGTGGCAAACTGATAGCTTGTTGAGCTCTCGAACCATGTTCCTTTCATCATTGCCTCGTATTGCGCGCCTAGCCCTGGCGCTTGTCATTCTGATTTTTGTGTTGGCAGTTGCGGCTGTCGGCACTCTCTTTTATGTGCTCGATGAAAAGGCGGTAAAAGACACAATCGACACCTACGCCAAAGAGGCGCTAAACGCGTCCGTAGAGTACAGCGGGCCGATCGGACTCAAGCATCTCACATCGCTTCACGTACAGCTCCCTGCGTTGCGCTTCATTGATATCGAAAGCGGCCAAGCAATCGGTGCGATCGCCGGCGCACAAGTCGAAGTTGCCATGTGGTCTTCGCTGCTTGGCGCCGTCAACGTTAAAAACATCACCATTGACGGCGCTCAGCTCTCATTGGCCGTTCCCCGCGCCAGCGGTGACGCGCTTTTTGAAGAAGCGTTCGGTTCCGTACGTTTTCCAGACAATCTGCGCGTTTCTAACTTCCGTCTGAACAATGCTCAGATCGCGCTTACGACCGGTTCGGCCGATTCTGCCCGTCAATGGAAAATCTCCGCGCTTACGCTTTCTTCGGGGCGTTTTTCGCCTGAAATGAACACGCCGTTTGAAGTGTCGGCTCACTTTGAAGCGATCGGCGCCAATGGCGAGCCTCAGGTTCCCGCTGTCGAAGCACCTGTTGTTGAAACACCCGAACCGACGGTCCCGTCCACCGAACCCGTTCAGGAAAAGCCTGCGGCCGCTTCCGAAGCCCAAAATACGCAGACTCCCGCTGAAACCGAAGCACCTGCTGCCCCTGAACAGCCGCAGGACTACATCACTGAAACAGCGCCAGCTGTCGAAACTCAGGCATCTGAGTCGACACCTGTTGCCGATGAACAAACTACCGAAGGAACGGCACCGACCGAAGCTCCTGCGCCCGAAACACAGCCCCCAGCCCCTGAACAAGCCCCTGCTCCAATCCCCGAAGAAACGACTTCGGAATCCGCCACAACGGCCTGGAACATTCGCTTCATTAAGGACGCACACGCTCAGGAGGCTCTGAGCGAAGCCGCACAAACCTTTGTCAGTTTCGACCCCGAGACGCTTGCGGGAGACCTTTCTGCCAAGGGTATATTGACAATTTCCGTCACAGACCGCTACGTGATGGTCGAAGACGTCAGTTTTGCCGGCGAACTTAACAACAAAGGCTCTGCCTGGACCACGGTTGCCAAAGCCGACCGAGTTCGTTTCAAAGGCAACGAAGTTTCCGGTAGCAACCTATCCGCGTCTCTTTCCAAGCCTGATGACACAACTGGCGACATCCATCTCGGTGCCGTTGATTTCCGCGTGCGTCCCGGTATTCTCGAAAGTCCCGAAATGCGCTTTTCGCGTACCGAAGAACGCGGCAGCCGTGTCAGTACGTTTGAAGTGGCTAGTTCCGTTCGAGCCGACTTTGTCAAAAAGTCTGCCGATCTGGACAATCTCACTGCCCGCGTAAGCATCACGGGCGATGCAGCCCTGCCCACCGACTTCAACGCATCAGTATCGGGCTTCATCAAGGCCGATTGGAACGAAAATGCCGCTCAGGTCGGTTTATCGGGGGACTTTGCTGGAGCCCCCATCTCCTTTAACGGTACCGTTCGTCAAACTGCCGGCGTGCCCGAACTTGAAGGCGAACTGATGGTGGGCGAAATCAACCGCGACACATTACCCGGTGAAGAAATGCTCGCTTGGATGCGTCACTTTGATTTTTCGGGAGCCGTTCGAGTCGGGCGTATTGCCGCTGCCGGAATCACCGGCACCCAGTTGAGCGGCACGCTTGCCGTAAAGGGAGGAAAAGCCGTCGTCGATTCTCTCGTCGTAAATACCGCCGAAGGGCGCCTATTCGGCACATTTGAACTCGCCGAAGATACATCCTGGCTCTTTAATGGCCGCGTGGATGGAGTAGCACTGGACAAGTTCATTGCTCCGGTAGCGGGAGCTTCTCCGGTGGCAGGCGTAGCCAACGGCGATCTGACCATTTCCGGAAAAGGATTCGCGGCAGAAACCCTAACCGGTACCTCCAAACTGCGCATACTGCGCCCTTCCTATCTCGGCTTGGACGCCGCTGCCGTGCGCAATCATCTGGTCACCAACGCCGATACGACTCTTATCACGCGACAAGGCGCTCGTACCGACCTCGATGAGGCCACGCTTTCGCTTACGCTCAACGGCAACTCGTTGACACTCAAAGACATCGTGGCGCGCTCCGTATACATCCGAGCCCGCGCCAATGCACAACTCGATCTCGCGGCAAGCACACTTGAAGGCAACTGCAGCCTCAACTTCGCGCCGCAACAAGGCATTCCGTCGATTCACCTCACGGCAGCCTTCAACGGCAAGAGCGCCGCTCCGGCCTGGAACTTCGACTGGCAGAAGTCTTCCGAGGCTTTGCGTCGCGCACAAGGCAAACCCATCGTGCCTTCCAAGAAGGAAGAAAAGAGCATCTGGCAAAGCGTCAAGGAGTTCTTCAGCTTCTAGCCGCATTTCCAATGCGCCAAGAATTCGCCCGCTTTTCTCAATACGAAAAAAGCGGGCGTTGTTTCGAGTAGAGCTAACTCGGCTTAATAGTCGCGGCCGGCGTACTTATCGGCAAGCTTATTGAGATAATCGATCACCTCAGGGCCGGTCCAGTCCACAAATCCGCGAACGAACCCTATCAGATTGCCCTGACCGTCAAGCATAAAGAAGCTCGGCACCACATCGAGCGGCACATCGTCGCCGATCACCTGCTTGGCGTCGATCAGCGTTTCGAAGTCTTTACCCAAGCCATACTTCTTCATGAACTTCTGCACGTTCTTGACCTTGTCATCGACCGACACGGACAGAATGTGGATGCGGCTCTTGGGATCGTGATTGAACTTCTTCTGCAGCTCGTGCATGGCCGGCATCGTACGGATGCACGGTTCGCACCAGCTCGCCCATATGTCGATCAACACCAACTTACCCTTAAAGGAGTCAAGTGCCACCTGTTTACCATTCAGATCCGGCAGAACAGCCTTGGAAAAGCCGTGCGTATGACGCATTTCCAGGAAGTCGCGCAACTGACCGGGCTTGCCGGCAATCGGCTCGCCGTTTTCGACGATCTTCGTCTGGAAGGCAGGAATGTGATCCGTAGCGGGTGCTTCAGCCGCCACAGCCGACAGAGAAAGGCTCGTTGCCAGAGCCAAGCTAAGCAGAAGACGTTTCAATTGATACTCCTGAGAAATAACAAGTCCAAAAACATTACGTACGGGCAGCCGGCTTTGTCTTGCGTCGCATGCTACGCCAAAAAACAAAGGCTCCGATCACCACGGCAATCCAGGGAGCCGCCCACAAAAGAAATGTCGTTGCGTTGAAATCAGGCTGATAGCGCACAGCTTCGCCGTAGCGCTCGGCCATGTAATCCAAAATTTCACCGCGCGTAGCTCCTTCCCGAAGCTTCTGATAGATCAAAGCCTTGAGTTCGCCCGAAAGCGCGGTCTCAGATTCAAACAGCGTATTGTTAGCCGAACTCGGATCCCGCAAAAGTTTGGAAACGGCAATGGCTTCGTCATAAAGCTCGCGTCCGCTCAATCCCTTTTTTGACTGGCTGTTTGTAGCGGTTGTTTGTTCAGCCGCCTGAGCATGAGCCACAAACCAAGACACAGTCGTTTGCACACCGTCAGGCATCGACAGCAAAGCCAAGGATGCTACGGCAGCACAACCCAATGCCGCAAGCGTTCGTTTAAGCCAAAGCATTCTTTTCCTTCTCCTTGCGGCGACGCACGCACAGCAAAACACCTGCAATCATCATCAGCGCCGCCGACAGCCACAGCCAGCTTGCCAGAGGCTTGACGGACAAACGCACCAACCATTCGGTATCGGAAAGCTTGTTACCCATCGACACGTAGAGGTCGCGTAACACGCCGTGATCAATGCCCGCCGCCGTCATCTGCATACCGCTTGAGACAAACGTCTGTCGCATCGGGAAGAGATCCGTGAGGTGACTTTCGTCCGTCGCCTTGAGCACTTCGATGTGAGCTGCGTCGCCAAAGTACGCATGCGTGTTGACCTTGTAAGTGTCACGATAAACAAAAATCACGTCACCGACGGGTTTGCCCGCGCCCGGCCCCATGCGAACCAGTGCTTCCTGCTCGTATTGCGCAATACCCGTCGCTCCGACAATGGCCACAGCAATGGCCGCGTGAGCAAGCACAGCGCCGAAACTCGGACGACCGAAACCTCGACTGGCAACCGCCGCCACACTTGTGGTCACAAGCCACCCCGCTGCAGCAAACGCCGCAAACGTCATCGCGAGTTCTTTGGGATCGGTCGCAAAAGCAATCGCCCCGCACCCCAACGCTACAACCGCACAAACACTCGCCGTGAGTTTCACGTTTTTAGAAGCAAGAATCTGGGCACCGCCCGCCGCCACTGCGGCAAAAAGCGTCATCGGCGCAAAGAAGCTGTTGAAATAAGGAGCTCCCACAGTGAGCGTACCCAAGCCCAACATGTCGTAGAAGACCGGATAGAGCGTGCCGACCAGCACCGCGGCGGAAGCCACGCACAGCACGCAAACGGCAAGCGTTAGCGCCATATCAAACGCATTGGGCTCGTCGGCTTCGCGGCCGTCGGCAGCCTGCACGGCATCAATGCGCAACGTATAGAGAACCAACCCGGGAATCATCACGAGAATGCAGGCAAACAAAAGCACGGTACCGCGTTCCGGATCGGACGCAAAGGCATGCACCGACTGCATCAGACCGCTTCGAACAATGAAGGTGCCAAGCAGACACAGCGCAAAGGAAACGATGCCGAGCATTACCACAGTCCTGAGCATACGGGCGCGCTTTTCAAACAGGATCAGAGCATGCAGCAAGGCGCCTACGGAAAGCCAGGGGATAAAGGAGGCGTTTTCCACCGGGTCCCAAAACCACCAACCGCCCCAACCGAGTTCGGTATAGGCCCACCAGGAACCGAGAGCATTGCCTGCAGTCAAAAAGATCCAGGTCACGATGCCGATGCGCTTGAGCGAGGTGACGGCTTGGGGCGACATGCGCCTTTGCCACAGCACTGCCACGATCACAGCAAAAATCACTGCCAAACCGGCATACGCAGCAAAGATCACCGGAGGATGCAGGATCATGCCGATATCCTGAAGGATCGGATTAAGGTCACGCCCTTCGGAAGGAACTGCCGGCAGATTACGCAGGAACGGATTGGAAACGGTCAGGACAAACGAGCAGAAAACGCCGATGACGGCAAGCATCGTGCATTGAATGCGAGCATTCAGCTCGTCGTTCTTACGCTGAGCAAAAGCAACAATGCAGGCAGTCAGCGCCATCAGGAGAATCCACAACAGCATGGATCCTTCGTGACTGCCCCACAAGGCTGCCGCCTTATAGATGACGTCAAGCTTGGTGTTGGAATGATCAGCCACGTAGGCAATCGAGAAATCATCGATCAGAAAGGCACGCAGCAAAATGCCGGTGGCAACGGCCAGACACAATGCCGCAACGGGCGTGCAGACACGCCAAAGACCGGCAGCCGCCTGCTGCCCCTTTACAAGTCCCGCCCAAACGGCAACCGCCCCGAAAAGCGAGCAGGCCGCCGCCAAACACAACAGATAGTGGCCGAATTCCGCAATCACGCTGAAAGCACCTTTCGTTTCTTCACACCGACAGTTCGGCGCACATGGACATACCAACAGACTTTAACGGGCAAACCTTCACGGACGCTGAAGCCTCAGAAGCGTTTGGTTGCGAAAATGCCGCGAGCCAGCGCGAAAAGAGCCACCGCCCATGCCGCGAGCACACCTGCCAAAGCCGCAATCGGAACCGTGGTCTGTACGCTTCCGAAAAGCGACTGATTGAGCAGTCGGAAGCCGCTGGCAGGATTAGCAAGCATCAGGGCGTTCAAAACACCTCGCGGCAAGCCTCCCGTAAAGGACACGGCCGCAACCAGAAGGCCCAGGTCATAAAGCAGCACGGCGGCAAGCCAAATCAAAATCAGGATGGCAAGCGCCTGAGCCTTCGTGCGCACGGCCAGACTCACACAATACGCCGCAAACATGAAGACGAGCCCCAGAAGCCAGGCCGACCCCGCCGTCACCGTCAAAGCTCCGGCCAATTCGCCGACACTGTAAGGCACGGCCGCAAATGAAGCGGCAATGGGCATCACGGCAAAACCAACCGTCAGAACGATGAAGAGTGCCGCCCCTTGCCCAACGGCTTTACCAAGTAAAAACGCCGTTCGCGTCACTGGATAGGTGAGCATCAAAATCAGCATGCCGCCTTCGAGTTCGCCCACAAACGCGTCGTAGCTCAGAAGTATCGCCAGAAGCGGCAGCAAAAAGACCGTGAGGCTCACAAGTGAATTCATGACGACCGAAAGCGGCGGATACGCAAAGCTGCCGCCAATGGCCGCCGTACCGTAGAACACCGCCAGCGACAAAATTGCAAAGAGCAGGCCGCCGGAGAGCAGCCAACGACTTTGCAGGCAATCTAGAAATTCCTTTCGGGCAACCAACCAAATGCTTCTCATGCCGATGCCTCCGCCGTTTGAGCCGCAGGCACGCAATAAGCCCGGAAAATTTCCGAGAGTCCGGCACGGCGAATGTCGAAATCAAAATCCTTCGTCTCTTCGGTGAGCACGCGTACCACCTCGGCCACATCGTGATCGGGCACGCACAGCATGTCACCTTTGAGATACTTCGAAGCCGATGTCATTGCCACTGCCGCCGCATCAAAACCGCGAATTACGGCAGGAAGATTGGCCTGACGGCGCAATTCGGCCACCGAACCGCTGGCACGCAGCTTGCCCGCGGCAAGCATCAGAACCACATCCGCAAAGGGTTCGATCAAACTCAATTCATGCGTGCAGACAATCACCGTGCAACCCTGACTGCGCAGTTGCGCAAGTTGAGCGTACATCCAAGACGAAGCCTGAGGATCAAGCCCAACCGTCGGCTCGTCGAGAATCATGATTCTGGGCTGAGCCAAAAGCGCCTGCGCAAGACCGAGGCGCTGCCGCTGCCCCTTTGAGCACTGATTCATGCGGTTGCGGCGTACATGCGACAGGCCTAGCGCTTCCAACAGTTCATCAACACGGGAACGGGCCACTCCCTTGAGGTCCGCAAAATATTCCAGATGCGCCTGCATGGTCATCTGTTCGTAAAAACTGATGTTTTCGGGCAGATAACCGATGCTAAGCGGATCACTTCCGGGCGCGCGACCCAAAACCGTCACATTTCCTTCAGCCGGGTGAATCAATCCCAAAATGGTTTTGATCAAGGTTGATTTGCCCGCGCCGTTGTGTCCGATCAAAGCAGTCAGCGTTCCAGATTGCAGTCGGCAGCTCACGCCGTCGAGAACCTTACGGCGACCACGCCAAAAACCGACGTTATCAACGCAAATCGTTTCTTGTTTCGCGCTCATTGCGCCGCTCCTTTGACGATCGGTGCCATCATCAGCGGATAACTATCCGTCACGCCCTTGCCGCGATCAATTTCAAGACGCGCAGCAAACCAGCGCAACAACGCTGTGACCGGACTTTGCATCAAAAATCTCGCTTCCGGATAGATCCAAAAAATACGATCCAGGCTGTCGTTAGGCTGATACGGCGTATCGGCAATGCCATCGCCGTCGGCGTCCCAGCTCATGAACGTACTCCAGTAGTTACCCCGACCGTTTTCACTCCACTCTAGCGGAGCCTTACCGACGTAGCGCACCTGAATCGTGTTCTTGTCAAAGACGTTTTCGGTCACGATCGTCTTCTCGCCGCCCAATGCCACGCCGATTCCGATATCAGCCCCCGTAAAAGCGTTGCCTTCAACTCGGCTGGCTCCGGGGCCGTAGATAAAAAGTCCTTTGCCCTCGGTATCAAGCGCCGCTTTCCCTTTGG
The DNA here is from genome assembly GCA_900538905.1 of uncultured Sutterella sp. GTDB lineage: Bacteria > Pseudomonadota > Gammaproteobacteria > Burkholderiales > Burkholderiaceae_F > Duodenibacillus > Duodenibacillus intestinavium. The sequence continues at coordinate 11,913 of UPZS01000003.1, forward strand.
GATTGTGCACACCTTCAACCAGGTTGCTCTTGACAGTACAACCTTCGCAGACGTTAAGCAGGATGCCGAACTCGACGTTGTCCCGCGCGGTATTGTCGCGGCACATGATTCGCTTGCTGCTCATCAGGGCAAAACCACCCACGGAATTTACAGTCACGTTGTCGTAGCCGATGTCATTGCGGGTGTACATCCAATGGATGCCATATTGGGTGTTGTCGAAATGGTTGCCGACAGCCTCCGTCGCATCGGTGTTTTCAAAGTAAAAACCGTCGCGAACGTTCTTAACCTTGTTATTGATGAGTTTGGAGTGCTTGACGTAGTTGAGAAAGACCCCGTCACCGCGATCCAGGATATGCCGGCGCGAGTTGCCCGTGATTTCGCAGTCCCGAATCTCCAGATTGTCCAGTCGATCGGCACGGATGCCGAAACCAGACCCGGAAAGCTTGAGATTCGTTAGCTTCACACCGGTGCAGCCGTCCATCACGCGCACACCACTGTCTCGCTTGTAGAGATCCCCGCCGTAGTTTTTGATGGTCAGATTCTCAACCGTCGTCCGGGAACGGCGAATCGTGATGCCCGAGCCTTTTCCTCCGGCATTGATCACAGCGCCGTCTTCTCCCTTCAGACTCAAAGGTTCGGTAAGAAGCAGATTGACCTTGTATTCGCCCTTGGCAAAGATGATCGTGTCGCCCTCTTCGGCATTGTCCACGATGTCTTCCACGTCGTCGGCAGGCGTCACGCGCCATACAGCAGCATCTGCCGCAGGCACGCTCAAAGCCAGAAAAATGGCCGCCAAGGGCGTCAAACGCAAAAACATCGTGGTACCGGTACTACTTGTCAAGCAGCTCAAGCGTCACGTCCTTGTAGGCGTACAGCTTGCCGCCGTGCTTTTTGATGAATTCCTGCGCCTTATCCTGAGAGGTAAACGCCACGGGCTCATTGCCCATCACGCCGTCGACGTCGTGGCCGTAAACGTAAACAGCCTTCGTCGCATCAACAAGCGCGGCATCGTCAGGCTTTTCCCAACCGGTCTTACCCATGTCATGGATGAAAAAACCGATCAGGCGACGCGCGTTTTCAGGCTGCAGCGCAAAGGTAAAGGCATCGCGGCCGGAACAGAACTTCACGGCCTCTCCATCGGCCCCTTTGATGAAGATCTCAGCCTTGGGGCCGGGATAGTGCACGATCACCATGCCGCACATCTTGCAGCGATCGTGCGCTCCGATGGGAACAGCCTTGACAACCTCTGTCGCTTCTTCCGAGCAGCCGACAAGCGCCGCGCAAGCTATCGCTGCCAGCGCCAGTCCACGAACAAGAGACATCAATATTTTTCTCCGCAGCCAAGTGCTTCAGGCGTTAAATCGGCAAAACTCATCAGCTTGCCGCCATTTGCCTTCTGGAAAGCTTCCGCAGCTTCCTTCGTGGCAAAGGGGGCCAAAGACGGCCCCATCACGGCCTTAACCTTGGAGCCGTAGACGAACCACGCCTTGGTAGCGTCAATTAACTTTGAGTCGTCGGGATTTTTCCAATCCACGACGCCTGCGTCATGCATGAACACGTGAACAACGCCAGTCTTTTTCATGGCCGCCGCATAGCCGCAAGCCGTGCCGCGAGCCGAGCAGAATTTCTGTACGGATTTATCTTTGAGAACAAGCAGTCCCTTGGGGCCGGGATACTTTTTGATCACCATGGCGCAGGAAGAGCACTGATCCGTCTGAGTGAAGGGGCCGGCAACAGCGGCGGTGGACAGGCTCACGGCAACAGCCGCGCCAAGGCACAGTTTAATCAGGCTTTTCATGAGATTATTTCTCTGGATGGTTTGCACGAATTTGCGCTTTCGACGTGCGGTAAACACTCCGTCTTCTGCGATTTGCACCGCGCAATTGTAAAAACGCCGCCGATAACGGCGGCCCGTTCGACAAGACCGTTATATCAGTCTTCTAGTGTTATGAGAAGAGTCAACTGCGGCGGAGCAATTTCCGCCGCAGTTGCTTAAGACTTAAAGTCTTATGGGATCCTCAGCAATCAGATCGCGTAGGTCTGACCGGCGTAGAGGATGAAGAGTCGCAGGCACATCATGCCGACAACGCTGCAAAGACCGGTCAGGTAGAACGTACCCGAACCCTTGGCCTTGCAGAGCACCACCGGGATGACAAAGCCGATACCGACGACACCAACCCAGAACAGCGTGGCCCAGGTGCCCGTGCAGAAGGCCTGAGCGGCGTGCTGAGCAGCAGCATTGCCGGTAAACAGCGCCACAGCGATCATGAAGATGCACAGAGCTTCGGCAGCCATGATCGGCCACTCGGCGCCGTGCAGCACCTTCTGGTCGGCGCTGTGCTGATCTTCACCAAACATGCCGGCGGCAACCATCTTCGCAGCGGCGGTACCGGCGGAAAGACCGGAAGCCACAAAGAGGGCCGGAAGCACTGCCTGATTGATCAGCGGGAAGCGGATCAGCGCGCTGATCAGGAAGCCCGTGTATGCGCAGATTGTCAGCGCAAACACCAGCGTGATCCACTGAAGGCCACAACGATGGTTGTCAAACCAACCGATAAGGCCGTCGAGGAACCCGATCTTGAAGCTGTCGCGAACCGCAACCAGCGTGAGGATGCACACCAACGGGATGTAGACAATAAGCGCGATAACGCCCAAGCTCATCACAGAGGTGAGGTTGTAGTACACCAGGATCCGCCAGAACCACAGCGGATTGGTCAAGTCAGCAACCAGGCAGACCATACCGAGAATGATGGTCACGGCGCCGATCAGCGACGCGGCCTTCAGAATCGGAGTGTTCTGCGCGGTCTGCTTCTTATACAGGTTGAGCATGATGGCAACGGCCACCGCGCCGCCCGAAATACCTGCCAAGAACAGGTACACGGCAATCGGCCACGGCCAGCTGATGCCTTGCGTCAGACCAAGTGTAAAGTTCATGGTGATATCCATCTTTACACTCCTTTCTTCACAATGGGAATGTAGCGAAGCTGCGGCTCAGTGCCGAGTTCCGGACGAATACGAACGGAATCCTTCACGGCGAGCAACTTGCTCACATACGACTTCGGGTCGTTGGTGTCGCCGAAGATCAGCGCATCGTACTTGCAGCTTTCCACGCATGCCGGCTGCTCGTTCTTTTCGAGGCGGGTATGCAGGCAGAAGTCGCAGTTGTCAGCGACCTTGGTCTCTTCATTGATGAAGCGCACGTTGTACGGACATGCCACGATGCAGTATTTGCATCCGACGCACTTGGAAGTGTCCATCGTAACGATACCCGTCTTGGGATCGCGATGGGCGGCGCCGGTCGGGCACACTCTCACGCAGGGAGCGTTCTTGCACTGCTGGCAAGAAACGCGGATATAGCGGCGGTTGGGCTCGTAGCCGCGATCGGTTTCGAGCTTGCTGCCCTGCAGTTCCAGTAACAGACGCGAGCGGCCTTTCGGCAACTTGTTGGTCTCGTTGCAGGCAATTCTGCAGTCTCTGCAGCCGACGCACTTGTTCTGGTCAAAGACCATCACATATTGCGGCCGGTTGCCGCCGTCGGACTTGCCAGCAGCTGCCGCCCCACCGAGAGGCGACAGGAGCAGCGAGCCGGCTCCGGCACCTGCGAGGAATTTTCTCCTGTCAATCTTTTCGCTCACAATATTCTCCACAGACAGAACCGAATTTCTTATTGCTAAGACAAAGGGTTCCGCCGATTAGTCTTGCAACCGAGCCCTGGACTCGGCATTGGCGATGGCATTTCTGAGCGCTCTTTGCTGAGCGGGTGCAACGCCCGCATCAAGCAGCATCTTCCAGTGGCTGACGGCTTCGTCATAACGTTGATGCATAAACGCATCCTCCCCGAGGAGCATTCGCGTCTGCACATCCAGCGCATTGATCGACAAAGCGCGCTCGATCACACGGTGAGTTTCGGCAGTTATCACTCTGGCGTCGCGATAGTACATCGCACGCGCGAGTCTCCCGAGTGCCTCCGCACTTTCTCCGCCCACCTTGATGAATTCGTTGAAAACCTCAACGGCCTCATCGTATTGGCCTGCTTCGTAAAGCGCTTCGGCCAACTCCGATTGCGCCCGCGCATTGTTGGGCATGTTTTTCACCATGCGCCGCGCTTCGGCAATCTTTGCTGCGAGCATGTAGTTCGTCTCAACCCCCGTTTGCTCGTTCTGCCAGTCGGCATACCTACCGAAACCGGCATAAACGGCAACGCTTGATGCGAGTACAAGAACTGCAAACCCGACCGTTAGCGGCATTGAGCGAAATTTGACGCGGTACGCATACACCCCGAGCAGAAATGCAAAGAGTGCGGCAGTCAATGCAATCAAAACGTCCAAGCCGTTCACGAAAATGCCTTCACTTTGTTAAAGAGCTTGTTTATTGCTCAGAAAGTCAAGTCGTCATCACCAGCACATTTATTTGTGCGGGTTGGGCATACCGTTGATCACGGTCTTACCCATGCCTTGATGGGCTCCGACTTTTTCGACCTTGATCAGTTCCAGTTCAAAGATCAGCGGAGATTCCGGGGGGATCTGACCGGCACCGAATTCGCCGTAAGCAAGGTTCGCAGGAATCGTGAAACGGAACTGCGCACCTTCCTTCATCAGCTTCAGGCCTTCTTCCAGACCCGGAATAATGCTCATGACCACGAAACGGGCAGGCTGCTTGGCCTCATACGTGCTTTCAAACACCGTGCCGTCCATGAGTTTGCCCGTATAACCGACAGTGACCACGTCCTCAATGCGAGGCGTTGCGCCGGACCCCTTTCTGAGCACCTCATACTGCAGGCCGCTCTTCGTAACCGTCACGCCCTTTTTCTTAGCGTTTTCGGCGAGGAACTTGGTGGCCTTGGCCTTGTTTTCCTTGGCCATTTTCTCCTTGGCAGCCACATCCAGCTTATTGAGCTTTTCAGCGCGGCTGTTGAGGAACTTCAGCATGTCTTCGTCAGAAAGTTTGCTTTTTCCGCGAATCGCATCCTGGAAGCCCTGTTCAATAAGAGCCATGTCAGCCGACAAGCCGAGCTTGCTCTGCTTGTAGATCTGATCAGAGAGGTAGTTTCCGACCGATGCCCCCATGCTGTAGGACTCTTTGGCCTGCTGCGTGTCAAGTTCGCCAGCGAAAGCAACGGTACCGGCACACATCAGAACGGAGGCCGTCAGCACGATTTTCTTGAGGGATTGCATTGTGGTTTCTTTCTTCAGTTAATACAGTTCACCCGCAGTACTCTTCCAAAACTGGAATCGAGTACTGCGCAAAAGCTTGCTTGGTTTATTGCCGCTTCTTTATGGAAGCTCAACTTGCCGCCCCGTAAGCTTCCAGCCATAGATTCCATCGGGCATCTGCCACACGTTGGTGTAGCCGAGTTTCATGGTCTCATAGGCTGCAATCTGACTGGAACTGCACAAGCGATTTGCGCAATAAAACACAATCAGTGTGTTCTTATCCTTGGGAAGGAGCTTCTTCCAGTTGCCGACGTTAAAAAACACCGCTCCTGGAATGTAACCCTCAGCCCAGAGCTCGAGCGTATTGACATCAAAGATGCGCACACCGGGCTCCATAAAGAGCTGTTCGGCCTCGGGAATCGAGACTTGTCTGACTTTGTAGACATATTCCTCGGCCGCTTCCAAAGGAGCATCCCCGCCGGCAAAGCCGAGCATCGGGATTGCTAGAAGCGCACAGACCGCAAGATTTTGCAGTTGTTTTTTCATTTCGTGTTCCAATGAACCTGTTTTTCCATCTGACCCTCGAAGCGAAGGGAGTTTTGAGTCACTCCCTTCGCTCGAGAATAGGAGATCAAGGTTTACTAGTCGCTTAGATTACTTCTTGGCTTCAGTCTTGATGAGCGGGAAGTTGCCGTTATCAAGAATCTTCTGAGCCTGCGTCAAGTAGGCGTTAGCGGTATCAACGCGCTGCTTGAGGTAATCGGGAGCGTGAACACCCCAGGAACCGTCTTCTTCAACCTGCTTGGTGATGTCGGCAGCCTTGTCGACGAGCAGCATGATTTCGGTCTTGGCTTCAACCGTGAGCTTGGTGACTTCCAGAAGCTTGTTGATGCGTTCCAGAGCAGCCTTGGCGGTCTTGAAGCCGTCCTTGACCGGGTTCTGCCACTTCATGACTTCACCGTAGATGACCTTCTGATCACCGTACTGCAGGCCCTTTTCGAGTTCGGACAGGAACAGGCTATGGCAACCCTTGTTGTCCATCACACCCTTTTCAGCGTTGGCCGTACGGGCGCAGGACCACATCAGGTCAACGTAGCCATGGCCTTCTTCGTCACGTGCAACGTGCCAGCCCTTGGAGTTGGAAGCACGAGACTGACCGGCACCCGGGTTCATCATCTTCTTTTCCGGATCGACTTCGATCTTGAAGAGGTGAGAACGACGGACGGCGTCGAAGCCGGCCATGTCAGGACGCTGGATAGCCGTGAAGTTTTCGCAGCTCATCGTGAACGGCATATGGCAGTCCACGCAGTCCATCTTCTTGTGGGTGTTGGTGTTAGCAACAACGTCGGCCTGGGTCTTGTGGCAGTCCTGGCAGGTCTGACGGATGGCGGGCTTGGTGTAGTAGTCCTTCCAATCGTTGCTGGTCACTTCGTGCGGATCGTGGCAGGTCACGCAACGCATACCCTTTTCATAGTGCTTGGACATCATGAGCTGAGAGCCTTCGGTACCGCAGGACGGGCAAGAAGACTTCGTCTTGATGTTGAAGCCCTTTTCAAGCTTGCCCTGAGCGGACGGAAGCTTGTAGTCGCTTTCGACGAAGTTGGAACGCTGGTGGCAACGTTCGCAGTTCGTCTGGAAGCCGTTGGATTCAGCGCCAACCAAGTGGCCGCCGGCACCGTGGCATTCTTCGCAGGAAATACCGCGAGAAATCGTGTGCTTCTGCAGTTCCTTGGCGTTGCCAAGAGCCTTGAAGAATTCGTCCTTAGACTTAAAGTCAAACTTGAACGAGTGGCAGACTTCGCAGTAGGAGGTAGCGGACTGGAACAACAGAGTCTGTTCGTAGGTCGAACCGTAGGAGGTCATACCCCACTGGTGCGAAGCCGACGGACCGAACTTGCTCAATTCAGTCGGGAAATCAGGAATAACCTTCTGAATTTCCTTGGCCTTTTCGGGGGTGAGCCACTGTGCCCAACCGCGGGAGAACTGGTTGCCGCCGGCAACAATCGTACCGGAGAGGTCACTCAGAAGACCGTCACGGACGTGGTAGGAACCACGAACCAGCCACTTGTCGATGAAGCCATACTTCGTGCGCGGCGTACCGACGGTCACGTAAATGTCGTCAGGCATGATGCCATCAGGCAGAATCGAAGCCTGAGAGCCATAAAGCTTCTTCTTCAGATCGTTGTTGACTTCGGGATGTTCGCCCGGGAAGCGCAACGTCTGAGCATGACGCGATCTCTTCCACTTCTGGTACTGGATCGCATGGCATTCACCGCAGCGTTCCGGACCGACGAAGCGGTTCGGGAAGTCCAGCACGGACTTGGCAGCCAGGCGGTACTGGGAAGCGCTCGGACGGCCGCCGGCAAGCTTCGAATAGGTCTGAGCATTACCTTCCGTCAAGAATTCCGAACCACGGGTCGAAATCTTGTACACACCCTTGATGGCGCCTTTTTCAGCATACTTAAACACCGGGTGATTCTGGAAAAGGTAGTCCCACATTTCCTTTTCTTGGACGATGTAGTCCTGGAGCGTCTTGACGCCCATTTCCTTTTCAGTCGTAGACGGATTGTCCCAAACCTTCTGCGTAATGGTATTCACGGTCTTGGTGCCGAGGCCAGGGCCCGTAGAGGCAGCTTGTACACCAGACGCAACCAAAGCAGCGGAGCAAAACAGCGTTGCAGCCGCCGTTTTGATCATTTTTGTTGTCATCTCAATCTCCTAAATCTTTTTTAAACCCCTGCCGTCGGGGGAGACAGCAGAAGCGCCGCAATACCTTGAGGCATCGCGAGCGCTGTAAGACTACCTTAAGACTTCCTTCAGGTAGGTTGGAGTTTTGTCGCAATCCAAAGGGAGATTGATTAAAGTCGAAACGGCCTCATCGCCTATTATTTGTTGATTTACATCAATAAAAAATCAGCTCTTAACAATAAGACCTACTCACTAATGAGTAGTGAAATTATAAATGCCTTCTTTTGGAACATCGCTTCGTCATCCTGTTGAGGGTTAACCCAGGAAATACGAAGACTGCAAATAAAGTCTTGTTCTAACAGACTTTCCGCATTGTTTTTGACCTAAGTCAAAGGTCCTTGTGTCGAATTTCTTCCACAACAACAGCATCTTCGACAACTGTCACGCGCTTGATGCCCGTGCGGGCCGTTCCGGCCTTAAGGTCAGGTTCGTCCTGCACCGTCTGCTGCTGGGGCTGCTCCTCTTGAGGTCGTGCGCGGCGACGCAATATTTCTTCGGCCTGCTTTTGCATCTGAGCAAAAGGATCGCCGTAGCGCCAGCGGCAGTAGGCGCCGTAAAGCGCAATGCCCGCCACGATCAAAAGAGCGATCACGAAAAGCCCGCCGATCACGGGCAACAACAAAATCCCCAAGCCGATAATGCCTGCTATGACAACGGCGGAGGCCAGGAAGGTTACGATGGGATTGACGGGGCGGCCGTTGATGTAGAGAGCCATGCTCGCAGTTCCTTGTTCTGTAGAGGTGCTTTAAGGTGTGCGCTCAGTGTACCGATGCACACCTGGCAAGTGCGTATGTTTCTATCGCAGTTGGCAACCGTTTGTTTCGGCTGTTTATTCTTTATATGGAGACGTGCCATAGCTTTTTCCAGTACTTGCTGATTGTCTTCGTTGATGAACAGTTGGTAAAGGCACGACTTTTGTCATATGTTCTTCACAAATCCATTATTATTCGCTCTCCAACGAAATTTCATGATCCGACAGACCTCTCGGTTTGTGTCGCCGTGCGTCTATCGCCGCCCATTCCGGCCCGCCTTCTTCGCTGTCTTACTTGAGGCCCTGGCTGGCGCTCCGAACACCGTGAAATAACAATAAAAACGCACGACGGGATCGCACTTGACTGTTATTGATATGGATAAGACCAGCAATGCCCTGCCCGACGTTCAGAATTTGATGGACGGGCGCAATATTCCGATCGACCGCGTCGGCATCCGCGGCCTTACTGTCCCCCTGCAGGTGCAAAGCGTCAAGGGCGCCCAGCCCACCGTCGCCAATGTGTGCATGTGCGTGGGACTTCCTGCCGACAAGCGTGGCACGCATATGTCGCGCTTCGTTTCGCTCATTGCCGACAACCATGCTCCGCTTTCAAGCGACATGATGCGTGAAACGCTCGAAAAAATGCTCACGCTTCTGGAAGCTGAAGAGGGCTACATCGAAATTTCCTGCCCCTTCTTCGTCACCAAGACGAGCCCCATGTCCAAATTGAAGAGCCTCATGAACTACGACGTACGCTTCCTGGCCGAACGAGTCGGCGGAAAGACACGCGTCATTCAGGAGGTCACCGTTCCAGTCACGAGTCTGTGCCCCTGCAGCCGCGAAATCAGCGACTATGGTGCCCACAATCAGCGCTCTCACATCGTTGTGGCACTGGAACTGTCCGAACCCATTTCGCTCGAAGAGCAGATCCGCTTTGCCGAAACGTCCGCCTCGTGCGAACTTTGGAGCCGTCTGAAGCGCAACGATGAAAAGTTCGTCACGGAATTTGCGTACGACCATCCGAAGTTCGTCGAGGACATCATCCGCGACGTCTGCAAGCAGCTCAACGCCGACGATCGAGTGCTCTGGTACCGAGCCGAAGCCGAGAACTTTGAATCAATTCATAACCATTCTGCTTACGCAACGATTTCCCGCGACAAGCGCCTCGCGTAAAATTCAGGAACATCTCAGGCAGATAGGCGGTCGATTCGACCGCCTCTTTGTCATGTCTGCGGCCAACCTTTCCAAACAGGCTCTCACCCGCTTCATTTCAACGAAGACGAAAAAATGATCGAAGACCAGAAACAGGCTCTCACTGAACTTCTGACCCGTGCCTTGTCCGCTTGCGGTCTTTCCCAGGAACCCATCCGCCTTGAACGCCCCAAGCAGGCCGGCCACGGTGATCTTGCCAGTACCATCGCACTGCAATGCGCCAAGAAAGCCGGTAAGAACCCCCGCGAACTCGCCGCGGCTCTGGTCGAAGCCATGAAGCAGGACGCCGCTTTCAGCGACATCCTCTCCGACGTTGAAATTGCCGGCCCCGGCTTTATCAATTTCCGTTTCTCACAGGAAGCCAAGGTGCGTGCCGTGCGCGATGTGCTGCGTCAGGGTTCCTCCTACGGCACTAGCAAAGCTTTTGAAGGCAAGAGCGTGCTTCTCGAGTACGTCTCGGCCAACCCCACCGGGCCGCTGCATCTGGGGCACGCTCGTCAGGGGGCTCTAGGCGACGTGCTCTCCCGCATCATGGCCACGCAGGGCTACCGCGTGATGCGCGAGTTCTACTACAACGACGCCGGCGTTCAGATTCATAATCTCACGATTTCCGTTCAGGCCCGCGCTAAGGAGCTTGCAGGCGAACAGACCGCCGAAGCTTTCCCCGAAAACGGTTATCACGGCGACTATATCGTTGACATCGCCCGCGACTACTGCGCCAAAAAGCCTGTCGTCACGACCACAGGTGAAACAATCGAGAGCATGGGCGATACGGCTGATCTTGAATGCATCCGCCGCTACTCTGTGGCTTATCTGCGCAACGAACAGGACTCCGACCTCAAGCAGCTCGGCGTTGCCTTCGACAACTTCTATCTCGAAAGCTCGCTGTACACCGACGGCCGTGTGCAGAAGGCCGTTGACGCCATGGTGCAAGCCGGTTTCACCTACGAAGCCGACGGTGCTCTGTGGCTGCGCACCACCGATGAAGCATTCAAGGACTTCAAGGACGACAAGGATCGAGTGATGCGCAAGAAGGACGGTTACTACACCTACTTCGTGCCTGACGTAGCCTATCACCTGGCCAAGTTCGAACGCGGTTTTGATCGCGCCATTAACATTCAGGGGTCGGACCACCACGGTACCGTAGCTCGCGTACGCATCGGCTTGCAGGCCGCCTCGAAGACGCTCGGCATCAGCATTCCCAAGACCTTCCCCGAGTACCTTCTGCACAAGATGCTGTTGGTGGTCAAAGACGGTCAGGAAGTCAAGATGAGCAAGCGCGCTGGCACCTACGTCACGCTGCGCGACCTCGTCGACTGGGTCGGTCGCGACGCCGCCCGCTTCTTCCTCGTTTCGCGCAAGTCCGATGCCGAATTCGTGTTCGACATCAACTTGGCCTGCTCAAAGTCCGACGAAAACCCGGTCTACTATCTGCAGTACGCGCACGCCCGCATCTGCTCGGTCCTGCGCCAGGCTCAGGAAAAGGGCTTTGCCATTCCGGCCGAAGCCGAAGCCGCAGAGTTCAATCTGTCGAGCCTGACCGGCACGGCCGCCACCGCTTTGGCAGCCAAGTTTGCCGGTTACGGCGAAACGCTCGCCGTTGCGGCCCGTGATCTAGCTCCGCACCTCATTTGCGTCTACCTGAAGGAACTTGCCGCCGACTTCCACGCGTTCTACAACGCCGAACGCGTGCTCGTCGACAACGAAGCCGAACGCAACGCGCGCTTGGCCTTGTGCATGGCGGCGCGCCGCGTCCTTGCCAATGGCCTGGAAGTGCTCGGCGTATCCGCTCCCGAACGTATGTAAAGAAAACGGAACAAAGATGACGATGCGTAAATATTCCGGGGCAGCGCTTTTCTGGTCCTTTACGATGGGCGTCGTAACGGCACTCATCCTTGCGGCTGCCGTTTTCATCTTTATTTCGAATGCTCCGATTCCGTTCGTCAACAAGATTCAGCAGGTGAGCACCTCGGTTGATGAAAAGCTTCTTGACGGCAAGACCATTGATCCGAACAAAAAGCTTTACGCCTCCGGCCAGGGCAGCGAACAGACCGAAAGTCAGGTTGCTTCCGTCACGGCCGGCAACATCGATGCTGCCGAAGTGGTTGCAACCGATCGCTACTGGGTCAACGCCGGCACCTTCTCCGAGTTGCCGGATGCCGAAAAAGTGCGCGGCCAGATTGCCTTTACAGGCAACGACGCTCAAATCGAGTACCGTCGTGAAGCCGGCAAGCGTGTCTATCGCGTTCGCCTCGGTCCCTTCGACAACGAAACGGCTGCCGAAGAAATTCGACAGACCCTGGCCGACAACGGCATTCAGGGCACTGTCATGCATCAACCCAACTAAATTTTCGTAAGAGACAAGGACTATCGACCATGATTTCTCGCCGACTCCTGATTTCTTCTGCCGCCGCCGTTGGCGCGGCCGGTTTTTCCGGTTCGCTTTTCGCTGCCGCTCCGGATCCCGTTCTCGGCAAAGACTACATCGAGGTGCGTCCTCCTCTGGAATTTCCCAAAAAACCGATCGTCGTTCACGACTTCTTCGCCTACACCTGCCCGCACTGTCTGACCTTTGCTCCGGTCATGGAAAAGTTCATCGAGTCCGTTAAGGGCAATCCGGAAGTGAAGGTCGTGCCGGTTCCCGTAGCTTGGAACGACGATCTCGCCATCTTCCCGCATACCTACTACGCCTTTGAAGCGCTCGGCCGCATGGGCGATCTGCATATTGAATTCTGGACCTGGGTGATCCGCGGTTCTCACGACTGGAGCTCGGCAGCCGACATCGAAAAGGATGTTCTGCAGTGGGTCGGCGAGCATGGCCTCGATCAGAACAAGTTCCGTCAGACGCTCGGTAGCTTCTCCGTTGTGAGCAAAGCTCGCCAAGCCACCCGCACCTGGAAGAACTACGGTGTGGACTCCACGCCTTGCGTAGGCGTTGCCGGCCGCTATATCACTGCTCCGCATCTCGTTGGTACGCGTCAGGGTACGGTCGACACCGTGCAGTGGCTCATCAACAAAATCCGTCAGGAAAAATAATGCGCGTTTTCATCACTGGGGCTTCCAGCGGCATCGGCGCTGCGATGGCCAAGAAGTTCGATGCCATGGGCGCTCAGCTGGGTCTTGTCGGCCGCAGTCAGGAAAAGCTTGACGCCGTGCTTTCGAGCATGCAAAACGCTCAGGCACACACCACCTATGCGCTCGACGTCACCGACCGCGCAGCACTCTTTGCCGCGGCTCGGGACTTTGACGGCAAAGCCCCCGTGGACATCGTGCTTGCCAATGCCGGCATTTCGATCGGCGTCAAAACGGAATACGAAGAAGACCTGGACGTCCTTGAAAAGGTCTACCGCACGAACGTCTTTGCAATGGCCGCAACTTTCCACCCCTTCATCGAACCGATGAGTAAGCGCGGCGGCGGTCAGTTTGCCGGCATCGGGTCCGTAGGCGGCATCCGCGGCCTTCCCGGCAGCGAAGCTTATTGTTCCAGCAAGGCTGCCGTGATCAGCTATCTGGAAAGTTTGCGCAACGACGTGCGTAAGTACGGCATTTCCGTCACAACGATCTGCCCGGGCTTCGTGCGTACCCCGCTCGTTGCAAAGAACCCGTACAAGATGCCCTTCATTCTGGAGCCAGAAGAATTTGCCGAGCGCGCCGTCAAGGCGATTCTCAACAAGGATTCCTATCGTGTGATTCCCTGGCAGATGGCCTGGGTGGCACGCCTTCTGAAGATTCTTCCCGATTCCGTCTTCGACTGGGCCTTAAGCGGTCGAGGAGAAAAGCCGCGCGCCAAAGAGCTCGGCCTCTGACGAATGCACCTCTTCTCAGCCCGGTTGCCATTGCGCCGGGCTGAATTTTTTCAGTTGTCGCCCCACATCAACGTAAACGGAACGGCAAAGCAACCATTGCCAAACGATCGCACCGCATTTCCGGCATAAAGCACAATGCCCGTGTAAGGCACCTCCGGTCGCAGAATTTTGTCTTTAAACCACTGCAGGTGCTTGAAATCGTCTGTGCTGACACTCTGACTGGCCTTGACCTCAATTCCTAAAATCGCTCCGTTTTCGTTTGTGACGACAAAATCGATTTCTCGATCGCCGCTGCGTAGGTGGCTCATCTGCCACATCGGCTGCAGATCAATTTCAGGCATCAGTTGGTTGTACACCCAGGTTTCGATCAGTTTGCCAACAAAATCCGTACCCTGATACGAAACGTCCTCCAAGACCGCATCAAGATCGTATTTTCCGAGGATATGGCTCATCAGCCCCGTATCCGTCATAAAAAACTTCGGTGTCTTTCCCGGTCGGTCGTAATCCTTACGAGACCAAGCTGGCAGTTCCTCAACCACGAACATGGCCTTGAGCACATCTACATATCGACTCAGCGTCTGCCAGTTTGCGCCCAACTGCTTTGCCATTTCGCTCGCATTGCACAATTTGCTTGAATTTGCCGCAAGATAAGGAAACAGTTGCTCGAGAATATCTTCTCGACGAATCGACCACTGCTCCTTCATGTCGAGAATGACCTGTTGCTCCAGATAGGAACGGAACCACCGTGCCCGAGTTTGTAGATCCGGTTGCTGAAAAATCCTGGGATAGCCGCCCGTAAGCGCTTCGGATACAGCAAATCTTTTGCCAGTCGTCTCGGCAGCATATGCGCCGCTGAAGTCACGCTCGAACATGCGTTTCAAGAACGTGGGCTTGGCTCCCATTTGCTCTGCCGAGGAGAATGTTCTGAGCCGGACAAAATCAACTCGGCCGGCCAGCGATTCATTCGCGTGCGGAAGGCGGCGATAGTCGGAGGAACCGGTCAGCACAAACTGACCGCATCGGTGATCATGATCCACCGCGTACTTAATTTCGCCAATCAGAATCGGTGCTTTCTGGATTTCGTCAAGGATAAGACAGCGGCTACGGTACTGACTGATCAGAAAGCCGGGATCTTGTAGAGCGGCCTGAAGATTCGACTCCAAATCCAGAGAGTAATAGACGGAATTCTCCAATCCGCAACTCTCCACGAGAGTCGTCTTGCCGCATTGACGAGGTCCAACCACAGAGGCAATCCTCTGAGATTTCAGGACGTCTTTGAGTTCTTGCGACGCCCATCGTAAAAGCACTGCCGACTCGACAGAGGTTGAAGCACGCATTCCTAATGCCTGTACTGATTTTTAATTCAAAAAAAATTCTACAGTAGGTACTCAAAAATTTCTACAATAAAAAGCTAAAAATTTCTACAGTAGGAACTCCAAAATTTCTACAATAGGAAGAACTTTCCTTTTACATTCAATGGACTACAAGGACGCCAAAAACAACCGCAAAAACTCGTCTTCACTCCGAATCTTCGGCGTTAAGCATCTGATAAATCGCATCGCGCTTCATGCCGGTAACCTTTGCCGCCAAAGCCGCCGCTCTGCTCTTGGGCATTTCTTCCGCAATAGCTCGCAGCCATTTGAGGTCCTTGGCGTCAAGCCCTTCCTCACTCTTGTCCTGCATATCCACAACCACGGCATATTCGCCACGCGGATCGTGAGCCTGCGCCCAATCGGGCAAATCGGACGCCGTCATCGCATCGAAAGTTTCGAACTTTTTCGTGAGTTCACGAGCCACCACAACCCGGCGTCCGGCATGCAACACGCCGGCCAGATCCTTGAGAAGATCGCAAATGCGGTGCGGTGCCTCATAAAGCACAAACGCCTCTTCTTTCTGCGCTAACTTAGAAAGTGCCGTTCGGCGAGCCTTCCCCGAAGGAGGCACAAATCCAGCGAAGGTAAAACTGTATGAATCCAAGCCGCTTGCCGAGAGCGCCGTCACAATCGCACTCGCGCCCGGTACCGGCACCACACGGAAGCCCGCTTCGCGAACGCTTTGAACCGCTTTTGCTCCGGGATCACTCACGGCCGGAGTACCCGCATCCGTCACAAGAGCGATGCGTTCACCCTTGGCAAGATAGTTAATGATTTTTTGCGATGCCGAGCGTTCGTTATGCTCATGCACGCTGATCGTCGGCGTGGAAATCCCGTAGCGATCCAGAAGTTTGCGAGTTTCCCGGGTATCCTCACAGGCCACACGGTCACAGATGTCCAACACCCAAAGCGCGCGCAGGGTAATGTCTGCCGCATTCCCGATCGGAAGCCCTACAATATAGAGCGCTGACTGCGGAAAGGTCTGCTGCGCCGTCTGTGCGCTCTGCATTAGGGGGTCTGCCGCAAACTGCGACGATCGTGTCCCTTGTCCTGTTTCATCAATATCTGAAGTGAACTGCATCGTGAAAAATCCTGCCGTTGCTGGTCTTTTTTGCGCTTTTTCGTTACTGACTTGTGCTGCTGCGGCTCAAGAAACAACCCCGGCCATGAGCGCTGTCGAAACCGCGCCAGCCGCTGCTGTCAACAGCGAGCTTGAAGCCGCTCTCGGAACCGTTTCAGCTGCCGAAGCCGCTGAAGCAGCTCAGCAGCAGGCTCAGCCCGCTGCGACCGCCCCTGCCGCCTCATCTGTTGACGCACTGTCTTCCAACGCTGTCCCGACTTCATCTTCCGAGGAATCCGGCCAGACGTCGGAAACTCCACTTGCGGTTAACAGTGCGGCCTCCGAAGGGCTCTCCGGCGAGCCTCAAGAGTACAGCATGCGCATGGCGTTTTTGCTACCGGCCGCTGATTCTCCTCTGGAAGGTCCCTCACAGACGGCTCTCTTAGGCCTTCTGGCAGCCAATTATGCATCAGAGCATCCCGCCGAAGTCCTGCTGGTGCGTCCAGGTTCCAATGGTTCGGCCGTTGATCAGCTCAAAGCGGCGGCACGTGCGGGCGCTCAGGTGGCCGTCGGTCCGCTCGATCGCGCCGCTATTTCCGAAATCGCCAAGCTCAACTACCTGCCGCTTCCCTTGGTGACGCTCAACGAAATCGAACTCAACGAGCTCACGCCGATGACACAGGACGAAATCTTCGCCGAACGCCGTTTGCGTGAAGCGCAGAAAAACGCCGCAGCTCTCGAAGCCGCCGAAGAGCGTCCGCTTGAAGCCGCCATGGCCGAAAAAGAAGCCGCCGACAATCAGCCGACCGGCGGTCGCATCTCAAACAAAACCAAAGTACCGGGACTGGTGTTGGCTGAAGAAATCGAACTGCCCTTTTACAACCGTACGCCGCTGAAATTCCCGCGCAACATGCTCATGCTCGGCATGTCCATGGAACATGACGCTGAATACGTCGCCCGTCTCGGCGTAGCCGCCCTGCCCGAAACCACGGAAGCAGGTGAAAAACCCAAAGTACTGCTGATCGACCACGACACGCCACTTGAAAAGCGTGTCTCGCAAGCCTTCGAGCAAGAACTGATCCGCATGGGCTTTACGCCTGATCGACTGACGGTCGACCTCAATGAATTCACGCGCCTGCGCAAGTTCTTCGAACTCGTTGTCGAAAAGCTCAATACCGACGAATTCGACGAGGTATTAATCGACCAAGAAGCCGACCCTGTCGGTTGGCGTCAGCAGCAAATTCGCATCCGTCGTCTACAAGCTGCCAAGCGCGCCCGCGTGGCTCTTTCCGAACCACCCTACTATGCCGCGTTCCTAGCCATGGATGCGAAAAACGCCTCGCTTGTTCGTTCGCGCCTGCCGATTCGCACACGCGTGTGGGCCACCTCGCTGACAAATCCCGGCGAAACGGCCACTGATTCGGCCGCCCGAGCCATGACATACGATCTGCTGCAAGTCGGCCTTGTAGACGCGCCGCTGATTCTGAACTTCAACCCCGAAGAATTCGAACAGACATATCAGGTTCCGGTGCCTGAAACAACATTTGACAAGCGACTCTTTGCGCTCGGCGCCGATGCCTATGCTCTGTCGCAGTCTGTAGCTCACGGCATTTCCTCGGCTCAGATCAAAGGACTTCTTGGTACGCTCACCTACAACCTCAATTTCACGCCGGTTGTGGATCGCCGTGCTCAGACCGCCATGATTCAGGGCGGTGTCGTCAAGCCGGTTAGCGAAGAAGACATGGTGGAATTTGAAGTTCTGCGTCAAAGCAAGCGTCTGCGAGCCCAAAGCCGCTCGTTGGAGCGTCTGACGCGCGAAGCCGAACGTGCTGCACAGGAAGCAGGAACGCTAGCGCCCAACGACCCGGAACTAGAGCCCGAACTCCTGCAACAAATGCAAAACACACCGGCGAAATCTTCGGCAGAAACCCCTGAAGAACTCGACGATGCTCTTGAAGCCACAACCACAGAAACGGCAACCACGCCTGCTCCCTAAACCACCATGCCTTTTATTACGATTGCAGACGCGCAGCTTGCTTGGGGTGACCTGCCCCTTCTAGACCGAGCCCAAATGCAGCTTGATGCCGGTGAGCGCGTGGGCCTCATCGGCCGCAACGGTACCGGCAAAAGTTCTCTGATGCATGTTCTTGCCGGTCGCGACAAACTGGACGATGGCATTTTGACGCGTCAAGATGGTCTGGTTTCGGTTTATCTCGAACAAGAACCGAACCTTCCCGAAGCCGCTACTCTGCGAGAAAGTCTGCTCGCACGCGGCCGTTTTGAAGACATTGCCGACGAACGTGAAAAGTGGGCAGCCATCGCTCGTCTCGATGAATACCTGCATCGCCTGCGCACGGCAAGCGAACAAAATCCCCAAGCCGCTTCGGGCGGTGAAAAGAAAAAAGCAGCGCTTGCCCTAGCGCTCAGCCTCAAGCCTGATTTTCTGCTGCTTGATGAGCCGACAAATCATCTTGACGTTGAAACCATCGAAATTCTTGAAGGCATTCTCACGCAAGAGTATCGCAGCAACCGTTCGCTCATCGTTGTGACGCACGATCGTGCTTTCCTGGATACGGTTTGCACACGCATTCTCGAACTCGATCGAGGTATCCTGCGCAGCTATCCGGGCAATTTTGCGGCCTACGAAAACCGCAAAAACGAAGAACTTAATGCTGAAGCCATTGCCAACCGGCGTTTTGACAAGTTCTGGGCACAGGAGGAAGTTTGGATTCGCAAGGGTATCGAAGCACGCCGCACCCGCAATGAAGGCCGTGTGCGCCGTCTGGAAGCCCTGCGTCGCGAACGCGCCGCTCGCCGCGAGCGTATGGGACGCGTGTCCATGACAGTGGACGCAGGCGAGCGAAGCGGAAAACTGGTGGCCGAAGTCACGTCTTTGAGCAAAGTCTTCGGCGACAAAACCGTCGTCAAGGATCTGAATTTTCGTCTGCTGCGCGGCGACAAGCTCGGCCTGGTCGGTCCCAACGGTGCAGGCAAGTCAACACTCATCAAGCTGCTTTTGGGAAAACTCGAACCTGACGCAGGCAGTGTGCGACTCGGCACCAATCTGAAAATCGCCTATTTCGATCAGTTGCGCGAACAGCTCGACGACACCAAAACCGTGGCCGAAACCGTGAGTCCCGGCAGCGAATGGATTGAAATCGCCGGCGTGAAAAAGCATGTCATGAGCTATCTCGGTGACTTCCTGTTTGCTCCGCATCGCGCGGAAGTTCCGGTTGCCAACCTTTCGGGCGGTGAGCGCAATCGCCTCCTTCTCGCGCGTCTTTTTGCTCTGCCTGCCAACCTTCTGGTGCTCGACGAACCCACCAACGATCTGGACATTGACTCGCTCGAACTCCTTGAAGAGACGCTTGAAAACTACCCCGGCACCGTGATTCTGGTGAGCCACGACCGCCGCTTTCTCGACAGCGTCGTCACGCAGGTGCTCGCTCCGGTCAACTATCTTGCTCCCGACGGACGCTGGATGGAATTTGCTGGCGGCTACGAAGACTGGGTACGTCAGCGGCCCGCAATTGAAACTCCCGAAACCGGAGCAGTACCGGATAAGCCCGCCGCAAAGAAACCCGTTCGTCAACGCGCCGAACGCATGAGCTGGAAGGAAAACAAGGAACTTGAAACGCTTCCCGAAACCATTGAAACATTGGAGTCCGAGCAGGAAGTACTCATGCAGAAGATGAGTTCGGCCGATTTCTTCAGGCTTCCCGTTTCCGAACAGCAAACCGTAACGGCCCGATCGGAAGCGCTCACGCAGGAAATCGAAGCCGCCTACGAACGTTGGGAATTCCTCACGCAAAAGGCACAGTCCTGCGCTAAGAACTAAACCGAAGGACGACGGCCGTGCTCGAAAGTTTGATCAATCAAGACTTCTGGGTGACTCTTGCAGGAGCGGCGGCCGTTTTGCTTCAATTTCTCCTCACGGCCGGTGTTATCTTGCGCGTGATTCTCACGCGTCACCCTCCCGGCAGTTCGTTTGCCTGGATTCTGCTCGTCACGATCTTGCCCTACATCGGCTTCATTCTCTACGTCTGGCTCGGCGAGCGCCCCATCGGCCGCTGGCGAGCCTTGAGACTGCGCCATTTGCTCAAGCACTGGGAAGAGGTGACCGATGAGGGTTATGCCATCTCGGGCACGCTTCCTACAATGCCGCACGGCCAGCGCCATAAGGGACTCACGCGTCTGGCCGAGCGTCTGGGCGACCTGCCGATGAGTTGCGGCTCACGCCTGGAATTGATTTCCGACTCCGTCGAAGCACTCTCCCGTATTGAGTACGACGTCAACAACGCTCGGAAATCCGTCTCCATGGAGTTCTATATCTGGGGCGTCGGCGGATGGTGCGACAAAGTTGCTCAGGCCATTATCCACGCCGCAGAACGCGGCTGCGAATGCCGCATCCTCGTCGACGACATCGGAGCCCGCGCCTGGCTTCGCAGTTCTTGGCCCTCCAAGATGCTCGCTGCAGGTGTACACGTTTCCCGTGCATTGCCGGTGAGTCTTTTCCCGATCACCAAGGGCCGTGCCGACCTGCGCCTGCACAGAAAGACGGTCATCATCGATGATCGCCTCGGCTACACGGGAAGCCTCAATCTCATTGATCCCAACATCTTCAACGCAACCGAAGGTGTCGGCGAATGGGTCGATGCGATGGTGCGCGTCGAAGGCTCTGCGGTGCGCGACCTCAATCAGGTCTTTCTCTTTGACTGGGCACTGCAGCCTGACATTGAAGGCGAGCGTATCTCACTGGAGAAGATTGCTCCCGTTCCCGCTGTGGGTTCAGCCTGCGTGACTGTCGTTCCTTCCGGTCCTACCACAGTTGACGACGCCAACCAACGCCTGATTTTGGAAGCCATCAGCTGTGCGCGCGAGCGCATCTATCTCACAACGCCCTATTTCATTCCGGGCGAAACACTGATCCTGGCGCTTCAAAATGCCGCCATGCGCGGGGTCGATGTGCGTCTGTGCATCCCGAGCAAACCTGATTCACAGTTTGTGCGCTGGGCGAGCCGCCGATACTTCAGTGACCTGATGAACGCGGGCGTGAAGATTTCCTTTTTCACAGACGGTCTTTTGCACACCAAAGCAATCACGGTTGACGACACGTTCAGCCTTTTTGGCACCGTCAATTTGGACAAACGCAGCCTGCACCTGAATTTCGAAATGATGCTGCTGATTTTCGACCCAAAGTTTGTCGCCGACATGACTGCTCTGCATCGACACTACGAAGCAAAATCCATGCCGATCGATCCGGTACGGTGGCACCGCCGCCACATTGGGCAGCGTTTCCTCGAAGGCCTCTCCTATCTGCTCAGTCCTTTGCTCTGATGTATTTCGGGCGCCGTTCCTTCAGTGGAAAAGGCGCCCGAAACATTGTTTGTCCGCTAGTTTTTGCCGTCAGGCCTTGAACTCAATGAGACTCTTGCCGGTCATCGCGGCAGGCGGTTCAACTCCCATGAGCGAGAGCACGGTTGGCGCCACGTCGGCAAGCACACCGTTTTGAACCGATGCCACGCGATCGGACACAACAACGATGGGCACGGGATTGAGCGAATGTGCCGTATTGGGCGAACCGTCTGCATTGACGGCATTGTCGGCGTTGCCATGATCAGCAATGATCACCACCTCGTAGTCGGCGTCCTTGGCGGCCTGCACTACGGTTTTTACGCAGTCGTCAACCGCATGCACAGCCTTCAAAATTGCCTCGTACACACCGGTGTGTCCCACCATGTCGCCGTTGGCAAAGTTCAGGCATACAAAGTTGTACTTGCGTTCAGACAAAGCTGCCGCCAGTTTGTCGGCCACTTCGTAGGCACTCATTTCAGGCTGCAGATCGTAGGTCGCCACCTTGGGACTCGGCACCAGAATGCGGTCCTCACCATCAAACACCGCTTCGCGTCCGCCATTGAGGAAGAACGTCACATGCGCGTATTTTTCCGTCTCCGCGATGCGCAACTGCTTGAGTCCTTGCTTGGAAACCCACTCTCCGATCGTATCGGGCACGTTTTCCTTCGGGAAAAGCACATGTACGCCCGTGAACGTCGGGTCATAAGGCGTCATCGTGGCAAAGAAAAGATCCAACGGCTTCATGCCTTCGATTTCGGCCTGTGTAAGTACCGTCGTCAGTTCCTTGGCACGATCGTTGCGGAAATTGATGAAAATGACCGCGTCACCCGACTGAATGCGACCGACAGGACGTCCCTGCACGTCCACACGTACGTGCGGTTTCATGAATTCGTCGGTCACGCCTTCGTCATAGGAAGTTGCCACGGCATCCTCCGCGTTGGTGTAAGCGGTTCCCTTCCCCTTGACCAACAGATCATAGGCTTCACGCACGCGCTCCCAGCGCTTGTCGCGATCCATAGCGTAATAGCGGCCGACAAGACTGGCCACCGTCCCGGCCAGCGCACCCGAGTTCATCTTTTCTTCAACCTGGCGCACAAAGCCAAGACCGCTCTTGGGATCCGTGTCGCGGCCATCCATGAAAGCATGCACATAACACTTTTCCATCCCTTCGCGCTTAGCAAGCGCCAGAAGCGCTTCGAGATGTTCGAGAGAAGAATGCACGCCGCCGTCGGAGAAAAGCCCCATCACGTGCAGTGCGCAGCCCGTGCTTTTCACATGATTGATGATTGCGCGGATTTCCGTGTTCTGAGCCAGCGAATGGCTCTCCGAATCCTGCGCACGGCAGGCACGGTTGATCTTGACGAGGTCCTGATAGACCACGCGGCCGGCACCGATGTTGAGGTGCCCCACCTCGGAGTTTCCCATCTGGCCTTCGGGAAGGCCCACATTTTCGCCATCGGTACGAAGAGTGGCGTGCGGAGTGCTACGGGTGAGCTCCTCGATATAAACGGGGTGCCCGGCACGGATGGCATCCGACTTGGAGCCGTCGCCAATTCCCCAGCCGTCTAGGATCATTAACAAAACATTGCGCGTCATAGACATTCCTCTTTGATCGGATGCACGGACCGCACAAAAAACAAAAGAAGCCGAGAGGAATCAACCACTCGGCTTCGGAGTCAGAAACTACAAAGCGATCCGCCGGAGTGTGCGAAAGATAATACCCGATTCGACTTTGGTCGACTCAGAAAATCCGCAACTCCACGAGTTGAAGCTTCAAGGCATTAGGCCGCCTTGGGCTGACGCACGCATTCGGTCTCAACGTAATCGCGCCACACCTCTTCGGCTGTCGGCAACTGCCAAGTGCCGTCAGGCAGACGCTTAGTAACATCTTTCAGACGCGATACGCTCGCACCGCACGTCCACACCTTAAAGTTGCGCATATGCGTACACAGGCAGCACTTAGTGTGCTCGGGTACCGGTTGAATATCAATCTTGCCGTGTCGGGCAAACCATTCCTTGACGTAAGAACATTCGCCCTTTTGCAGCAAATAACCGTACGCCTCACAGTTGGGACGAATGTCGCTCGTAATAGCCGGAGAATCTTTGAGCATCCGCATCGGATATCCCGTCGTTGAAAAATGATTGACCTGCACGTCCTCGTCTGTAGCGTCAATGTAACGCTGCTTGACAGCCTGCGGCAGGCCGCTTTCTTGTGTCACGGCAAAACGTGTGGCCACCTGCACTCCCGCAGCGCCCACATCGCGCACAAAATGCACGGCGTCTTCGCCTGTGAAAATTCCGCCTGCCGCAAACACCGGAATATCGAAGTGATTATCTTCGAGCCACTTCACCACATCGCGCACGATGTCTTCAAGGTTGTATTCGGCCCAATCGTCTCCAAAACCCAAATGGCCTCCTGCAAGCGGTCCCTCAACCACGACGTAGTCAGGCAAGCGGTTCACAGCTTGAGCTCGTTTCATGAAGATTTGCAACGCACGCGTACTGGAGACGACAATACCGATCAGAGCTTCGCGGAAACGCGGATTGTCCTGCATGAGCTTCATACTCGACAGATGCAGACCGGCAGAAAGGGTAATACCGTCAATACCGCCGTCCAGAGCCGCATTTAAACGCGTCTTGAGCGTTGCGGCGCTTGCGTTCATCGTGAGCTTTTCCATGCAGTTGATCAGAATGAGGCCGCGACCAGTTTTGCGACTCATCACGTCAGAAACATAATGACGCGTGGACTCTGCCAAGCGATCGAGATCAAACGCAATTTCCGACTTGTCATAGGTGTCGACAAGATTCTTGTAACGGTGAATCTTGTCCTTGCAAAACCCTGTTCCGAACTGTTTGTCAGCGATATCCATCAAAAGCGCATCGGACAAATGCGCAATGCCGCCAAGCTTCTCTACAGCAAGCGCAAGCGTGTCGTTGGAAATGTTGACTCCCATGCCTCCGACCATCAGCGGTGCATATTGGCGGTTGTGAAACGTGACGGGAAAGTCCGCGAGTCTGTCGCTCATGTTTGGTTGATCCTTAGAAGTTTTGAAAGCTGCAAAACATTGGGATCAACATTGTTTCGCGTTTGCAAGCCTTTGAGATGACTTGAAAATTCAGAACAATTCCGTAATTTTCACAGGCTCCCAACACCTTGATTTTGTGGTAGTGCGCACATTCGAAAAAAGATCGGGGACCGTATGCACACCGGCACCGATCCCCTGTGTTTCAACAAAATATTGCGATATTTACTCAGGCACCAAACACATCTTGGTAGGTCCTAACGGCCGCCAACGCATCAAGTCGATCCGGATGCGTTTCGCTTTGCTTGCGGCGCGCTTCACGTTCGGGCGTCACTTCGCCGCCCATCATGGCGGTCATGCGGGCAAAAAGTTCCGGATCAATGCGTCCTCGGCATAAAAATTCCAACTTGAGCGTGTTGTCCTCTCCTGCCTCGACCAATGTCATACTCGTACGATGCATCCAGTCCTTGGCTTTCGGATTTTCCGGATCACCGCCCATCGTGGCAAAGCAGGCAATGTCTTTGCCCTTAATCCGTTTAGCAACAGCCTTGGTGTCTTCGGGCGCCATGCCGCGATCGCACCAAAAACAAAGCACGATCGGGTTGTATGCGCTCAGATCGGCAGGCACCTGAGAGGCTTCGACATAGTCGCAGGGCCCAATGCCGTCTTGCAGAGCGCGTGCAATGACACGGGTATTTCCCGTTTTCGAACTGACAACAATCAGAGGTTTCATGATGCTTCCCATTTTTAAGCGCAGAAGGCTTCCTTGCCCGCAAAAAACAGTGTCTTGACGGACTCGATGATTTTGTGATTTTCTCGTCCGAGATAAACCGAGAAGGAAACCTTACCCTCCTTGTCAAAGAAAATCACGCAATGCGATTCGCGCTTCATGAAGGGAATGGAAGCAAACGCGATGGCACCGACGGCGTCGAACTTCAAATGTCCACCCACCACAGCGTTCTTATGAAGGATGTTGTAGTAACCTTGGGCGCGCTTACCCGCAGAAAGCTTCGCTTCGATTTCAAACACGTGGCCGCCGTGCTGAATGAAAAGCGTAGCGCGCTCCCATTGTGCGAGACTCTCCCACACCTCATCAAAGCGTTCCGCCACGTCACCCGTCACGAACGAACACATGTCGCGCCCGAGAAGTTGTGCGGCCGCAAGCGGCGTCAGATCAAGACGAGCAGCAATCGTCTCAAGCGTAGCCGGAAAAGGCGCGGCAAGCAGTTCCTCGATCACAGACTTCTGCTCTTCGGTTGCGGTGCGATATTCAATCGTCATCGTTTTATCCCCTCAAAAATGTGAGCTGAAATTTACTTTTGCTTCTTCAAAACATTTATCTGGCGCATTCCTTCTGCAAATCCGTCATCACCAACGCCCGATCACACGATTCCAAAAGCTCCAGATCGTGCGTTACCAGAAACACGGCGCGCCCTGCATCTGCCTGCTCGCGCATCAGACGGGCAATGGCGGCCATATTGGCGCCGTCCAACCCGCTCGTCGGTTCATCCAAAATCAAAATGGCTGGATTTTTTGCAACGGCGCAGGCAATCACCAGACGCTGTTTTTCGCCTCCGGAAAGACTTTGCGGATGGCGCTCTGCCAACGCCAATAAATTGAGACTTGTCAAAATTTCATGGACGCGAGTCTTGTCTTCAGAACTCGGCCGCATGACAGCCAAACGTC
This sequence comes from uncultured Sutterella sp., assembly GCA_900538905.1. Taxonomy (GTDB): domain Bacteria; phylum Pseudomonadota; class Gammaproteobacteria; order Burkholderiales; family Burkholderiaceae_F; genus Duodenibacillus; species Duodenibacillus intestinavium. Next base: position 38,080 of record UPZS01000003.1, read on the forward strand.
GCCATCCCCTGGCACCCGAGGCACCGATGCGCCCAGCCACAATGGCACCTTCGACTTCTTCGGTCACCGTCCGCATCTGCAACTGATGATCGGCGTTTTGAAGCACCAATCCGGAAAACGGCATCAATCCTTCGTCGCCGACTTTTTCCTCGCCAATGTAAAAGTCCCCCTTAGCCTTATTGAGGCCCGTGAGAATGCGGGCCAATGTCGTCTTACCCGTGCCGTTGTCACCCACAAGTGCCGTAATACCCTGCCCAACAGTAAAACCCGTGCCGTCAAAAATGACATGCTTGTCGTCGTAGGCAAAACGTATGCGGCTCGCTGAAAATACGTCGCGCGTTTTCGGTGTTGTTTCTTGGCTCGTCACCTCAATGCGCGGCAAGGCCCGACGCACATCCGACACCTCGGCTTTTCTCAGTCCCCAGCGGGCACGGAAAGCATCGTCATAGAGTCCGATAAACGGCATTTCAGTCACGATCCTGCCCTGGCTCATCACGATGACGGCATCGGCAGCGTCTTTGAGCCAGTAAAGCCGATGATCCACCACCAAAATTGCCGCACCTTCTTTTTTAAGCTCCAAGATCGTGCGAGCAAGCGCTTGTGTTGCTTCCGGATCCAAGTTGGCACTGGGCTCATCGAAAATAAGCGTCTTGGGCCCCAACGCCAGAATGGCCGCCAGACCGACCTTCTGCTTTTGTCCTTCGGACAGCGCATGAATATCGCGCGTGAGCAGTTCCTCAATTCCAAGTTTGCGGGCAGCTTTTAGCGTACGCTCGCGCACATCCTTGGGGTCAAACGAGCGGCTACGCAGAGCAAAAGCAATTTCGTCGCCCGCGTTGAGTGCGAAAAACTGCTCTTCGGGATCTTGAAAAAGCGTGCCAATCACTTCCGACAATTCCGCCACCGGCGTTTCGGAAACATTGAATCCGGCCACCGTCACACTGCCTTCGAGTCGGCCGCCGTATATCTGCGGGCAAAGCCCATTGGCCAGACGCATCAATGTGGTCTTGCCGCAGCCTGACGCCCCCGTCACCAATTTGAGCTCCCCCGAAGCAACCGTGAAACTGATGTCGGAAACAGCCGGCGTCTGCGTATTAGCGTAGGTGTATGAAACGTTCTTGAATTCGATCATGTCGGGAACCTCACAAACCCTAGTGCATCATCTTGACGCCCCCGTCGGGCATCCAGATATGTGCAAGCCATATTTCGCAGCAAATCACAGCAACGGTCGTCAAAACCAACAACCCCAAGACATTCCAGTCAATCGGACAAAGGCCGACGCCGTCGCTGCGAATCGTGCGCTGGCGGGCACCCATTCCTTTGAGTTCCGCGGCAACGCCCAGCGTTTCCGAGCTCTTCAAAGCCCGAAACAGAATCGGTGCCAGAATCAAGCGGGCCGATAGGATCGGGTGTAGCGTGAGCATCGCCGGCCCCAGCGGCCAGCCCTTGATGCGAAGAGTTTCCCAAACCTGTTTGATGTCGTTGGCAAAAGTCGGAATAAAGCGCAGCATCACGGCCGTGGGCAAAAAGATGACAAAAGGCAACTTCATGCGTTCCAACGTCAGCAACAGATCTTCCACACGTGTAGTGAGAGCCAGAACCATCACCACGTTCATCATGGAAAGTCCGCGCAAAAAGGGAATCAGGAGCATCTTGGCGCTCAGCCCGCCGAGCCCCGGCATCCAGAGCTGAAAGCCCAGCGCGCAGAGCGCTGCAATGGCCATCATCGCCGCCATCAGAACGTACAAGACAGCGACCAGACCGGGGCGCTTGAGCAACAACACGTAAACAAGTGTGACAGCAAAAAGCACGAGCTGTGACACCATGCCGGAAGAGGCGACAGTCAGCACCGCCGTTGTTGCCGTCACGATGAGTTTGGTACGGGCGTCGAGCTTTCGCAGCACGCTCGACTGTGCCACCCCCTTAGCGAACAAAGCCCGCATGTCGCAACTCCTTTACCGTTTTACGACCAAACCAAAGTCCGCCGAGAGACCCCAGATAACCAATGAAGACGATCGGCACAACCATCGTCATCAAGCTTGGGCTTTCGCGCATGAAAAGAAACGACACGCCAAGCGACAACCCTTTGCTCACAAGGTCATAAACGCCGACACCCACCCAAGGCGACCAAGGCTTGAAAGCCCCTCCCGTCAACCAAATGCAAAGTTCCCCCAGCAAAGCTCCGGCTAAGGCTGCCGGCAACAGCGTCAGACTGCCGCCCATCAAACACACGCTCACGATCATGCTGATGACCGTAAACAAAAGCAACGTGCCGGGCTTGGGCACTTTGGTAAGCAGCACAATGATCAGCGTCGTATAGACAAGGTTTTTCGCAATCAGCGACACAGGGTTCATGCCGCCGCCGGCCAGAGCGATCAACAGGCTCGAGAGTTTGGCCGCTGCGGCAAAAACGCCGATAAGTACAAGCTCTCGCGCTTCCCAATGCCGTTTTCTGATGGGAGTGTCCGTCATAACGTTTCGTAGGTGCGGGAAAAGCCGTCCGGAAAGTGTTGATCAGGAAGCCAAATCAAACACTTTCCGGATCAGCCCGGTCTTTTCAGACCTTTGAAGAGGGTGATTTAGAAGCGAGCTCCCAGTTTGGCCACAAAGTAGCGCCCGGGTTCATAGATGGAGGTCTGTTCCTGATACCCCTTGTCAAAGATGTTGTAGAGCCCCAGATCAAACGTGTACTGGCGCTTCGGGCCGAAGTCCACACCCGCCGTCAGATTGAGCGTGGTGTAGCCGCCGAGTCGATAGCTACTCGAGTCCGTTGCGCTCTGAATACCATCGTTGTATTCGATTTCGGTCTGCGAGCGGGCAAAAGCATCGGCTCTCAACCCCAATCCCGCGTACATGCCGCTCCAGCGCACGCCGTAGCGCAGCATAAATGCCGGAGTAGCGGTGTCGTACGTCGAAAAACCGTTGCCGTTTTGATATTGACGACGCATCCACGTCGCAGTCAGATAGGGTTCAAAGCCGGTCTCGGCAATGCGTACGGATGACGTCAGCTCGACGCCGAACGTCTTGGCCTCTGCCACATTGCTGTACTTATAGCCCCCCAATGATTCATTCCAAAGCGTCGCAATGTAGTCGTCCGCCTCCGAGTAGAACGCCGCAATATCGGCCGACACATAAGCCGAAGACCAGCGCGCACCGATTTCGAAGTTGTCCGACGTTTCAGGCTTCAGATCCGGATTGGCATAAGTCGTGCCTCCGGCCTGCCCCATGGCGGTATCCACATAGAGTTCCTGCAGAATGGGAGAGCGGTAGCCCTGTGCGTAACTTGCACGCAAAGACAGATTGTCCGTTGCCCGCCACAAGAGACCCGCGTTGAAAATCAGTTTACCGTCCGACTGGTTGGCATTCTTCCAGTCCCCCGCTTTTTTGACGTCCCGGCTGTCCATGTCCGTCTTCACCCAGGTGTAGCGTGCGCCGTAGGTCAGCGTAACGTCGGCCGGCAACTGCGTTTCCATGCTAGCGTAAACAGCGTTGGTCATCTGATAGCCGTCGTAGAGCTTGTTGCCCATGACCATCGTCATCATGGGCATTATCATTTGCGTGATGCTTTGGGCCGATAAGTCATCATAAGAAAGTTCATAACCGGCAATCAGGTAATTGCGTTCGCCCAACTGCCAATCCGTCTGCAACGAGAACCCATACTGATCGGTCGTGTTATAGGCCATCGGCTGAACCACATAAGACATCGATCCCATTGATCCGGGTACGCTGTTTACCATGTCTTTCTTGCTTTTCTGGTAGAAGGCATCGGTACGCAATCGCACAAACGCATCACTGATGTTTCTAAACTCCCCAAATGCCGCCGTTTTGAATCGCGACCACTTGGGTACATCCACCGTAAAGCCCGGCGTGTTGACGTCGCTCGAACCAAATTCAAGGTCGTAGTAATCCACCGAGGCTCCGACCGTGGTGTTCGGCGTGAAGTCATATGACAAGAAGCCGGAAACCGAACGAGCCGTGAAGTACGTGTTCTCCATTTCACCCTTCGGGGTCTTCAAATTGTCGTTGTCTTCAATCGACGCACTTAACCGATATTTCCAACCATCAATTCCGCCGTAAATCGAACCCGAGGCGTTCTTCCCAGAAGCCGAAGTATTCATGCCTGCCGATACCTCGCCTTCGATCAGCTTCGTACCGCCCTTTTTCGTGATGATGTTGATGGCGCCGCCAATGGCGTCCGAGCCGTACAAAACGGAAGCCGGCCCTTTGATCACTTCGATGCGTTCGATCATGGATGGATCGATCAGCATCGGCGAGCCCGACATGGACTTGTGTTCCGATACCTTCTGCCCATCGATCATCACGAGGGTGCGAAAGGCATCTTCACCGCGAATCTTGATTCGCTTCATTCCCTGACCGCCGTCGTTATTGATGCGAACACCAGGAATGTCTTCGAGCAGTTCACCCACGTTACGTGCGCTTGAACGGCGAATCTCCTCCTGCGTGATCACCGAAACGGACATGTTCACGTCCATCAGTTCCTGTTCCACGCGACCGGCTGTGACCTTGACCTCATCAAGTTCTACGGTTTCCTGTGCCTGTACTTGCAGCGCGAGGCCGGAAAACGCAGCCAATACAGCGACAGCCGCAAGTTTGGGAGTACGGGACATCATCGATTTTTCCTTCGTTTGATAAAGACAGCGCGCACTCTTGTGGTTTGTTTTTTACGGTGCGGCGTGTTCGTTAAATTCCTGTGTCAACGGGGATACTTTGAATGGAGTTCCTAACCGTGAGCGGGTTTTTCGCCGGAAAACACAGCGGCATTACCTGCCGGACGTCCGCTCATTCCATTGGCACCCAATCGCATGCCAATAAGACCGATCAGCAATTGCGCCAGCGTCACGTGCCAATACTGACCAGCCACCGTTTGAACCAACCAATCGTCTACACGACGAAGTAATCCAGCATCAATCCACTGATTGATCACATCCTCAGACAACGCTCTAACAGGAACACCAAAACGTTTTTCGATTCGGGATAAATTGATGCGACCCGACTCCATTTCCGAACTGAGCGTTCGCATCAGGTGCCAATGATGGCCGGGCTTCATCAGCATGCCGACAGGTTTTTGCCCTCCTTCAAGCACCTTTTCCCATTCGGCAAGCCGTCTTTCCATCATGAAGCTGTTGCCGTACAGGCGACCGCCTGCTCCGCAACCGAAAGCCAGACAGTCGCATGGCCCTTTTCCGAGCGCGTTGTAGATGTTTCGCTCGCGCATCGTCTGGCCCCAATGATTGTTTGAAAGCCGCCGCCACTGCGCGTTCGTGAAACGTTCGACCGAGAGAGCAAACATATCGGCCTTCATAGCCGTGTCAGCAGCCGGGGGCAATTTGCCGTTGGCAATGTATTTAGCCAAAGGAGACTTCTCAAAGACGTTGAGTTGGTAGCAGTCCACGCCGTCAAGCTTGAGACTTTGCGCCGTACGAATGTCGTCTTCCCAAACTTCCATCGTCTGCCAAGGAAAACCGTAGATCAGATCAATCACAACGGCAGCTTCGTCATAGGAAATCAGCTTGTCGAGTCGCGACAAAATGGCGTCGCGCCCGTCCACTCGCATCACCGATTGACGCACGCGGTCGTCAAAGGTCTGCACGCCGAGCGAAAAGCGATTGGCGCCGCCTTCCAGGGCCGCCTCGATCTTGTCGTCTCCGAAATTGTGAATTCGCCCTTCAATTGTTATTTCGCAGTCGTTGGCAAGCGGCAGATAGCGATTGACGGCGGTAAGCACCGTCTTGAGATCTTCGGGTTCAAGCGCCGTAGGCGTTCCGCCGCCGAAGTAAACGGCGTGCACAGGATGAGAATTCATCGCCGCCTTGTCACTCCACAGTTCGATTTCGCGCACGAGATTGCGGGCAAAAACCGAAGAAGCCTCTTTGCTGTAAGGGTTCTGATAGAACATGCAGTAAAGGCAGCGCGTTTCGCAAAAAGGCACATGCAAATAAGCAAGCGTCTTGCCATTTCGCGGCTGCTCGGCGACGGCCTCAAGGTAGTCGCGTGCCTCTTTTCCCATCAACGGCATACCGCCAGGACCAGAGTGAATGACCGCCTTGGCTTCAAAAGCCGCATGAAGAGGGTCGGCTGCATTGGCAAAAAAACTCTCAGCCGTACCGTTTTTGAGCTTTTCGCTCATCTTCTTGGCACCGGCTTCAAAGGTCACGTGCTTTAGTGCGGCACCGCCGTGGCCGACGGACAACTTCGTCTGATTTTCCTGCATCAATCTTTTTTCTCCGAGAAGTGCCGACCGCCTTAACGCTTTCGGTCACAAGACGGCACTCGACGTTTTTGAGAACCGACTTAAAATTTCGAGCTCTCAGAATATCACGAATGATAATCGTTCTCAAATTTAGATCAATCAAACTTCTGTAAGCTTTGCCGATATAATTCCTCGTCGGATCTCTGTTCAGCCGCTCTTCACTCCTTTGTCGTTACATGTCTTTTGCTTCTAACCCATTGATTCAACAAGGAACAACAACCGATCACAATGGTTTGACGGCCATCCAAGCCGACTATCTTGAGATCATCTATGAAGAGCTTCTCGTCAATGGATCAGCCCGCGGTTGCGCCATTGCCAAAGCCGCCAACGTGACGCGCTCGACCGTCACCTCAACCATGCGAGCGCTCAAAGAGATGGGCTTTATCCACTACGAGCCCTACGGTACGATCACCCTTACCGAGAAAGGACTCAGCACAGCCAAGGATTTACGCCGTCGTCGTCAGGCCATCGAAGCGTTTTTCACCGATATCTTCGGTACGCCGCCGCAGATTGCCCGAGAGCTTGCCGACATGAATAAGCACGGAGCTCCGGACAAGATGGTGAGTTCGCTACAGCGTCTGACGCGCTTTATCCGAGCGCATAAAGATGAGTGGCTCGATTGGGAACGCCAAGAGGCCTCCGAGAAACCGCACGCGTAGGACGCACTCATGTCGTCAAAAGAATCCGAGAACAGTGCCGCTCTGCGCGTGCTCAACCTTCGCAAAACCTACAAAGCCGCCGCGGCACCGGCGCTTGATGGCGTAACTTTCGAGGTTGGGCAAGGCGAATTTTTCGGCCTGCTCGGCCCCAACGGCGCCGGCAAGTCAACCCTAATCGGCACCGTTGCCGGCCTCGTCACACCCGATGCGGGAAGCGCTTACATACTCGGCCGCGACACGGTCAAAGAACCGCGCTTTACCAAAATGGCAGTGGGCATCGTGCCACAGGAAATCACGTTCGATCCGTTTTTCACCGTAAGAGAAACATTGCGTCTGCAAAGCGGGTTCTACGGCATCCGTCACAACGACATCTGGATTTCCACGTTGATCTCAAGGCTGGGGCTTTCCGACAAAATAAACGAAAAAGTCTCACGCCTATCGGGCGGCATGAAGCGTCGCGTTCTGATTGCACAGGCACTCGTTCACAAGCCTCCGGTCATCATTCTCGACGAGCCCACGGCAGGCGTTGATGTTGAATTGCGTCACCGCATCTGGGACTTCATGCAGGAGTTGCACGCGCACGGTCACACGATCATCCTCACAACGCACTACCTCGAGGAAGCCCAGAGCTTGTGCGACCGCATTGCGCTCCTTAACGGCGGGAAACTAGCCGCTTTGGACACCACCAAAGCACTTTTGAGCCGCTTCTCCGGTAAACGCCTGCGCTTTACCTTGCGCTCGGGTTCATTGCCGACAATCGAAGATTTTGTCTTCGAGCGCATCGACCAGACCAACGACTACGCAGTGTCGTATCGCAATGACACCGACATCCTGACCGTGCTGCAAGCCCTGCAAAGCACGGCCCGCATCGATGACATTCACACGGGAGAATCCAGCCTCGAAGAGGTGTTCCTGCACCTAACCAATTCGGACAAACGCCCATGAAACCTGTTGTGACCGACTACCGCCCGTTTGCCGCCTTCCTTACGCTTTTCGACAAAGAAGTCCTGCGGTTTCGGAAGATTGCGCTTCACGCCATCCTCGCGCCCATTCTCACATCGATTCTTTACCTGTTGGTGTTCGGCGAAGTGCTCAAAGGCAAGATGTCCGTACTTGGCGGCGTGGACTACGTCGCCTTTCTGATTCCGGGCCTAGTGATGATGGCACTGCTACAAAACGCGTTTGCCAACTCGGCCTCTTCGATTCTTCAGTCCAAGATCATGGGCAGCATCGTCTTTATTGAACTGCCGCCTTTTTCAGGCTGGCAGCTTGCCGCGGCCTTTATTTCAGCATCCGTCGCGCGCGGACTGATTGTCGGCGCGGGCGTCTTTGCTGCCACCTGTCTTTGGAGCGTGCCGCCTCTGGGAAACGTCTTTTGGGTGCTCGGCTTTGCGATTTTAGGTGCCGCACTGATGGCTAGCCTCGGCGTCATCTGCGGGCTTTGGGCGGAAAAGTACGATCAGATGGGCGCTTTTCAAAGCTTTGTGATCATGCCGCTCACATTCCTGTCAGGAGTCTTCTATTCGGTCGAGCAACTGCCGGATTTCTGGGCCAAAGCGTCGCTTCTCAACCCCTTCTTCTACATGATCGACGGCTTTCGCTACGGTTTTTTCGGTCGCAGCGACTTCGATCCCTTCATTTCGCTGTTTGTGACCGGAGTTTTCTGCGCAACCGCTGTCGCCATTGCGACGACACTGTTTGTGACCGGCTACAAGCTCAGACATTAATCTCGTTTTTCTCGATCCCCAACGTCGCATGTCGCACTGCTGCGTTATGCCGGTTGATTTCTTGCAAAAAAGCTCTCATCCGTCAAAAACAGGCGCCTTTCTCATATAACATTGCCATCGGGTTTTCCATTAATCGTTTAACCCTACTGATCTAGGCCCTTCTGCCTCGTTTTTTGGTTCTTTTTTCCCAAGTTCGGCAATGTCTCTGCAAGAAGCAAAGAAACAGACTCAGACAGATCCCGTCAAAAAAACTTCAGGCCGCGGCGGCCATCGCCCCGGTTCCGGCCGCAAGCCGATCGAAGGCGTTCCTTACAACCGCCACATCGTCATTCGCGTATCGGAAGAGCAAAGAAGCACCTTCGTCAACCGCGGCGGTTCTCGATGGATCCGCACGCTGATTATGCAAACCCAAACCAACATGCAGGCATTGGAAAACTGCATCGAACCGACCAAGGATTCGGACATCCGCCGCATCAAGGCCCAAAGCGCATCAGACGTTGAGATTGAACCCACAAAAGTAAACCTCACCCAACTACCGTTGCATAACAATCAATCTACGTTTGTCGTAACCGTCAACGGCAACGCCATGAATGCCGCCGGCATTGCACACGGCGACTCCGTTCTGATCGACAGCAAGCGCACACCCGTCACCGATGATATCGTCGTCGTTCAAATCGGCGACAAAACGCTTCTTCGACGTCTCGCATACGACGTCAAGATCAAATGTCCCTGTCTGAAGGCAGAGACCACGACGGACGAAGTTTTCGAAGATCTGTTTCCGTGGGACGAGAACCGGTGGCAATGTCTGGGCGTGGTGACGCACAGCATCCGACCGTTCATTGAAAACCATCCGCTCAACGAACCCGGCTTCCTGCCCGGCCAATAAGTTCATCAAGCCAGTCGGTGCCGACTATAGGCGGCACCAGGACGGTCACCTCCATTGAAGTTGTTGTCGCAAGGCGGTGCGCCAGCGCATAAGCGGCCGCCTGCCCCGCAAATTTGGCATCGTTGTCCGCAAACACCAACAGACGCTTGACTCCGGCGGGAATACCCATGAAATCGTGCATGTTCGTACAACCGAGCGTCGCCCAAACCGGGATGCTTCGCTTCTGATGCACCGCAATCGCCGTCTCAATGCCTTCGGCAAGTCCGAGCACATCTTCGACCTCGCCTCCGAAATGCACCGCTCCGCCTTTGGCAGCCCCTGACATCAACTTTTTCGGTTTCGGAAGATCCGCTTTCTCACCTTTCTCATCCAAGTAGGTTCGGTGCAAATTGATCACCACGCCGTGCCGATCAATCACACGCGCGAGCATCGCCGGATGCTGCGTAACCGTACCGTCCTCGTGGTTATAGGAAAGAGCCGGATGGTAGCGCACCTCCAAACCGGCACAACTCGGCGTGAGTCCTCGACCGGCCAAGTAGGTCCAAACCGGATCACCGAGCACAATGGGATGAGCCTGACTCCAAAGCTTCATGCGCTCGCGTGCCTGCTCCTTTTCCTTGATCTGCGCCTGCGTCAGTTCCAAGCGAGCATCGGCTTTTTCGCCCTGCCAAGAAATGCCGCAAAAACGCTCCACCACTTCCAGAGCTTCAATAAAACCGCACTGACAGTAGCGCGAAATCAGATCAAAACCGTCGCCCGACCCGCAGCCGCGGCAGATAAAGTTGCCTCGCCCCCAGCGATCGGTAAAGGAAAAGCGATCGGTTCCGCCGCACACAGGGCACGGACGCCCCTGCTTGACAAAGTGAGAGCCATCCATTCCGCAGGAGGCAAAAATGGCCAGCCAACGTCCCTTGGCAGCACGCACGGCAGAATCGGTTCGCAAAGTCAGAGGCGTGGCGGCAGATGTCGTCATGCTAAACAGGCTTTCGAAAGTAAGTAGCCGCATCAAGGGATGCAGACTAGAAACTCATGAAATTGTTGCGATCGTTGTTCTTCCAAGGATCTTCGGTGACATCCATCGACTGCATCACACCGCTTTTATCAAACTGCGGCCAAACAGCCATATCAAAACCACCGTTGTCTTTGAAACGATACATCCAGGCGTGCTCGTCCACCAAGGCAAATTCATACTCCTGAGCACACTTTCCCCACAAAGCCCACACGTCGGCTTCAGTGGATTTGCCCGGCGTAAGCATCTTGAAGTACTTTTCCTGCAACCCCTGTTCACGAGAAACAACGCGTCCGCTTTGATCGATAAAGAGCCACCAAACCTGTTGCCCGAAAGGCTGCACGCTGTAGGTAAAGCGTACGGTACCGTCGGGCATAGGCGTCTTGGCCTGCGGCTCTCCCAAATAAGCGATGACGTCTTCCTGTGTTTGCCCCATCTCAACGAGCTGAGGGTGCGCACAACCGCTTAGTACTGCAACTGCTCCGACGGCAGTTGCCAATGCCGCGGCTTTCGTCACAAAATGGATGCTCATCTCGACAGCCCTTACAAATCAATCAAAACTGTCGCCGTCATTGAGAACCCAAGGGTCCAACGTCACTTCCAGCGAACGCATGACGCCGTTGACATCAAACTGCGGCCACACGGCCATGTCGAATCCACCCGGAGCCTTGTATCGGTACATCCACGCGTGTTCGTTGACAAGCGGAAATTCGTACTTCTCCGCGCACTTCCCCCAAAGCGCCCACACATCGGCTTCAGTGGACTTACCCGGCGTGAGCATATTGAAGTACTTCTCCTGCAGGCCCTGTTCGCGTGAAACGACGGTACCGTCCTGACCGATGAAGATCCACCAGGCGTCCTGTCCATAAGGTTGACCGCTATAGGTCAGACGCGTTGTTCCGTCGGGCATCTGCGTCTTGGCATGCGGTTCCCCCAGATAAGCAATCACTTCCTGTTGCGTCTCACCCATGCTAACAAGCTGCGGATGCGCGCAACCGGCCAATACGCCGACGACACTCAGTGCAGTTGCAAGAAAGGCCGTCTTCAAACTTGAACCCTTGCGCATTTTTCGATCTCCTTAGAAAAAGGAGGCAAGCAAACGATCAAAAGACCGCTTAAAGCTTGTCGAGATGGTGCTCTACGGCAAACACCGCCGCCTGCACACGGCTCTTGATGTTGAGCTTGCGAAGCACGCTCTGAACATGCACCTTAACCGTAGATTCCGCCAAATCCAACGTGCGGGCAATCTCCTTGTTGGAAACACCGCGCGCAAGCCATGCCAAAGTCTGACGTTCACGCGGCGTGAGTGACTCGATATCAGCGCTTGCCGAACTGGCGCGATACGTATCGTTGCGCAACTTCATCACAAGCTTGCTGGTCATTTCCGGAGAAATCACCGAATCCCCCGCGACAGCATGGCGAATGCTCTGCAGTAGGAAATCGGCATCGATTTTTTTAAGCAAATAACCAACAGCGCCAAGACGCATACACTCGGCCAGATCGTCACCGTCTTCGCTCACCGTGAGCATCAACACCTTCATCGATGGATCGGTTTCGAGAATTTGCGCAAGAGCTTCATTGCCGCTCATCGTCGGCATATCCAGATCAAGCAGAACGATATCCGGCTTGATTTGTTCGACCAGCTTGACGCCTTCAAGACCATCGGCAGCTTCGCCCACGATTTCAAAATCGCTCTGTCGCGTCAGCAGCGCCTTTAAGCCGCTTCGAAACAGCGTGTGATCGTCAATGAGCGCAATGCGGATTTTTTTTGCGGTTTCTTCTGCAGTCATACGTGTAAAAAGGCTAATCGGTTAAATGCAGATCGCCGACTCCGATGTCAGACGAAAATTAATTCCTGAGGTTAGCGCATTTTTGGACATATGGATAACTTAGGATGCGGATTATCCTAACATCAAAAGAAAAAACCGCCGACGGAGCGAGATTCCGACGGCGGCTTACGAGCAAAGCGGACCCGCAGATCCGCTGTTTCTGCCAAACGATTAGGCGTTGGCTTCCGGAGCGGCAGGAGCAGCAGCGGCTGCTTCGGCCTGCTTCTGGGCCTGCTGCGCCATGCGCTGCTGATAGAGGCCTTCGAAGTTAACTTCGGGCAGATGCACTGGCGGCAGTCCCGTACGATTAATAAGGTCGGCCAAATTGGCACGCAAGTAGGGGTAGATGGTGCTTGCGCACAGCACATTGAGGATGTGATGAACACCTTCCTGCGGAATACCACGGATCTCAAAAATACCGGCCTGCTTGCCTTCAACGAGGAACATAGCCTGGCCCTTCACGGATACCGTGATCGTGCCGCGCACCACCACCTCATACGTGTTGGGGATCTGAAGCGCACGCTGAGACACTTCGAACTGAATGTCAACATTGGGCTGCTCTTCGGGCGTGGTCATGAAAATCTCGGGTGCGTGCGGCATTTCGAGCGACGCATCCTTCATGTAGCAGCGAACAAGCTGGAAGAACGGTTCGTTCTTGTCCTGAGCCTGCTGAGCCTGACCTTCTGTATTTTCCGTGCGGTTTTCTTCTGCCATTTTGGCTTACTCCGTCAATGGGTTTTCTTGAGTGAATAAATGGAAATCTTTGTGTCTTTTAGCGGCTAAACGGCGTACCGGATCGACGCCATGCATTCAAGCCGCCCTGCAGAATGTAGACCTGCTTGCAGCCGACACCGCGTAGCAAGGGTGAAGCCATGCGAGCACGCTTGCCGTCTTCGTCAACAAGCAAAATGGGTTTGGTCTTGTCCAACTTGTCAAGTTCATAATGAATGCGGTCGGCCGGGATATTGACCGAGCGGGCAATGCATTCCTTCTTGAAGTCGCTCGGATCGCGCAAATCAATGATCTGGGCGCCTTTATGGTTAATGAGATCGGTAGCCGAAGCGTTATCCAGTTCCGCAAAGCGGCGGCGATTGATATAAGGAGCTGCAAGCGTCACCACGCAGACCAGAATGATGACCAAAAGCAGGATATTGTCGATCAGAAATTGGTTCACAGCCGTATGTTCCTGTTTCTTTGAATGACTTGCCCGGGCCTTTATTCAAAGGTCGCCTCGGGAGGATGTGGGGGCACAAGCCCGACTTTTCAACCCATGCAGCAAGCCGTTAAACATGAGCAACGGATTATAAAGTCATGCGCCCAAAGCTTGCACTCCAAAAAACGCATCCAATCGAGCTTCCACTACAATTATGATCGCCTCGCGGCGGTGCGTTGTGTCCGCAGCGAGCGTTTGTGTTGCCTGCTTGTTTTTGCGACTGCCCTTTCATGCTCTTCGCACTTCCTGCCAAACTGTTCGTGATTGCGGCATTTGCCGCAGGGCTGGTCGCGCCTGTCGTACAGGCAACAGCGGCACCGGCCAAGCAGTCAAGTAGCCAACCGAAACAAAAGAAAAGCTCTTTGCAAAAAGAGCAGCGTTCGATCAAGGGGCAAATCTCTTCGATCAAAAAAGAGATTTCTGAGAAAGAAGCCAGTCTCGACAAAGTCAACAGCGAACTTGCCGCTTCGGAAAAGGCCATCTCGCAGAGCAATCGAACCCTCAAGGAACTCGGCGACAAAAAGCAAAATGTCGAGAATCAACTCGAAGACCTCAAGCGCGAAGCCGGCATCGTAAGTCTGCACGTCTCGGAAGCCGAGGATCTCATCGCAAGCATCAGCCAGGCTCAGTTCGTCAATTCACGCCGTCACCCGTGGCAAACGGCCCTCGTCGGCAACAATCCCAACGACATTGCGCGTATGTCGGCCATCCTGCAGTACATGGCCCGCGAACAGGACCGCACCATTGACCGCTTGGCCAATCGCCGCAAGAACATCGAAATCGTGACGGCCAAAACGAATGAAACGCAACAGGAATTGATTCGCATCGAAACTGCCGAACAGAAGAACCGTTCGGAACTCGAACGCGAAAAGACGCGTCGCGAAAGCGCTTTTGCGCAGCTCAAAAAAGAACTCAGCTCTCAAAAAGCCCGCTATGAGCAGTTGGTCAAGAACGATCGGCAGCTCACTGACCTCATTGCCGACATCGACAAGCAGATTGCTGCGGCAGCCGCGCGAGAACGCGCCAAGAAAGCAGCGCTTGCCGCCGCCAAGCGCCGCGAGCAAGAAAAGGCCGCAGCCAAACGCAAAGAATCAAAGAAGACGACGCAGACGGCAAAAATGGCCAAGCCGGATCCGCGCCGCACCACCGTTGCTCCGACCACCGGCAACTTCGGCAAATTGCGCGGCAAACTCACCATGCCGACCAAAGGCACGATCGTAGCCAAGTTCGGCCAGAAGCGTGAAGGCGCCGCCTCCACGCTTGCCTGGCGCGGACTTCTGATTCGCGCCAAGCAAGGACAGGACGTCGTTGCCGCCGGTCCCGGCACCGTTGTCTTTTCCGACTGGATGCGCGGCTTCGGCAATCTGCTGATCGTCGATCACGGCTCCAATTACCTTTCGGTCTACGCCAACAACGAAACACTTTATAAGAGCGTGGGCGACGCCGTTAAACAAGGCGAAACAATTGCCAGCGTCGGAAGCTCGGGTGGCGAAGATGCCCCTGGCTTATACTTTGAGCTCCGCTACAAAGGCAAACCCTTTGATCCGTCGCGTTGGATCGCCAAAAACTAGGCTTCGTACGGATCACTGTACTCAATGCCAGCCATTGGAAAGCAATAAAACATGACCTCTCAACGACTCAAAGGCACCGCTTTTGCCTTTTTTCTTGCCGCCGGTACGCTCTTCGGCGGATCCGTTCTTGCCGCTGACACACAGCCCCAGGCGCAGGAACCAACACAAGCCGAGGAAAGCATTCCTCTTGAAGAAATCGGCCTCTTTGCGGACATTTTCGGCACCATCAAGAACTATTACGTTGATGAAGTGCCGAGCAATGATCTGATTGAAAACGCTATTCGCGGCATGGTTGAGGGGCTTGATCCGCACTCGTCCTATCTTGATTTCAACGATTTCAAGGACATGGAAGAGTCCACGATGGGAGAATTCGGCGGGCTCGGCCTTGAAGTCACCAAAGATGCGCAAGGCGTGCGTGTCGTCAATCCGATTGACGATACGCCCGCGGCTAAAGCCGGCGTCATGGCCGGCGACTTGATCGTCAAGATTGACGGCAAGTCCACGGCCGATCTGAGCCTCAACGAAAACGTGAAGCTCATGCGCGGCAAACCCAAGACGTCAATTACGCTCACCATCGCTCGCAAAGGTGTGGCCAAACCCATTGTTATCAAACTGGTGCGCGACATCATCAAGATTCAGTCGGTAAAGTCCAAATCCTTGGGTGACGGTCTGGCCTACATCCGCATCTCGCAGTTCCAAGAACGCACGGCAACCGACGTAGCTGATGCCCTCGCAAAGCTCAACAAGGAAAAGCCGCTCAAGGGCGTGGTGCTTGATCTGCGCAACAACTCAGGCGGACTTCTCAATGCGGCAATCGGCGTTTCTGCTGCCTTCATCAAACCCGGTAGCCTTGTGGTGTCCACACGCGGCCGCAATCCGGAAGACGAACGCAAGTTCAACGCCGTTGAAAAGGACTACGCCACCGGCAAGTCGAGCCAGGACAACATCGCACATCTGCCCGAAATCACCAAGACGGTACCCGTCGTTGTCCTCATCAATTCAGCTTCGGCATCCGCCTCGGAAATCGTCGCCGGCGCACTGCAGGATCACAAACGCGCCACCATCATGGGCACACGCAGCTTCGGCAAAGGCAGCGTTCAGACCATCATCCCGATTCGGATGAAAAAAGATCAGACGACCGGCGTCAAAATCACAACGGCTCGTTACTACACCCCTTCGGGCCGCACGATTCAGGCCACGGGCATCACGCCCGACATTGCCGTTGACGATACGCCTGAAGGCAACTATCCCTCCTTCTCGATTCGCGAGTCGGAACTTGCGCATCACCTTGAAGTGAAGGACGAAAAGAAGTCCGGTCAAAAAGACGGAGTCAAGCCTGAAGTCAAGAAAGACGACAAAGTGAGCGCCCCGCACGATAAGGAAGACAAGAAGGCCGCCAAAGAGCTCTCGGACGAAGAAGAGGTCACCATGCCCAAGCTTCGCTACATCTTTGGTGACGAAAAAGACTTCCCGTTGCAGCAGGCCAAGGCCTTCCTGAAGGGTGAACATGTCGTCACGCACGAGGAAACGCAAGCCAAGCTCAAGGCCGAACGCGACAAGAAGAAGGCTGAAAAAGCCGCCAAGGACAAGCAACAGGGCAAAGCTCAAAACAAGACGGGCACCCCAACTGAAACTGAAAAGAAGTGATGACCGACGAACGCTACAGCCGTCACGTTTTTTTGAAGGAGATCGGCGCTGAAGGGCAGTCGCGCATTGCCGCAAGCCGCGTATTCGTCATCGGCGCGGGCGGCGTGGGCTGTCCCGCCGCTCTGGCGCTTGTCGAAAGCGGGATTGCGTCGCTGACGATTGCCGACGCTGACGCGGTGGATCTTTCCAATCTGCCGCGCCAGATTTTGCACACGCCCGATCGCATCGGCATGAACAAAGCGCAAAGCGCGGCCATTGCCTTACGCACCGTCAATCCGGCCGTTCCGGTCAATGTCGTCACCGACTACGTCGACGAAGAAAAACTCACGGCTCTTGCCCGAGACTGCGACATCATCATTGATGCTTCGGATAATTTCCGCACGCGTCACGCCTCCAACCGCGCGGCCAAAGCGTTGCGAAAAGTCCTGATTTCTGCATCCTCCGTGCGTTACAGCGTTCAGCTTGCTGTCTTCGACTTCCGCAGCGGCAACCCAGCCTGCTATCAATGCACCTTCCCCGAAGACAATGCCACAGACGTGAAAGCCGCTCAGACGGGTGTTCTGGCACCAGTGACGTCCATCGCCGGCATGATGGCCGCTGAAGAAGCACTAAAGATTGCCGCAGGACTAACTCCCGTTTCCATCGGAAGCCTTCTCATTCTCGATACGCTGTCGTGGGAATTCACCCGCATGAAGCTCGCGAGCGACCCCGACTGCCCGGTATGTGCCAAGTACCGCTGCTTTGCCGCTTCTTACCAAAGCAGACGCCCCCAGTAGAACGTCAAAGACGAGCTTTCGCCGAATGTTCTGCCCGCGACCAGATACATGGGACCGAGCCAGGTGTCGCTTGCGATGTACAAGCTTGCGGCCTTGCGCCACGGCGTTCCTTGATCCCCAATATCCTCTGTGATCGTGCCGTTCCACACACGCCCGACTTCAAACGAACCGCCGAGATAGATCGGCATGCGCAGTTCGCGCATGGTGCGGCTCAAGTCGTGATAGATCATCACGCGACCGAACGCCAGCCGATCACCCGAATAACGACCGTAGGGCGAACCGGAAAGATTAAAGACGCCGCCCATGTTGTAGTTGCCGACCTCGCTTGCCGCCGCAACTCTGCCGCTCACCAAAGCCGTCGTTCGTTCGCCGAATTGAAGCGGTATAGCGGCCTTGATCTCGTAGCGCGTGTTGGAGTCCGGCTCTCCGATCGAACCCTGCGGATTAAAGTCGTAGGTCACCGAACCGTCGAAGTAGAAACCTCTGCGCGGGAAGCTCGCATCGTCGAGCGTATCGAAATTGGCACGCAGAGACACAAACGACGAATCTTCGGTGTATTTCAGATCCGTGATGAATGTTTCCGTTTTGATACGGCTATCGTACCAGCCTGCTCCCGCAGAGACGCGACCGAGCCTTGGAAATTCGTACCCCAGGAACACACCCGCTTCGAACGTCTCGGTTCGGAACTCGCCCACCGGCGTGTCGCTGTCGCCGACGTAAAGATCAAACGGTTCCCACTGGTAGCTCACGCGCGGCATCAGAAACCAGCGTCCGCCCACGCCCAAAGGCTGGTGGAATTCGGAAAGGAATCGCTTGACCTCACCGAGCTGAATTTCGTTGCGCCACTCACCGCCCCATTTGTTAAGCCATCCCCAGGTATGCGCCAGTAACACGTTAAAAGTGTTGGACGACTGGAAGTCAGACTGCACATTGCCGCCGAACATCAGACGGGAGTAGCCCACTGTCTTTTCTTCGGGCTCAAACACCAGCACTTCCGTGCCGTTCGGGCCGGGTTCAAAACGAAACGGCACGCTCTGAAAGTCACCTTCGGCCCAGATGTCGCGCGCGGCCTCTGCCGCTTGTTCGTTGCTCACGGGCTTGTCGGTGTCAATATCAATTGTGGCCAGCACGTGCTCGGGATTGACGTGCTCCAGACCCGCAACCTTCACTTCGGAAACGTTATGTTCACCCTCGACGAGCGTCTTTTCGTAGCGAGCGCTCAAATAGAACCGATAGTCGTATTCGTCTTCGATGTAGGGCTCAAAGAGCTCCCTGTTGTCCATCACGGCCTTGTAGCCGATTTCGATGATGTCGCGCGACTTCATGAAGTCGCCGGAAGTCAGCTCCCCCAGATCAGGTTCGATGTAGATGTCCCCCGGCCGGATGGACTCCTTTGATTTGCGCACGTTCTGCTCGGTCAAAATATTGACCACCTGCGCCATAACGCCCAACAGACCTTTAATGTCATCGCGCTTACCCAAAGGCGTGCCAACGTTGATCGCCACCACGCGATCCGCGCCCATATCCCGAGCCAGATCAATCGGCAAGTTGTCAATCAGACCGCCGTCAACCAAGACTCTGCCCTTGTACTCGGCCGGACGAAATGCCCCCGGCACCGACATTGAGCAACGCATGGCCTGTGCCAAAGAGATTTCTTTTTGAAGCACCACTCTTTGACCGCTTTCCAGATCCGTGGCAACGGCCGCAAACGGGATATCCAGTTCGGAGAGGTCGTAGACGCTGTTAAAAGGCTCCGTAGAACGCTGCAAGAAGATGTCGAGTTCCTGCGAAGGAACCAACTGCCCCGAAAAGCGCAATCCGTCCCTTGTGACGCCGATTTCAGTGGGACCCAAACCTCTGCGGTCGTTGTCCTTGCCTTGCCAGTCCATACGATCGCGATCCGGACGCGGCGCAAACATGCGAGGCCAGTCAACAGCAAGCGTGATGTCCTCAATTTGCTTGGCGCTGTAGCCAGCCGCATACGCGCCGCCCACCATTGAACCCATGCTCGTGCCGGCAATCACGTCAAAACGCACGCGAAGCTCTTCGAGCGCCTTAAGCGCTCCGATATGTGCAAAACCGCGCGCGCCGCCGCCGGAAAGCACCAGACCCAATTTAGGTCTTTCGGCTCGTGCCTGCTGCGCCTGAGCCGCATACACCGCATCCGCACTGACAAGCGTCGTCGACAGCAACGCAAACAGCGCGAGCTTCAAAGAAAAACCGAGTCGCTCCGTCATGCCGACACCCATTCAGACACAGCAACGCCCCAGATCGATGCCACACGGGATCGATCAAGCCACAACATGACTGTCCATGACCACGGATTCACGTCGATTTTCCTCGATAGTAGATTCTGAAATTGGTTATGTCCTACGGTGCCAAAGATACCTGAAGACTATTCGATTCTATCTTGCGTCACCTTCGGACTAACGGCAATCGCTTTGAACATTTCACCTCATATTTTTAACCGATAGCGTAGTTTGGGCTTTTGTTCGGTTTGGTAGCTTCCTCCAAACCAACTTGCTGTACCTGCTTCAAATGCTTCGTGATTGACGATTTCGACAGCCCAGTCCTCCTGCCGTAAGCATCAATATGCACAGCTAACTGCTTGCTCTTTAAGTAGACGATAGAGAATTTCTCTTTCATTTTCAGCATGTTAACTGGACACTCCGCCAACAACTCAACACAGAATAAGCAATTCCCGCAAACTTACCTTTATGCTCACCCGCAATACTCCGAACTGGCATATCGGCGCAAAAGAGTCGACGCGATTTTCCGCAATACCTTACAATTAAGCGCTACGCTTGAAAGACAAGCATTTTTTCAAAGACACCCACAGAAGAGGCCTTTTTCCCATGGCGATGATTGAAATCAAAAATGTGAGCAAGTGGTACGGTTCCTTCCAAGTTCTGAAGAACTGTTCCACGTCCGTTGAAAAAGGCGAGGTGGTGGTCGTCTGCGGCCCCTCCGGCTCCGGCAAATCCACGCTCATCAAGACCGTCAATGCTCTGGAACCGTTCCAGCAAGGTGAAGTACTCATCAACGGTATCAACGTGGGTGATCCCAAGACCGATCTACCCAAGTTGCGCAGTCACGTCGGCATGGTGTTCCAGCACTTCGAGCTCTTCCCGCATCTGTCCATCACCGACAATCTGACGCTCGCTCAGATGAAGGTGCTTGGCCGTTCGCGCGAGGAAGCCACGGAGCGCGGTCTCGCGCTTCTTGATCGCGTGGGTCTTCTCAAACATGCTCCCAAGTTTCCCGGCCAACTATCGGGTGGCCAGCAGCAGCGTGTAGCCATCGCTCGCGCTCTTGCCATGGATCCGGTGTGCATGCTCTTTGACGAACCGACGTCGGCTCTCGATCCGGAAATGATTAACGAAGTACTCGATGTCATGGTTGAACTCGCTCGCGAAGGTATGACCATGATGGTGGTGACGCACGAAATGGGGTTTGCCCGCAAGGTAGCCGACCGAGTGGTCTTCATGGAAGCAGGCGAAATTCTTGAAGATGCCAAGAAAGAAGAATTCTTCAGCTCGCCGCGCTCGGAACGCGCTCAGCAATTCCTCTCCAAGATTCTCTCGCACTAAGCGAAACCTTCGCTTTTTGCAAACCAAAGCAGAAAAGCTCTCACGCCTTTCTGCTTTTTTTGTACCGGATTCCTTATGGCCAAACGCAGAACTTTCGGCAATACCTGGTGGGGCAAACAGTGGCTTGATGCTCTCAGCTACGTTGACTATGACAACCGTCTGCCTCGCGGACGAACCTATTACAACACCGGTCATGTTGAAAGTTGCGAATGGATCGCGCATGAACAATCCATTGAAGCATTCGTTTCAGGCTCGGCTTACTACCCTTACGAAATCAGCATTGCGCTTCCCAAATGGGGAGAAGAAAAGGAAAGGCAGTTGCTTGACGCCATCGCACAGGATCCGGCGCTGGTTGCCGAACTGCTGGAAGGCACACTGTCTCCGACCGTCGCCGACATTTGCAGAGAACTACATCTCGATCTCTTTCCCAAATCCTGGCGAGAAATGCGAACATCGTGCTCCTGCCCTGACAGCGCCCGCATCTGCAAGCACATCGCCGCCGTCTTCTATTGTCTAGCCGATCAGATTGATGCCAACCCGTTTCTGATCTTCAAACTTCACGGCCTTGATCTGCAGTCCGAACTCAAAAACCGAGGAGTTGATCTGAAATCGGCAACGACGGCTCGACCACTCTTTTTGTCTGAACTCGCTTCGACCGCCACCGAGTCCAAACCCGATCCGATAAGTCTTGACGAAACAGTCTCTCTGACTCAATTGAGAAGCCTGCCCTACGGAACGCTTGAACCTTTGCGAGAAACCATTTTGTCGCTATTGCCCAAGTCGCTTCCGTTGCCGGGCGATGAAACATTCAGAGACGACATCCGAAAACTCCTGACCGGAACAGAACAACAGCTCAAGCGAATTCCGCCCACTACTGACGCGTCGGACTGGCTCAGTTCGTATTTGGCACCACAGCTTTATCGCAAAAGAATTGCTGTCGACGACTCGTCTCTTCCGTCCCTGTCTTTAGTCATGCAAGCTTGGGCAGACAACAACACAGGCTTTGAAACCAAGCTTGTCGTGCGCATCCGAGACACGGACGGGAAAGACCATAAAATCAACCTTTCCGATCCGGCTGTCGTCTTTGAACTGCTCCTGACAATGCCCGTCGGCATAGCGCAGGAAGCCTCGCCGGAGGTGGAATGCTGGCGCGAAATCTCAAAACTGGCTGCACGCCTGCTCTTGAACTCGGCCATCGTCCCTGCGCTTGTCGTGCCAAAAAACAACCCCAAGGCCGTTCCCTTCTTCCTGTGGACACCGGCCGTTCGCAATCGGCGGGTCGCTCAACTTGTCGAGCAACTGACTCAAGCCTGTAAGCCCTATGCAACGCACCTCTTTGATGCTTGCGCTCTTGAGGAAAAGGCCGGCGTTGTGCGGCAAACCGTCTTTCTGGCAATCACGTCCGCTCTCTGCGCTCTTGTTCGTTTCTGTGCCGACAAAATCACAGCGCTTTCCAAAACCGGTTCGCTCACGATGCTGTTGGCCATGCAAACACCACTGCCGTCCCGCAATGAAATTCCCGAGACGCTGCTCAAGTCCATGCTGCGCGGCTTGAGACCTTTCCTGCTTGGCAATTCCTACCCGTGGCGTCCTGTACTCACAGTACGCACACATTTGGACGGTATCAAAATCAACTACGGCATTCTGGGGCGCGAAGTCGACCCCGCTCAGATTGAGGTTCTTGAATCGGTCGAAGACTCCCTTTTCGATGAAGAAACCTCCTCTCGCACCACAACGCTCTCAACCAAGCGGCCTGTGATGCTCAAGCGTCTTCTAAAAGAAGATCGGTTTAAAGACGAACGGTTTGCTGCCGTCTCCGTGCTCAAAACGTTAACCTCGGCCTATCCGGCTCTGAGCCGCATCGAAGAAACCAACGGAAGCCCTGTTACGCTTGAGCGAAACGAACTCAAAAACTTCCTCTTTGATGCTGCGCCGGTGCTTACGCTTTTGGGCGTGGCCGTGATGCTTCCCGAACGGCTCAAGAACCTGCTCAAGCCCCGTCTGGTCGCCCACATGGATGCCGGCACTGGCAAATCATTTCTGGGCAAAGAGGCCTTCTCGCGCTTTGACTGGCGTGTAGCCGTCGGCGACCGAGAGATCACGCAGCAAGAACTCGAAGAACTCGTCAAACACGCCGGCGAAATCGTTCAGCTCGGTGACGATTTCGTTTACCTTGAACCCAATGAGCTCGCGCGTTTAGCTGAAACGGTCGACAAACAGCCGCAACCCACGTATCTGGAAAAAATGCGCGCCGCCCTGATGGGCGACTATGAGAAAAACGGTCAGCAGGCCGAAGTGTTCGTCAGCGCCGAAATTCGACAACGTCTCAAAACGCTCACGGAAGTCACAGACATCGCTCCGCCCGAGAACCTCAACGCCACACTGCGTCCCTATCAGGCGCGCGGCTTTGCATGGTTGATGAAAAATCTGCGGCTCGGCATCGGCGCCCTGATTGCCGATGACATGGGGCTGGGCAAAACGCTTCAGGTGATCGCCACATTGCTGCAACTTAAAAACGACGGCGAACTCAGTAAAACGAAGGCGCTTGTCGTCGTACCGACAACGCTCATGACAAACTGGCAGCGAGAAATCGCCAAATTTGCCCCCGATCTCTCCGTCGGCGTGTACCACGGCTCCAACCGTGTTCTTCCCGAAGCCGTCAAGGATCTTCCAGATGTGACGCTGACAACCTACGGTTTGATGCGCCGGGAAACCGAGAAACTTGCCGGCTACAAGTGGCGTCTGCTGGTGCTCGACGAAGCGCAAGCCGTTAAAAACACCGCCTCCAGTCAATCCGTGGCAGCAAAATCCATCAAGGCCACGCAAACTATCGCCATGACGGGCACGCCCGTTGAAAATCGCCTGAGCGAATACTGGTCGATTCTTGAAACCGTTCAGCCGCGTCTTTTAGGCTCGCTCAAAGATTTCACAGAAACGTTTGCCACCCCCATCGAAACGGATCACAGTGAAGCCGCCGCCGAAGCTTTTCGGCGTCTAACGGCACCCTTTATGCTGCGACGCTTAAAGAGCGACAAAACCATCATTGCCGATCTGCCCGAACGCAATACGATTGATCAGTTCACCAATCTCACTGCCGAACAAGCGGCTCTTTACAGCAAAGTTCTCGAAGAACATATGGCCAAGCTCAAAAAGCTCGATGCAAAGGCCGCTGACGATCCAACCGGAAACGACGCTAAGACAGCTCGCCGAGGACAAGTACTCAGGCTCATCACGAGCATGAAGCAAATTTGCAATTCGCCTTCTCAGTACCTCAAGACCGAAGCAGCAACTCCCGACTCCGGCAAGGCTGCCGCCCTCTTTGATATTCTCGGGCGATGCCGCGAGGCCAGCCGTAAAGTTTTGATCTTCACCCAATACCGAGAAATGGGAGAACGTCTGCAAACCTGGATTGAAAAAGCTACCGGCGAGCGCCCCGACTTCCTGCACGGCGGCGTTTCCGTCAAAGCGCGTCAGGACATGGTCGATCGTTTTCAGACAGACCGTTCCGTTCATTCCATGATCATTTCACTCAAAGCCGGCGGTACGGGTCTCAATCTCACAGCGGCAAGCTGCGTCGTACATTATGACTTATGGTGGAATCCGGCTGTCGAGGCACAGGCTACCGATCGCGCCTACCGCATCGGTCAAAGACGCGATGTATTGGTCTATCGATTTGTGACGGCAGGCACTTTCGAAGAGCGCATCAACGAAATGCTCACAGAGAAACAAAGTCTCGCCGATCTGACCGTCACCACAGGCGAAACCTGGATCGGAGATCTTTCCTCCTCTGAACTGCAATCGCTCTTTTCGCTGGATCCCAAGAGCGTTACCGGCTAATTGGCACACCACCAACGAAAACGCTGCGAAATCCTTCCTTTTCGTAGCGTTTTGTTTGTTGTCGTTTGCGGTCGCTACCTTCGCTCCAGAAGCCACAAAGCTACCGCCGCACATATCAGCATAACGCTTGTGGGCACTACCGCAACCACCATCGGGTGCCAGGTGTTCAGGACACCGAGGAAGGAGAAGATGTTGTTGAGGGCATAGAACGAAATACCGATCATCAACCCAGCAAAGATCTTGATCGAAACGCCGCCCGATCGTGTATTGAGGTACGCAAAGGGCATTGCCACAGCAAGCATCACGAATATGGCCAAGGGATAAAACACCTTTGACCAAAGCGCCACCTGATAACGGTCCGATGTCTGTCTTGTTTCCTTCAGATGAGCAATGTACTGCCAAAGGTCGGAAATCCCCATGCGTTCGGGCTTAATTGTCAGCACGCCCAGAATTTCCGGTCTCATTTCGGACGGCAACATCAAATCCACATCTTTGCGGGCGGAGCTCTTTTCCACCATGGGTGTTTCATCGTGCGTGATCTTGGGAAGAGTCTCGACCTTAGCGTCCTTAAGATGCCAACCGCGTCCGGAAATGTAGTTGGCTTCCGGTGCGTGCAGCACGCGAATCAAACTGCCGTCCTTATCAAACTCGAAGACGCGCCAGGCACCTGTGCGACTGTGCTCACCCGCAATCAGGTTGTGTACGTTCACAAAGCGCACAGTCGCCTGACCGGCGTTTTGCTGCTCCTTGACGTTGTCCTTTACCCAGACACCCGACGAATAACCTCTTGCCGAAAGTTTCCTGTTAAAAAGGATGTTGTCCATGTCGTTGCGCATCATGTCGGCGGCAGGCGTGAGCCACTCCCCCAGACAGTACGTCATGGCAATCAAAATGAGCGCCGGCACCGTCATCATTCCCGCCAGACGGAAGGGTGACAGGCCCGCCACACGCATGATGGTAAATTCAGAATTGGACGCCAGACGGCTCATCGTGTAAACAGCCCCTAAAAGCGCCGCAATCGGCATCACTTCGTACAAACGTGACGGCAGTTTGAGCATCGTCAAGAAGAGCGCCATCGAGATGCTGTAGCGATTACCGATGTTGCGAGCCTGACTCACCAAATCAAAAAAAGCGATGAGCGCAACAAGTGCCACCAACACGAAGAGCGTGGCGATCAGAACTTCTTTGGCAACGTATCGGGTCAGGACCTTCACGATTTATCCCTCCCAAATAGCTTGTAGGGAAGTTCGGAAATCGCAAGCGGTACCCAGCGTTGCATCCACACGCGACGCACGAACAAAAGCGCAGTCACAAGCGCCACCGATCCGTTGAGTCCCACCAAAGCCACGATCCAATTGACCTTTTCAGTCTTGATCCAGCTTTCGGCCACCGAGATGCCGTTGAGGTACAAAATGAAGATCAATACCGCCAGGATCAGACTCATGCTGCGACCGGCACGCGGATTCGTGTAGGACAAGGGAATGGCCAGAAGCGCCAGATTGAATGCAGCCAAAGGCCAGCACAAACGCCAAACGATTTCAGCCTTGGCGCGCGACGTATCCAAGTCCAGAAGTTTTTCAAACGTCATGGTTTCTACGTCACGACTGATGTAAGCCTGTTCGGCGCGCGTTCCGATGCGAATTTCATACGTATCAAACTCAGTCACCCGCCAGGCCGCGTCATCCGTACGACTTGTGTCGTAACGACGCCCGTTTTTGAGTACCACGTAACGCTCGCCTTTGTCGGTTGCCCTCACTTCCCCCGAAGCGGCACGCACGATGATTTCACTCTCGCCGTTTTGCTCGCTCATGAAGACATTTTTAACCGAAGAGCCGTCCGGACTGACCTCCTCGATGAAGAAGATGCGACGCCCGCCCATTGTCTCAATAAAGCGTCCGGGGGCAATACGGTTGACATCGTCGCGCTGCTCGAATTGCTGAGCCGTGCGCTCAATCTGATCTTTTGCCCAAGGCGTCACTGCAATCGAAATCACGCCCACCAAGATGATCATCGGCATGGCAAATCGCAGAACCGGAACGATCCAACGCAACAAACTCAGTCCGCCGGAACTGAACCAAACGGGGATTTCGCTATCTTGCCAACTGCGCATCATGACCATCAGGACGGCAATGAAGATTGACAACGACAGCAATGCGGGCAGATTGGTAAACGACGAGTAGGCCATCAGCTCAAATACGGAGCGAGAGTCAATTTTGCCTCCGGCAGCCTCGCCCAAAATGGTCACAAGCCCAATCGTCACCACGACCGAAAAAAGCACCGTGAAGACCCCTCCGGCGCTGCTTGCGAACTCGTTGACCAACAGTCGGTTAAAAATCATGCACTCAAAACGCCCGCCAAACTGCGGGCGCTACTTAAAAACTTTGGTGGGATTGTAGCGACCCGAACGATCTTACGAGCCCGGGCCGCAAGGATTGTTACGCTTTAGCCGCCGAACGCCCCTCTTTGACATGCAGGAAAATTGTCACGCCAAACAGTACCACCGCCGTTGCAAGCCAACTCATCCACAGACTGCCGCCCGAAACGCCAGCCACCAAGTAGCCAACGCCTGCCGAACCGGCAACCAGCAATGCATACGGCAATTGCGTCGAAACGTGTTCAATATGCGCGCATCCGGCGCCTGCTGAAGACAGAATCGTCGTGTCGGAAATCGGCGAGCAATGATCTCCGAAAACAGAACCCGCCAACGTAGCCGAAAGCACAACCACCGTGAGACTCGGGTCGAGCACTTCGACAATCGGCACCACAATTGGAATCAAGATACCGAACGTACCCCAGGCCGTCCCCATAGAAAATGCCAGGAAAGCGGCAATCGCAAAAACGATCACGGGCAGGAACATCGCTCCCATGCCCGAAGAGGTCACCACATGCTGCATGAACTGAGGAGCAGACAGCAGGTCGCGACACACGCCCGACAGGGTCCAAGCCAGAATCAGAATGATGTTGGCCGGTAGCATGAGCTTCATGCCTTCAACAGAACCTTCGGCAAACTGGGCAAACGTCATCAGTTTTCGCGGCACATACATCAGCAACGCCACAATCAAGGCGCCGAAAGAAGCAAACACGAGCGAAATGGAAGCCGACGAATTACCGATAGCTGCCATAAAGGTGTGATACTTGGCATCCGCCCCCCAGTATCCGCCGGTGTACATCAATGCCATCACAGCAAACACAATGAGCGCGCCGAGGGGGACCAACATGTCCCAAGTGGTGCCATTGGGGTTGTACTTGAGCTTGTCGTCAGACGTTCCTCCGGAAGCCGTAGCATCGACGCTCTGGCGACTTGCCTGTTCTTCGACTCGACGCATCGGACCGAAGTCAAAATCCGTGCAGCAAAGGAAGAACACCAGCAAAAGAGAGAAGATAGCGTAGAAATTCCACGGAATCGTGGCCACAAAGGCTCCAAGCTCGCTCTCAAAAACGCCGGTATCCTTAAGCGAAGAGCCAACCGCGGCCGCCCAGGAAGAAATCGGCGCAATGATGCACACGGGAGCCGCCGTGCTATCGATGATGTAAGCAAGCTTGGCGCGACTGATCTTGTAGGCATCCGTAATCGGACGCATGACAGTACCGACGGTGAGGCAATTGAAGTAGTCGTCAATGAAGATGGCGATTCCCAAACCTCCCGTTGCAGCCAAAGACGAACGGCGTCCGCGGATGACTTTCGTCGACGCCTTGCCGTAGGCCACCGTACCGCCGGACAGGCTGATCAAGTAAACCAACGCACCCAGCAGCGAGCAGAAGATAAGAATATTGAAGTCCACTTTTTTGGCCATCATCGTGAAGGCCGTTTCAAGCGTGCCCATGACAATGTTGGCGTCGGTGCCCACCGCATAGATGAGCGTACCCGTGAAAATGCCCACCAGAAGTGAGGAGAACACTTCCTTGGTAAGGAGCGCCAGGCCGATGGCCACAATCGGAGGAACAATTGACCACCACTCGGCAGCATAGGGTTCCATTTTGATTTTCCTTTGTTGTTTGTTGTTTTAAAGCAGCGCGGGTTCGGAATCAAACGAATCCTTACGGCTGCGCTTTTTTCATGGCGAAGCGCTGCTGCAGAGCACAACGCACGGGTTGCGGCACAAAGCCGGAGACATCGCCGCCCAGAGCTGCGATTTCGCGCACGAAACTGCCGCTTACAAACTGGCAGTCAAGCGCGGGCATCAGAAAAATTGTTTCGACATCAGGCATCAATGTTCGATTCATACCCGCCATCTGAAACTCATATTCGAAATCACTCACAGCACGTGCGCCACGCACGGACACAGTCACGCCGCGAGCCTTTGCAAAGTCGCATAAAAGACCGCAAAAACCCTCTATCGTTACGTTTTCCAGTCCTTGCACTCCTTGGCAGGAGGCCTGCGCCAACCGGATGCGCTCATCCAAAGAAAAAAGTGTTTTTTTCTTCTCGCTTTCGGCTACAGCCAAAATGACGCGATCAAACAGACGGGCAGCCCGTTTGAGTACATCTAAGTGTCCGAGCGTAAAAGGATCAAAAGTTCCGGGATAGACGGCCGTCGTCATTCGTTCAAGGCTAAGCGCGACTCTGAAAAGCCACGCTTTTTCATCAGAATATGAGAAATAGATAATTTTACCTGATACTTGGAACGCAAAGAAGAAAGCAAACGGCTCCCGCCTTGCCCCTGCGCACAGTCTCAAGTCCCCAAGATCGCAAAAGCTCATCGGAAATTTCGCTTTCGTTTTCAAGGTAAATAAATCCGTCTTCCTTCAGATGCGGCAGCGCCGCCTGAACGGCCTGCTGATGCAGCGACAACGCAAACGGCGGATCAATGAAAATCACATCGAACACTTCGTCGGACTGCTTTAGCCAAACAAAAGCGTCTGCCGCAAAGCATTGAGCCACGTCCTGCGCCTGCAGTTTGGAGATCACCAGCGAAATAGCCGATGCCGTTTTGCGATCCTTTTCAAGCATCACCACGCGCGCTGCGCCGTTGCTAGCCGCTTCCAACCCCAGTGCACCGCTGCCGGCGAACATATCCAGAAAAGACACGTTGGAAAAATCTCCAAGAAGATGCCGCAGCCAATCGAAAAGCGTTTCCCGTACGCGAGAGGGCGTCGGCCGCAATCCGTCACGCGAACCAACGGAAAGTGGCGTTCTTTTGTATCGCCCCGAAACGATGCGAACCGTGCCGTCAGCACCACGGGTTGGTAAACTAATGCGTTGGACTCTTTCGCCCGCTGTGGTGCCTGCGCGCCGTTGGGGCGCCGCTGGTTTTTTCTTGGTTTTCGTCATGGGATTTTTTTCACGCTTAAAAAGCGGGCTTGCCCGAACCCGTGTCAACATCGTCGGTCTATTTTCAGGCGGGGTTGTTGATGAAGAATTTTTTGAATCACTCGAAGAGACGCTGATTGCCGCCGACGTCGGCTATAAGCCCACGTCCGTCATCCTACAGCGTTTGCGCGATACGGTGAAGCTCAAGGGCCTCAAAACACGCCAAGAAGTACGTGCGGCGCTGCGCGACGAAATCGAACGCATTCTGTTGCCGGCTCAAAAACCTATGAATCTGGAAGCGGCAAAGCCATTGGTGATCATGATGGCCGGCGTCAATGGCGCAGGCAAAACTAC
Organism: uncultured Sutterella sp.; assembly: GCA_900538905.1. Taxonomy (GTDB): domain Bacteria; phylum Pseudomonadota; class Gammaproteobacteria; order Burkholderiales; family Burkholderiaceae_F; genus Duodenibacillus; species Duodenibacillus intestinavium. The sequence continues at coordinate 68,700 of UPZS01000003.1, forward strand.
CACAATCGGCAAAATTGCCAAGTGGCTTGCAGCGCAGAATAAAACCGTGTTGCTTGCCGCCGCTGATACTTTCCGCGCAGCAGCTCGTGAACAGCTGGCCGTCTGGGGCGAACGCAACAAAATTGATGTGATCACGCAAAGCGGCGGAGATCCCGCTGCCGTTGTTTTCGACGCCGTTTCGGCCGGGCGCGCCCGCAACACCGACGTCGTCATCGCAGATACGGCCGGACGCCTGCCCACGCAAACCAACCTCATGGAAGAACTGGCTCGTATTCGCCGCTCGCAAGGCAAAGCTATGGAAGGTGCTCCGCACGAAGTGCTTCTGGTGGTGGACGGTACCAACGGCCAGAACGCACTGGCGCAAGTCAAAGCCTTCGATCAATACGCCGGTCTCACCGGCCTTATCGTCACCAAACTTGACGGTACCGCCAAAGGCGGCGTACTGGTGGCCATCACTGCCGAGCGCGAGACCCCATTGCCGATTTACTTCGTCGGCGTAGGCGAAACGATCGACGATTTGCAGCCCTTTGACGCCAAACGCTTTGCAAGCGCCCTTGTCGGCGAAGAGCTCGAGGACAATTAATCCAATTCCAGCCCATAGCAAACGACACTTGAGAGAAGACAAGATGAAGGGTGAAGCACAGGACAAGCAGCCGATCTTGCTCGGCGCAGTTGATCTGGGAAGCAACAGCTTCCGTGTGGAAATCGGCCGGGTTGAGGACTACCGAATCACAACTGAAAGCTATTGGAAGGAAACCGTTCGTCTGGCCGGCGGCATTGACGAAAACGGTGCCTTTACGCCGGAAATTCAGGAGCGCGCTTTAGCTGCTCTGCGCCGCTTCCGAGAAAAACTCGACGGAATTGATCCGCAAAACATCCGCGCCGTCGGTACGCAAGCGCTGCGCGTGGCTACGAATTCCGCTGACTTCCTGCCTCGTGCCGAAGAAGCGCTCGGGCACCCCATTGAAATCATTGCCGGCCGTGAAGAAGCCCGTCTTGTCTTCTCGGGATGCGCTCATACGCTTCCTCCATCCAGCGAAAAGCGTCTCGTGGTGGACATCGGCGGAGCTTCGACGGAATTGATCATCGGTTGCGGTTTTATCGCCAAAGAGTGCGAATCGTTTCATGTGGGATGCGTAAACACTTCTCGCGCCTTTTTTCCGGACGGCAAAATCACTGCCAACGCCCTCAAGCAGGCTCAACTCTCGGCACAAGCCGAGTTTGAAGAAGCTCATCAGGAATTCTCCTTCCGCAACTGGGACGCCGCATATGGCAGCGCCGGCACCATCGGCGCCGTTGCTGACATCGGCCTCGCCTCGGGCCTAACCAACGGAGTTGTCACACCGGCGCTCTTGAAGGTCATGCGCAAAGAGCTTGTTGAAGCGGGCGACATCCGCAAGATCAACTTCCCGGGCCTCAAGGAAGATCGCCGTGAGGTGATCGCCGGCGGCCTTGCCGTCCTCTCAGCCGTGTTCGATACGTTCAAGATCAAAGAAATGCGCCCGGCCTCCGGTGCGCTTCGCGTCGGTCTTCTCTACGACATGCTGGGACGCCAAGAGCAGCGCGATACGCGCGACAGCACCGTGACGGCCCTTATCAAGCGCTCGAGCATCGACAAGCAGCAAGCAGCCCGCGTGGCGGCCCTTGCCGACAAGTTTTTCGTGGCGCTCAGTCCCGATGATCAGCAGACACACGACTGCCGCAAACTGCTGCAGTGGGCTTCCATGCTGCACGAAACCGGTCGCGTGATCAGTCCGAGCGGTTACCATAAGCACAGTCAGTACATTCTGATGAATTCCGATCTGCCCGGGTTCTCCCGTTACGATCAAACGCAAATGAGTACGCTCGTACTCGGTCAGCGAGGCAACCTCAAGAAAGTTGAAGGCGCATTACAGGATCCCGTCTTCGTCAATATGTTGCTCTCACTGCGTTTGGCTGTGATCTTTGCACATGCCCGCCGCACGCTGCGCCTGCCGGAAATCAAGTTGGAACGCGTCGCGCACACCCGTAAAACTGCGTTCCGCCTCTGGGTCGATCCGCAGTGGCTTTCTCGTCACCCGTTAACGGGCTATCTGCTTGAGCAAGAATCGCTCGTCTGGGCACGCGTCGGCATGGAATTCACGCTGCAAAACAACGCATCTTAAACGACAGGCTTTCGCAATCCAATGGTCTCCAACGGCGTCAACATTCCACTTGTCGAGCTCATCAATGCCGGCATTGAAATCAACGGAGAACGCCTCTCGGCCGGCATCACGTTCAACGTGACGCGCGGAGAGTTCGTTTGTCTGCACGGTCCCACAGGATCGGGCAAATCGTTGGCGCTCGCGATGATCGCAGGCATCCTTCGCCCCACGTTCGGCGAAGTGCGTGTGGCCGGCGACTGTCTCAACAACTTCGACGAACGCGAAATGGCCATCGTTCGCCGTTCCATGGGTATCATGATGCAGGAGTGTCTGTTGCTCGACAACCGCACCATACTGGAAAACGTGATGCTGCCGTCGCTTGCGGCCGAAGAATCCTACGGAAAAGCCCGCATGGCCGCCATGAATGCGTTGGACAAATGCGGCATCGCCGATCTGGCCCAATCCAGACCGCATGATCTTTCCGCCGGGCAAAAGCAGATCGCAAGTGTGGCCCGCGCCATCGTCAACGACCCACTACTCGTCCTGGCCGATGAGCCGTGCGCGCATCTCGATGCGGACAACGCACAACACCTGATGGATCTGTTAGGCGAAGTGTCGCTATCCAACGTCTCCGTGATCGTGGCTTCACATCTGCAACTCAATCCCTCCAACGTCGTTTGCCGTCCCATCATGCTGCAGGGAGGCCTGCGATGAGCATGTTTACAAGCACACGTTGGGCCGCCCGTCAAACCGTTCGCGCCATTGTGGAATTCAAAGGCCTCTTTTTGATGGCTCTCTCCTTGGCCGGTCTGGCACTCACCATTCCGTTTTTCCTCGCCACACTCGCCTGGTCTCTTTCGTCTCAAGTCTTCAATGTCCCGACGCAAGCTGAAGTCACCATCTTTGCCGATCGAAGCGCAGGCGAACAGTCCGTCAAGGAATTGGCTGAAGCCATTTCAGCAAACAGCGTTATCTCCGACGTACGCATCATGCCCAAAGAAGACGCACTTGCCATGGTTAATCAGTCGCTGGGTCTAAAAACCGAGGATCAACGCACCAAAGAAAAGGCCAAGAATAATCCGCTTCCCGACATCATCATTGCCACAGTCGCAAGCAACGTCTCGTCCGAGGAACTCGCCGCCGCAGCCGACGAGTTCCGCAAAATCAAAAACGTTGATCTCGTTGCCTATGACGACTCCTGGCAGCGTTACCTCAACGCGCTCTACACGGCTTTATCCGTTGTGCTCGGCATTCTCGGCACCGTGGTTTTCCTGTTGGTGCTGCTCGTGATCTTTGCATCCGTGCGCCTCACAACCAACGCGCAACGAGACGAAATCCGTGCATTGCACCTATTCGGCGCAACTTCCAGCTTTATTCGCCGTCCGTACTCATGGCGCGGTTTCCTTACGCTGATGCTGGCGGCCGTTCTGTCTCTCGGCGTAACTGCCACCGGCGTTAGCCTGCTTGCCAAACCCATTGCCGATTTCGCCGGACTCTACGGTGTTACAGTAATACTGCGCATGCCCGCAATTGACTGGTGCCTGCTCTACGTCGCCTCGGCCGCACTTTTAGGCTACGTCGTCGGCTCCTTTGCTGCCAAAGATGCCATCACCCGCGTGCTGCGTCACCAACCCTGACTTTTTCTGTCAAAATCCGACAAACTTGACTGCACTCGGTTACGTCTTTTCGCAGTAGCATCCTGCTGTTCAATTGAAAGGCTTCTTTAGTTCCGTGACTGACACCCCTGCTATTTCGATTCCAACCGAAAACGAGTCGTCCGACACGACGGCGCTTGTTTCGGAACCGGACTCTGTCTGCCGTAAATCGGCCGGCGGAGCGCTTGTTACGCGCGGAAAAAACGCAGGGCAAATCATCGTCTCCGACGAAAGCGGCAGCAAACAACTGGTGCCATATCAGGGCACACAAGGCGGTTCTCTTGTTGTTCGTCCCGCCCCCGTCAAAGGCGAAGTCGTCCCCTACGAGAAGAAACAGTATCTGCCCGCGGTCATTCCGCGTCTGGGCGACCTGGATGCGTACATTCGTTATGCCAACGCCGCTCCGATTCTCTCTGCCGAAGAAGAGCACGCTTTAGCCGTGCGTCTGCGCGATGAGGGCGACTTGATGGCCGCGCAGCAGCTCATACTTTCTCATCTGCGTTTGGTTGTCTCGATTGCCCGTGGTTTTCTCGGTTACGGTCTACCGCACGCCGACCTGATCCAGGAAGGCAATATCGGTCTCATGAAAGCGATCAAACACTTCGATCCCGATCGCGGCGTGCGTCTGATGACTTTTTCCGTCCACTGGATTCGATCTGAAATTCAGGAATACATCGTGCGCAATTGGCGTATGGTGAAACTTGCGACAACCAAGAATCAACGCAAGCTTTTCTTTAATTTGCGCCAGATGAAGGCCGACGAAAAGTCTCTGTCCACTTCCGAAACGGAGCGCATTGCCGAAACACTTGACGTTAAGCCCGAAGAAGTGCGCGAAATGGAAGCGCGTCTGTCGGGCGGCGACACGCCTCTTGAAAGTCCAGGATCGACAGACGCTGAAGACGACAATGCGTTTGCCCCCATTGATTGGCTATCACGCGAAGAAGACGAACCAGAAGCGGCACTTGAAGAGCGCGACCGCAATCGCCTCACCGGCGAAATCCTTCGCAATGCACTTGATGCACTCGACGAACGCAGTCGACTCGTTGTGCAGGCGCGCTGGCTTCGCACGGACAACGATGGCAATCCCGATCCGATGACGCTACAGGAACTTGCCTCTAAACTCGGCGTCTCGGCCGAACGTGTACGCCAAATCGAAAAGAAGGCGATTGCCAAGTTACGCTCGGAACTTGCCGCCGACAAAGATATTCTCTAACGCTTTTTTTGCCCACCAACCGACGCTCACACCATGTTTCACGTCGTTCTCGTTCATCCAGAAATTCCGCCCAATACCGGCAACGCTATTCGCTTGTGTGCCAACACGGGCTGTACGCTTCATTTGATTGAACCGCTGGGCTTCAGTGTTGACGACAAACATCTCATCCGTGCTGGGCTTGACTATCACGAATTCACGACCATGAAAACCTACCCGTCCTGGGAAGCGTTTCTGGAAACGGAAAGGCCCTCGACCTCACGTATGTTTGCGATGACGACCAAGGGCTCAAGCATTTTCTCAACGATGAAGTTCCAGCCAGGCGACTGGCTCATTTTCGGTAGCGAAGGTCACGGCCTGCCCGACTCCATTCGAGAGTCGTTTCCAGCTTCTCAGCGCATCCGTCTGCCGATGATGCCCGAGAATCGTTCCCTAAACCTCAGCAATGCCGTTGCAGTGACAGTATTTGAAGCCTGGCGCCAAAACGGCTACAAAGGTTCAGTCTGACCTTCACCGCTGCTTGTTTTCTTTGCTGACAAGCATCACCATATTGTCACGATGCACGGCTTCTTCCGGTCCGGAAAAGCCCAAAATCGCCGCGAAGTCGTCGCAGTGCCGCCCAGCAATCAATCGCAATTGCGCTGAGTCGTAGTTGACAAGACCACGAGCGATTTCCGTACCGTCAGGCGCAAGGCAGCCCACCACATCACCGCGAACGAAGTCGCCCTGAACAGCCTTGATTCCCACCGGAAGCAGGCTTGTCTTCTTTTCCGAAAGAGCTTGAGCCGCCCCGGCGTCAAGCACCACTAGCCCCTGAGCCCGCAGTTGGTCGGCCAACCAGTTGGCGCGTGCGTGCCAAGGCGCCTGCACGGCGGTAAGCTGCGTGCCGATCGCTTCGCCCTGTGCCAAACGCGGCAAAACGTTCTCTTCCCGTCCGTAGGCAATGACCGTGCTCGAACCGCTGCGTGCCGCCCGTTTGGCCGCCAAGATCTTGGTGATCATACCGCCCTTGGAAAGAGTGCTTGCGGCCCCTCCGGCCATCTTTTCCAGAGCAGGATCACCCGCGCTAGCTTCGGAAACGAACTTAGCAGTCGGATCCTTGCGGGGATCAGCCGTATAGAGACCGCGCTGATCGGTAAGAATCACCAGCACGTCGGCTTCGATGAGATTGGTCACCAAGGCACCCAAGGTGTCGTTGTCGCCAACCTTGATTTCGTCGGTCACCACCGTGTCGTTTTCGTTGATAATCGGCACCACGCCCAACCGGAGCAATTCGAGGAGTGCTTCGCGGGCATTCAGATAACGTTCACGGTTGGAGAGATCGGCGTGGGTGAGAAGAATCTGCGCCGTTTTAACGCCGTGCGACGAAAACGCCGTTTCGTAGGCCTGCACCAAGCCCATCTGGCCAACGGCAGCGGCGGCCTGCAACTCGCAAATACGCTCAGGGCGCTTACTCCACCCCAACCGCAATACGCCTTCGGCAATCGCGCCGGAACTCACGAAAACCACTTCTTTGCCGTCGTGTACCAGCGAGCAGATCTGAGAAGCCAGGTTTTCGATCATCTGTCGATCCAATCCGCGACCGTCGTTGGTCAAAAGAGCACTTCCGACTTTCACGACAACGCGACGGGCATTTTTAAGCGCACTTTGTTCCATGCCTTCCACTCCCTTGACCAACGATCAAGATAACTGTCAGCTTACAGTTCTACTTCGTGTGTTTCAGCGAAACGCACGTCGTCGCGTTGCTCTTCGATCTGCTGCGCTTCGCGCCGCTTGGTATCCAGTTCCTGCGCAATCGCTTTGATGAGCGTCTCACAGCCTTCACGCGTGGCCGCACTCATCACAAAGAGCGGGCGATCGCCTCCAAGCTCGGCCCTAAAACGTGCGATCAGTTCTTCGCGCTCATCTTCGGGCACCAGATCAATCTTGTTGAGTACCACCCAGCGCGTCTTTTTGGCGAGCTCGTCGTCGTACTTGGCAAGTTCAGCCACCAGTGCTCGGGCTTCGGCCACTGAATCAGTGTCCGGATCCAACGGAGCGCAGTCAATGATGTGCAACAACAGGCTCGTACGCGACAAGTGACGCAGGAACAAGTGACCAAGACCGGCGCCTTCGCTTGCACCTTCAATCAGCCCCGGAATATCAGCTACAACAAAGCTCTGTTCGGGACCGACACGCACTACGCCCAGATGCGGATGCAGCGTCGTGAAGGGATAGTCGGCAATCTTGGGACGTGCGTTGCTCACGGCCGTAATGAAAGTCGACTTTCCTGCGTTGGGCATACCGAGCAGGCCGACGTCGGCAAGCACCTTGAGCTCAAGGCGTACTGCGCGGTACTGCCCCGGCTCGCCCGGCGTGCATTGGCGCGGAGCACGATTGACGCTTGTCTTAAAGTGCAGGTTACCCAAACCGCCCTTGCCGCCGGCAGCCAAAAGCTGTTTGTCGCCGTGGTGCGTCAGGTCAGCCACCGTTTCGCCGGTGGTTTCGTCCACAATGAGCGTACCTACAGGCATGCGTAGCACGATGTCTTCGCCACCCGCGCCGAAGCAATCGGCACCGCGGCCATTCTCGCCGTTAGGCGCGAAGAATTTGCGCGTATAGCGATAGTCCACGAGCGTGTTGATGTTGCGGTCTGCTACCGCCCACACACTGCCGCCGCGGCCGCCGTCGCCGCCGTCTGGACCGCCCTTGGGAATGAATTTTTCGCGGCGAAAGCTCGCAACGCCATTGCCGCCTTTGCCGCCTTGAACCTCAATGCGGGCTTCGTCAACGAATTTCACTTGAATACCGTCCGTAAAAAATTAAGTCAATCGCAGCCATTCGAAGGCCGCTTTGAACAGCATAACGAAAAAAGCCCCGCGAGAACAACGTCCCGTCAGGGCTTTTTCACTGGAGCGAGGCGCCGCTTTCACGGCACCCGACGCCTTAATTAGCCGGCAACCGGAACAACCTTCACGAACTGGTTGTTCTTCGGGCCCTTCACTTCGAAGGTCACCACACCGTCGACCAGAGCGTAGAGCGTGTGGTCGCGGCCGATGCCGACGTTGTCACCGGCGTGGAACTTGGTGCCGCGCTGACGAACGATGATGCCGCCAGCGTTGATCATGGCGTTACCGAAAACCTTGACGCCGAGGCGCTTTGCCTGAGAGTCACGACCGTTGCGGGTGGAACCGCCGCCTTTCTTGTGTGCCATTTTCTATGTTCTCTTCAAAAAATCGTTACTTAAATTAAGCCTGGATCTTGACGATCTTGACTTCCGTGTAGTTCTGACGGTGGCCGGCGCTCTTCATGGAGTGCTTGCGGCGGCGGAACTTGAAAATGCGGACCTTGTCGGCGCGGCCGTGATGGGTCACGACAGCGGTCACGGCAGCACCTTCCACGACGGGGGTACCGACCTTAAGGCCTTCTTCGGTGCTCACAGCGAGCACTTCGTTGAAAACCACTTCGCCTTCAACGTCGGCGTTGAGGGTTTCGACCTTGAGAAAATCACCTTCGGCAACGCGGTACTGCTTGCCGCCGGTCTTGATAATTGCGTACATGTAGTTTTTCCTCGCCGTTTTGCGCCCGGTTACCCGGTTGGCAAAACCTTTTTGTAATTACACATCACGCGCACTGCGCCACCGAACGAAGCCGTACGATGTTGCGCGCACGCGCGTTCCTTCCCTGCGAAGGAAGGGATCGAGATTATGACAGAGTAAACTCAGGCTGTCAACCGTTCCAAGACCTGTTTTTTCAGAAAAATCAGGCGCTTGTCGCGCAATATCCTCAATTAACTATTCCTGCGCCTTGAGCGCGGCAAGCTGTTCGGAGACCACCGGCTTGAGCATTTCGGCGCGAGTCGCGTCAAGCTCACCCAAGCGGAGCCGTCGCCAGAGAATATCATCGGCACAACGTGCACCGGTTTCCGCAAAATGACGGCTGACAAAGCCGTTGAGCTGCATGATCGCCTCCGCGGCAGGAGCTTCGCCCGCCAGCAGCCTTTTCTGCAGTTCTTCCATAGCCATCTGAGAATTGCCGCCCAAACGCATCGAACGCGTCATGCAGCCGTACTTGGGCAACAGATGCCGTGCAATAGCCGCATCAATCGCCGCTTCGGCCTTAGCTCGATAAAGCGTCATGGAGCCGCCGACCACCGTAAACATATTGTTGAATTCGGGCACAACGGCAAAACCACGGCCGCCGTCGAGTCCGCGCACACCGACTTCGGCCTGCAACCCCGCATAACGAGCGCGCACATCCTCGCGACGAATTTTGCGGCTCAACAAGCGATTGGCGCTAGCCATCAGCAAGCGAACCTCATCTTCTGTGGGTTGCGGATCGATCGGTGCCTGCCCCTGATCAACGGCCGTCGCACCAATCAAAAGACGCCCCTGCCACGGAACAATCGTAAGAGGACCGCGTCCGCCGCAGCCGCGCGGCAGATAAAGCGCATTGCCCGTAGGCATAAACGTCTTATCAACCACAATGTAAGAGCGGCGCACGATCTTAACGATATTGCCGCAAGTGACGTCCACCATCCGACGAACATCATCGGCCCAGACACCGGCGCAGTTAAAGACAGTGCGGACACGCACCTTGCGCTTGCGGCCGTTTTCTGAATCTTGTAGCACAACCGAAGTGACACGTCGCCCGTCGGCTTCGGCGTCAATCATGCGCATTCTGTTGAGCGCCACCGCGCCGTACTCCACCGCCCCACTTAAAAGAGCAAGCGCCAAACCGGCATCGTCGCAAACGGCATCGGTAAAGGTTACAGCACCTGCCAGTCCCTTTCGTTCAATACCGGGCAACATACCAAGAGCATTGACGCGTCCCTGCATGGACACCGGGCGTGTACCGCGTCCGCCGCTTGAGAACAGACTGTAGAGCGCCAGACTGGAAGCTCGCATCGTCATGCCGATCTTGCTGCGGCAGGGAATCACGTAGTTTTGAGCACGCACAAGGCTCGGCGCATTTTGCAAAAGCAAACGTCGCTCGTAGAGCTCTTCACGCACGCGATCCCATCGGGCAGGACAAACCAGGCGGCGAATATCGCTGCCAATGTGTTTGCTCGAGCGCGAAGCGTGCCCCGAGGCCCAATCCTGTCCGTCCACAATAAGCACCGACATGCCGCGGCTGGCCGCATCAAGCGCCACACCGAGCCCGGTTGCGCCGGCGCCAATTACGGCAACGTCAAACTCATCCTGCCGCTCAAGACGCTCAATCATCTCGCGGCGGCTCCAGGGGCCCTGCTTCTTGTCCATGTCTCGTGTCACTTCTTGTGGTCGTCGAAAAAGAGGATTTGCCTTTTGCACTGAGGCCTGCCGACAACGAGTCGGCACGGCATGCCGTCCTCTTTTGTGCAAACGCAAGTTTAACTGAGCAACTTGCCCGAAAACTTAACGCAACAGTCGGCAGAAAAAAGCGCCTCCACACCATCGGGAAGCGCCTTTGCCAATATCAAAAGAGTCGGCTCTTATTCTTCGCTGTTGTCGGTCTCAGCAGCAGTCTCAATGGCCTGCGACTGAACTTCCTCAACCTTGGCCGGAGTTTCTTCGGTCTTAACAGTCTTCGTGAGCGCAATCACCATACGCAGCGCAACGTTGACGTCCTCAGACGACTTGAAGTAACGAGCCACATCCGAATCCAGACGAACCGTTGCGTTCTGCACAAACGCGGCTCGATCGGAGAAACGGCGCTTATCCACCACCTTGGCGCGAGGGCCGGAACGACCGCCGAGCTCTTCCTTGAACGGACGCCCGGCAAACGGCTTGCGGGCGCCGAAACGATCGTTGCCGCGATCACCGAAGCGACCTTCGCCGCGTCCACGTCCGAATTCCTCAAAACGGCCGCCCTTGCCGCTGAAACGATCGCCGTCACGTTTTTCACGGCGTGCAGGTTTGTCATTGAAACGGTCGAAAGCCATTGCAATTTTCCTTATCGAAAACAATCGGCGGTCTTGCTCAGCAAGCCGCCCAACCAAATAGTATAGACAGAGTCGTGCCGGCTCTGTCGAAAAATACAAATTTCCACCAAATCCGAACAATCTTGCGCGTTTTCAACCTTCATGCCGAGTAAACTACTTCGTACAGGAAGACTTTCTGCGGTCTGACTGGAACCCTACGAACAACAAAAAGAGAGGTTTTTATGCTGCAGGTTATTTTCCACGGCGTTGATCGTTCCCCGGCGGCTGAAGCCGACATCGCAAGACGTTTCGAAGCTCTCCAGCGCTTTGACAACAATCTCTCGGAGTGCAAAGCAACGATTACGAAAGTCGGTCACCAAGGTCTCGGCGAATTCAGCGTCAAACTTGACATGATTGTCTCAGGTGGCCGCAGCGTGATTGCAACGGAAAACGACCCTGACGCCATGCAAGCCATCAACAAAGTGTTTGATACGGCTCGCCGTGCGGTCAAGGAGGAAAACGACAAGCGTCATTCTCATTGATTGAGTCGCACCGCTTTCCCGACTTCCTGCCTAGCGCTTGAAGTCAATCGCAAACCGTCCGGCATCGCCCGGGCGGTTTTTTTTTTCTCATCAAATCTGCCGCAGATACCAAAAAAGCCCGCCGATTAAGGCGAGCTTTCTAAATTTGGCGTCCCCAAGGGGATTCGAACCCCTGTACCAACCGTGAAAGGGTTGTGTCCTAGGCCTCTAGACGATGGGGACCTAATCTTGGTGGAGGTAAGCGGGATCGAACCGCTGACCTCTTGCATGCCATGCAAGCGCTCTCCCAGCTGAGCTATACCCCCGAAGGAGTCGAAACTATATACCGATATTTTTTTAAATGCAAGTCTTTTTGCGAAAATTTTTGAAGAAATTTCTCAAAAATTTCATAAAAATATCATTTTCTCTATTAAAATCAAAAGTTTGTGTGTCTCAAAAAATTTTTCGTCTTTCTCTACTTTCTTGGCTCTGTGGATGCACAACACGCTTTCTGAAGTGTCGATTTCTCCGTCAAACACTCCGATCATGAGCTTTTGGTAGGATGTTGCTCCAGGTTCAACCATCTTTTTTCGTGTTGTCATGGCTCTCCGACTGCCCGCCCCTACTTTTGAACACAAAATTGTCTCCTTTGAAGAACTCGCCGAGCGCCGAGCGCAACTTCCCGAACCGGTCGTCATGACCAACGGCGTTTTCGACATTCTTCATCGCGGTCACGTCACCTATCTTGCACAGGCGCGCGAACTGGGAAAGAGTCTGATTGTGGCCGTCAATTCCGATACCTCCGTCAAGATGCTCGGCAAAGGAGATGATCGCCCCATCAACACCGAAGCCGATCGCGCCGCCGTGCTCGCCTCGCTGGAAGCAGTGGATCTCGTCGTCATCTTTAAGGAGAAGGTGCCGTTGAAGGTTATTGAAAAGGCACACCCAGATATTTATGTGAAAGGCGGCGACTACCGAATTGAAGATTTGCCAGAAGCATCTCTTGTCGCCTCCTGGGGCGGTCGCACCGTCACCGTTGAGTTCGAACACCAGCGCTCCACGACGGCGCTTCTCAAAAAAGTACGCGGCGCCTGATATTTCTTTCTTTATCAGGCAAGCCGCGTCCGTCCGGAAACTCAGCTTCAGATGAAGTCGTAGCCGGCCAATCGAGCGTAGTGCGCCGTAGCCGTCAGGAAGCCCTGCTTGCTGCCGCAGTCAAAACGACGACCTTCAAAGCGGTGGGCATAGGTCTTGCCTTCGCCCAACAGAGAAGCGATGGCGTCGGTGAGCTGGATTTCGCCGCCCACACCACGATCCACGTGTTCGAGCGCGGTAAAGATTTCCGGCTCAAGCACATAGCGGCCGATGACGGCAAGCGTCGAGGGAGCCGCTTCGGGAGCAGGCTTTTCCACCATCGTACGCACGCAGCTCGTCTGCTTGAGTTCGTCATCCACACCGACTATGCCGTACTTATTGGTTTCCTTCGGGGCCACATTCTGAACGGCCAGCACGCTGCCGCCGCCCATTTCGCTGCGAGCGCCAATCAACTGACCCAAAGCAGGCTGCTGGGCGTAAATCAGGTCATCGGCCAGAATCACGCCGAAAGGTTCGTCGCCCACCACAGGTCGGGCGCAGAGCACAGCATGTCCCAAACCGAGCGGTTCGGGCTGACGAATGAAGATGAAATTGACGCCACGCGGCGTCACGGAATGCACCAGATCCAAAAGTTCGTACTTGCCCTTGGCCGTGAGATCGGCTTCCAATTCAGGGCTCTTGTCGAAGTGATCTTCAATGGCACGCTTGTAGCGGCCCGTGATAAAGATCATGTCGGTAATGCCGGCAGCAGCAGCTTCTTCCACGGCATACTGGATGAGCGGCTTATCGACTACCGGCAACATTTCCTTGGGCATTGCCTTAGTGGCGGGCAAGAAGCGGGTGCCCAAACCGGCAACCGGGAATACAGCCTTACGAACGGGTTTCATGTCACTTCCCAAATGAAAAGGCGTTTTTTGCCGGTACGAACATCCTCGCAAAAACAGTGTCAAGAGCGCGCACTGACCATCAAACGCCGCAGTTAGAATCTGAGTCGAAATTCTAACCAATACTGCGATTATGTCCGAGCCGATTTATGCTGTCGGAGATCTTCAGGGCTGTCTGGAGAGCTTCGAAGAACTTCTCGATATGCTGGATCCTAATGCCTCCTTCGTGTTTGTCGGAGACATTGTCAACCGAGGCCCTGCCTCGCTCGAAACCTTGCGTCGCATCAAGGCGCTTGACGAAGCCGGGCGCTGTCGCGCCGTCTTACTCGGCAATCACGACCTGCATCTGCTAGCCGTCGCCGCGGGCGCAGGCAAATTGCACCGCAGCGATACCATCGGCGAAATTCTTGAGGCACCGGACTGCAAAGAACTGCTCAAGTGGCTGCGCCATCGCCCGCTGCTTTTTGAAACACCCGAAACAATTTTCGTGCATGCCGGGATCTCACCCGCTTGGACACTCGCCGAAGCTCGCACTTACGCCCAAGAAGTGTCCGATGCACTCAAAAGCAAGGATTGGAAGGCGTATTTGCAGGGAATGTACGGCGACGACACCGATATGGACAAAAAGGGCGCCGGCCGCATGCGCGCCATCCTCAACGCCTTTACCAGAATGCGCTACGTCAGAACCGATGGTTCACTTGAATTCAAAGCCAAGATGAATCCAAAGGACACACCCGACCTGATGCCGTGGTTCGACTACCCGCGTCGTTTCAACAAAACCGTCTGCTTCGGCCATTGGTCGACACTGGGGCTGGTGATGCGCGAAGACACAATCGCCATCGATACGGGATGTCTATGGGGAGGGCAACTCACCTGCGTACGATTGCCCGACAGACGTCTGTGGCAAGTTCGCTGCCCCCAGTGGGCCTCACCCTGCTAAATACGGCGTTGGTCGCCCAACTTTCTGTCTTTATTTTCGAGAACCTGAATTCATTTGCCATGTCTCACGTCGCCGACAGAACAGACATCAGTCCCATCCGCATTCGCGGAGCCCGCCAAAACAATCTGCGAAACCTGGATCTCGACATTGAACCAGGCACAATGACTGTCATTACCGGTCCTTCGGGATCGGGCAAAAGCTCGCTTGCCTACGACACGCTTTACGCTGAAGGACAACGCCGTTACGTCGAAACGTTCAGCGCTTACGCCCGCCAATTTCTGGAACGCTGCGACCGTCCGCAAGTCGACAAAATCGACGGGGTACCTCCGTCTATCGCCATCAATCAGTCCAACAGCGTCAAGACCTCGCGTTCGACCGTGGGCACGATGACAGAGATCAACGACTGCCTCAAACTCATCTTTGCGAGGAATGCCGCTTTGTTCTGCGGCCAATGCGGAGAGCCGGTCAAAGAGCGCAGTGCTGGCGACATTGCCGAAGAAATCGTCGCATGGGCTAAGACTCAGCCTGAGGCTCGCCTGAGCATATGCTTTGCTGTTCTGGTTCCCAAAAATCTTGAGCGGGACGTGGTGCTCGGCGGTTTGTCTGCACAAGGCTTCACGCATATCCTTGAAGAGGAATCAATTGAAAACGAAAGCAAGCGCCTGTGGGTAGCGGCTGATCGCGTACGCGCCTCGCGCCTGACGAAGTCGCGCGCGGTCGAAGCCGTCGAAAAATCGCTTCAACTTGGAAAAGAACGCATTTTGTGCGTCTACGCACAGACCGAAGACGGCTCCAACAGCAAACGTCGCTGGGTAACCGATCTCACCTGCCCGGTTTGCCTGCATCATTACGCTACTCCCACGCCGTCGCGCTTTTCCTTTAACTCGGCCGTCGGCGCATGTCCCACCTGCCGCGGTTTCGGTCGTGTGATCGGCATTGACTACTCGCTGGTAATTCCCGACGAAACGCTCACGCTAGCGCAAGGCGCCATCAAACCCTGGCGCACCGCGACGGGATCGGAATGTCAACGAGATCTCGAAAAATGGGCCCCCAAGCGCGGCGTGCCGCTTGACGTCCCCTGGCAAAAACTCACGGCCGAACAAAAAAACTGGGTCATCCACGGCGACAAGGAATACAACGGTAAAAACTGGCGCACGCATTGGTACGGCGTCAAAGCATATTTCGATATGCTCGAATCGAAAAGCTACAAGATGCACGTGCGCGTTCAGCTGGCCAACTACCGCGGTTACGCATTGTGCCCGGAGTGCCGCGGCGCGCGTCTCATCGGCGAAAGCCTTCTATGGCGTCTGGGGTCTCACAAGGCGTCCGAGGCCGCTTTGCTGCCAAAAAAAGGGATCTACAAACGCTTCGTCCCGCGCGGCTTAGGAAAGACGGCTCTTGAGAACTTCGAGTCGTTGCCCGGGCTTTCCATGCCTGATCTGATGAATCTGCCGATCGAAGACATCAAGCGTTTTTTCGACGTACTGCTGCAGGAGACTTGCGATGAAGCGGTTCGCCTGGTTGCTGAAGAAATTCGCACTCGGCTGACCTACCTCATTGACGTCGGCGTAGGCTATTTGACATTAGGACGCCAAAGCCGCACGCTTTCGGGCGGCGAAGTGCAACGCGTCAACCTCACGACAGCTCTCGGCACCAACCTCACCGACACGCTCTTTGTTCTGGACGAGCCGTCCGTGGGCCTGCACCCGCGCGACATGGATCGCGTCAACAGCATCATGGCCGGACTGAAGGACAGCGGCAACACGCTGGTGGTGGTCGAGCACGATCCGCAAGTGATGACCGCCGCCGATCGGATTATCGACATGGGACCGGGGGCAGGCACCAACGGCGGTGAAATCGTCTGCGACGGCACACCCGAGTCGGTCAGAGCTTCCGACTCGCTCACCGGGCTTTACCTCAGAGGCAAACGCTCGACCATGCCGGAAGAACCCAAAAAGCTGCCGGAAGCATTTTCGGGTTTCCTGACCGTGACGGGAGCGCGCGCACACAATCTCAAAAACATCACGGTCAATCTGCCGATCGGCGCTTTCACGGCGCTCACCGGCGTCTCGGGTTCAGGCAAATCAACGCTCGCCAACGACATCATCCTTGCGGCAGTTGAATTTCTAAACAAAAACAACAAGGACAACCCGCCGGATGTTTTCGCTTCCGTCCATAGCACCTGCCCTGTCGGTGAAGCCGTCTACGTGAGTCAATCCGAAATCGGCAAGACGAGCCGCGGCAATCCGGCCTCATACTGCGGCGTCTTTACCGACATCCGCCACCTCTTTGCCAATACGCAGCAGGCACATGAGCGCGGCTACACCGCGGGCACCTTTAGTTTTAACTCGGGTACCGGACGCTGCCCCACCTGTCAGGGCGCAGGTTTCGAGCGCGTTGAAATGCAATTTTTAAGCGACGTTCTCTTGCGCTGCCCGGACTGCAACGGTTCCCGCTACCGAGATGAAACGCTGGAAGTGAAACTCAACTACCTCGGCCGCGGTGAAGTCAACATCGCCGAGGTGCTCGAAATGACCGTCCGACAAGCTCGCGACTATTTCCTCGGCGAGCGTTCAATCGAACGCGCGCTGCAAAGTCTTATCGACGTCGGACTCGATTACGTCAAGCTCGGGCAACCGCTTTCCACCCTTTCGGGCGGTGAAGCGCAGCGCCTGAAGCTCGCACAGATCCTGGCCGAAACCGAATCGGGCTACGCCTCCAAACGGCATCTCTACATATTCGACGAACCCACCACGGGTCTACACTTCGACGACATCCGCAAGCTGCTCAAAGTCTTCCGCCGTCTGGTACTCAACGGCCAAACCGTATTGGTGATCGAACACAATCTTGACGTGATTTCCGCCGCCGACTGGGTCATTGACCTCGGTCCTGAAGGCGGCGACGAAGGAGGTCAGATCGTGGCGGCCGCCACCCCCGAGGATCTTCGTGGTAACTCCCAAAGCTACACCGGGCAAGCGCTGGCCGCATACGACAAGATGATCGGGGAAGAAAGCGTTCCGATGACCGGCCTTTTCGCCCAGCCGCACACTCGCGACCGCACAGTCCCGGGCCGGTCACTGCAGAACGTCTGGCGCGGTGCGCGGCAAGGCGACTTAGGCATCTTCGGCGCACGGGAGCACAACCTCAAAAACATTGATGTCGTGATTCCGAAACGGCGCCTTACTGCCGTAACCGGTGTCTCCGGTTCAGGGAAATCGACGCTTGCCTTCGGCATCGTTTTTTCCGAAGGACAGCGACGTTATCTGGAAAGTCTCAACGCCTACGCACGTTCCATCACACAACCTCCGCCTAAGGCCGACGTCGAAAGCATCTCGGGCATTGCACCTACGGTGGCAATCGAGCAGCGTACAAGCCGCGGCGGCCGCAAGTCGACAGTTGCGACGATCACGGAAATCCAGCATTTCCTTCGTCTGCTCTATGTCAAACTCGGGACACAGTATTGCCCGAAGTGCGGCTCGCTCGTGCGCGAACAAACACGGGAGCAAATCTTCGCGCACATTATGAAAACCTACCGCGGTCAGCGCATCACGCTGATGGCCCCCGTCGTCGTGGCCCGAAAAGGCACCTATCAGGAAATCGCTCAGTGGGCGCTCACCAAACTCAACGCCCATCAAATCCGCGTCGACGGCAAATGGGAGCCCACTTCTCCCTTCCCACTGCTGTCGCGCTACAAGGAACACACAATCGAAGTGCCGACCGGCACACTTAAGGTTGAACCGGCAACCGAAGAAAAGATTCTCCAGGCGCTGACCGAAGCGCTCTTTCACGGACACGGTCTAGTGTGCGTCGCAAACGGCCGAAAGGCACTGCCCAACAGCAATGCTCCGTCCGAATCCGAAGAAGGCACTGTGGAGATTCTGTCAACAAAGCGTGCATGTCCCATCTGCGCCATAAGTTTTCCCGAACCCGATCCTCGCCTCTTTTCATACAACAACAAGATGGGGTGGTGTCCGCAATGTACCGGCACCGGGCGAGTCGGCATCAACGCCAATGAAGATCAAGCGCTTGCCGACGACAATGAAGCGGTCTCGGCAGCGGTCTGCCCGGCTTGTCACGGCACGCGTCTGAATCCCGTTGCATTAGCCGTAAAGTTTGAGGGCCGCTCGATCGGTGAAACCACAGCAATGTCGGTTGACGAAGCGCTCAAAACAATGCGGGCAATCAAACTTAAGGGACGAGACAAGGCCATCGGCGAGGATGCCGTCAAGGAAATCATCTCTCGTTTGGAATTCCTGCAAAAAGTAGGTTTGGGTTACCTCAGCCTGGATCGCGACGCACCGTCGCTTTCGGGCGGCGAAGCGCAGCGCATTCGTTTGGCAGCTCAAATCGGCAGTACGCTTCAGGGCGTCTGCTACGTGCTTGACGAACCCACAATCGGCCTACACGCCCGAGACAATGCGCGTCTCGTTGACATGCTCACGGAACTGAAAAACAAAGGCAACACAGTCATTGTGGTCGAACACGACGAAGAGCTCATCCGACGAGCCGATCACGTGGTCGACATCGGACCGGGCGCCGGCAGCCGCGGCGGCGAGCTCATTGCCGAAGGTTCGCTTGAAGAAGTCTGCGCCAACGAAAAGAGCGTCACGGGGCGCATGCTCAGAGAACCGCTTGAACACACCGGCAAAGCCAAGCATCCGGTCGACGACACCACGCCGCGTCTGACAGTGCGCAATGCCTCGCTACACAACCTAAAACACATCACCGTTGATTTTCCGCTCGGCCGTCTGGTGGCCGTCACAGGCGTTTCGGGCTCGGGCAAATCCACTCTTGTGCGCGATGTACTGCGCTCGTCACTTCAGGCAAAACTGGAGTCTCCGACTGCCAAGCTGCGAGGCTGCGAGGCGATCGAATGGAACAAAGACGCTCCTTTGGGACGCGTGCTGGAGGTTGATCAAACCCCGATCGGAAAAACGCCTCGTTCGTGCCCCGCCACCTACGTTTCGTTCTTCAATCAAATTCGCGACCTGTACGCGCAAACGCCCGAGGCGCAAGCACGCGGCTACCAGCCGACGCGTTTTTCCTTCAACACGCCCGAAGGCCGCTGCCCGGTGTGCGAAGGCCAGGGGCAGGTGAGCGTCGAAATGAGCTTTTTGCCCAACGTCAAGATGCCTTGCGAAGCCTGCAGTGGCATGCGTTTTGACGAAGAAACGCTTGCGGTGAAGTGGATGGGAAAGAGCATCGGCGACGTATTGAATCTGAGCGTTGACGACGCGCTCGAACTTTTTGCCAACCGCCCCAAGATCGCAAAGCCACTGGAACTGTTGCAAGCCGTGGGTCTCGGCTATCTGCGGCTCGGGCAGCCCTCGTCGACGCTTTCAGGCGGTGAAGCGCAGCGCATCAAGCTTGTCACGGAACTTTCCAAGGCCTACAGTCAAATGCGCACGCGCCGCACGGCACACACGTTCTATATCCTTGATGAACCCACCGTGGGCCTGCACATGGCCGATGTCGAAAAGCTCATCAATGTGCTGCACAAGCTCGTCGAAGCCGGCAACACCGTGGTAGTAATTGAGCACAATCTTGACGTCATCGCAGAAGCCGACTGGGTGATCGATCTCGGTCCGGAAGGGGGCCCCGAGGGCGGCAAAGTAACAGGCGAGGGCGCCCCCTCTGCCATTGCCAAAAGGAAAACCCCGACGGGTGTTGCACTCAAAGCGTTTCTTGCTGAACACAGACCACGTACCGACCGCAAAGCCAAAACGGCAAAGGCAACACAATGAGTATGCAAATCTATAAGGTCGGCGGATGCGTACGCGACCGCCTCTTGCGGGAACAGGGAGTCAACGCCCCTACGGGCGACATTGACTGGGTGGTGACGGGAGCTACGCCCGAAGCGATGCTCGCGCGCGGCTTCATGCCGGTGGGTGCCGATTTCCCCGTCTTTTTGCATCCGCACACGCACGAGGAATACGCCTTGGCACGCACCGAGCGCAAAACCGCCAAGGGCTACCACGGCTTTACGTTTTACACGGCCCCAGATGTGACACTCGAAGAAGACCTGCGTCGGCGCGATCTCACGATCAACGCCATGGCCGAAGACGACAAAGGAAACATCATTGACCCGTGGGGCGGGCAGGCCGACCTCAAGGCCCGTGTGTTGAGACACGTTTCGGAAGCCTTCTGCGAAGATCCCGTGCGTATCTTGCGCCTGGCTCGCTTTGCCGCACGTTTCCCCGACTTTACGGTTGCACCCGAGACACTTGCACTTTGCCGGCAAATGGTGGCTTCCGGCGAAGTTGACGCTCTGGTACCCGAGCGTACCTGGCAGGAGTTGCGCCGAGGACTTGCCGAAACCAATCCGGTGCGCATGATCGCGGTACTGGAAGACTGCGGCGTCTGGCATCGAATTTTTGCCGACATTGCCGTCACCGCTCGCGTGCGTGAGGCACTGTTGCGCGCTGCACAGCGTAAACTGGATACCGCTCAGCGCACGGCGCTTCTTTTTTCTGAATTCGACGACCCGGTCAAACTGCGCCAACGTCTGCAGGCGCTTCGTGTTGACGCCGACACAATCTCTCTGTGCGAAGTCTTTTGCCGATTACACAGCACACTTGCCTCGCTTCGCGAAGCCGACGACTACGTCGCTTTTCTGGAAGCTGCCGATGTCTTGCGCCGTCCGGCTCGGTTTGACGCTTTCCTGTCGGCTTACGCAGCTTTTGAGCCAAATGCGAATTTCGACGTGCTGGGACAGGCCGCACGAGCATTTGTCGAAACCGACGCCGGAGCCGCTGCTCGACGTGCGCAAGGCAAAAATGTCGCACAAGCCGTGCGGCAGGTTCGACTGGATGCAGTGAAGTCCGCGCTCCGTATTTGCCTATGAGGATTCCCGCAATGCCTTTTCTTGCTTCGCTCGATCACTTGGTTCTAACCGTCTCGGATTTGCAAAGGACGCTCGATTTTTACTGCGGCGTTCTGGGCTGTGAAGAAGTCACCTTCGGTGATAAACGCAAGGCAATCCGTTTTGGCGACCAGAAGATCAATCTGCACGTCAAAGGAAACGAAATTGTGCCGCACGCGCTTTGTCCAGCGCCGGGCAGCGCCGATTTGTGTTTTTTAAGCACCGTACCGGTGGCGGCCTTGGCCGGACACTTCAAGGCGCACGGTATTGCGGTGGAATTGGGACCGGTCGAGCGCACGGGCGCAACAGGAAACCTTTTATCTATCTACGTGCGCGACCCTGACGGCAACCTCATCGAGATTGCCAATCGCAAACGTCCGGCTTTCTAAAGAAACTTCCCGATCAGGAAAAACAGAAGAAAGATCAGCATCGTGCTGGCAAGCGGAATGCTGATGCGACGACCGAACACCCGGAAATTGATGTCTCCGGGCAAACGTCCGAGTCCGAACCGCGAAAGCCAGGGCACGCAGGTCATCAAGACCATGATGCAAATCAAAATAACTAAAATCCAGCGCATTGGCGCATTGTAAAGCCTTCCACAACTTTTCCCTGCCCGCGCCGATTCCTTTTCGAAACCATCCGTATGTCCTCCTTATTTGAAACGTTGTCTCTGACCTGCCGCCGCATCATTCTTGAGGATTTGCAGGTCGACATGGAAATCGGCGCGCACGCCGAAGAACACGGTCGCACGCAGCCTGTACTCGTCACGATCGAAGTTTGGGTGCCGTTTGAGTACAGCACGGCCACCGGCGACAATCTCGATGAGGTGTACAGCTACTCCGTCTTGCCGCAAATCGTGACCGAAACGATTTCCGAAGGGCACATCCGACTGCAAGAAACTTTCGGTGATCGGCTGCTCGAGCGCATCCTCGCCGACAAACGCGTTTCTGCAGCGCGCGTCAAGACTGCCAAACTGCACGCTTGCATCGGCGCCAAAGCCGTGGCCGTCGAAACTTTCCGCCACCGAATCTGAACCCACATCATGACCGAACACAACGCCCCCGACATTTCCGTGCGTCCGGTACGCATGGCCAAAAGCCGCGCCGAAAAGGCCAAGTTCATCGAAATCGCCCCCGGCAAACACATCGAAGCCTCGGTGTCGATGCGCAAGCTTGAAAAACGTATCGTGCGCCTGTGCGCGATGGCCTGCACAGACTACGGCATGATCGAAGACGGCGACAAAATTGCTGTGGCAATGAGCGGCGGTAAGGATAGTTACGTGCTGCTCGACGCACTCCTGAAACTCAAGGCTCGTGCTCCGGTGCACTTTGACATCATCGCCGTACACGTGAACCAGCATATTCCGGGTAGCCCCACGCACCTGCTCGAAGCCTGGCTCAAGGAAAAAGGCGTGACCTACCACATCGAAAATCAGGACACCTACTCAATCACGCAAAAACTCATCCCTTCTGGCAAAAATGTCTGTTCTCTCTGCGCCCGCCTGCGCCGCGGCATTCTCTACCGTGTAGCCAAAGAGCTCGGCTGCACCAAAATTGCCCTGGGGCACCAGATGGACGACGTTGTCTCCACGTTGCTTCTCAACATGTTCTACGGCGGGCGCATCAAAGCCATGCCGCCAGTGTTGCGCAGCGACGACGGCTGCAACACCGTGATTCGCCCGCTCATCTATCTGCGCGAGTACGAAATGAGCCGATGGGCCGAGATCTGCGGCTATCCGCTCTTTCCAAAGGATCTGTGCGGTGTGGGCGAAAACTTAAAACGAAAAGAGATCAAAGCCCTGATGACTCAGTGGGACAAGGAGTTCGACAGCCGCATCTACAATCTCTTCATGAGTACCACGCGCGTGGCCGCTTCGCAGTTGGCTGACAAAACGCTCTACGACTTCACGCATTTCTGCCGCATTGCCGACTGCAATGCCGCCCACGAAACGGACGATTGAGCAGCTTCTCTTGGGAGAAAATCTATGCTGACCATCACGACCCCCGCTTTTGCGCACGAAGCCGAAATTCCGATGCGCTACACACAGGAGGGCGAAAACCTCTCACCCGAACTCGTTTTTTCGGGTGTTCCTGCCAATGCTCGCTCACTGGTATTACTCTCCGACGATCCGGACGCTCCAGATCCGGAGGCACCCAAACGCATTTGGCTGCATTGGCTTGTCGTGAACATTCCGACCGAGACCGCGGGTTTTGCCGAAGGCGTCAGTGACTATCCCCAAGGCTGCCGTATCGCCGTCAACGACAGCGGTGTTCGCGGCTGGTCCGGCCCGCGCCCGCCCATTGGGCGCCACCGCTACTATTTCAAGCTCTACGCTCTGGATACGACACTCGATCTGCCGGAAAACTTCACACGCTCGCAAGTCGAAGCTGCCATGGCCGGACACGTTATTGAAAGCGCCGTCACCATGGGAACGTATTTGCTTTCGAGTAATCGCTAACCGATTCCGTTTTTCTTTTGCGCGTTTCTGCGCCAAAATTGTATGTTGAGCGGAAGTGCGACACGCTTGCGTGTGCCGTGCTTATCTCACGCATGTTCCATTGGTTACTCATCCCTCGGAGTCAAACCCGATGTCACTGAAGCATATTTTTGCTGCCGCAGCCTGTGCGGCAACCGTTCTCACCTGCGGCCCAGTTTCGGCCGCCGATCCCGTGACCTACACCGTTGGCACGGGCGCAACCTATCGCCCCTTCGAATTCCAGGCTCCGAACAGGGAACTCGTGGGCTTTGATATCGACCTCGTGAAAGCCATCGCCAAGGAGCAAGGCTTCAAGGTGGAATTCATCAATACGCTCTTCGGAGTGATCTTTGAATCCGTGCGCAACGGAGACCGCGACATGATCATCAGCGGCATCACCATTACTCCCCAGCGCAAGGAAGCAGTTGACTTTTCCTATCCCTACTTTGCTGCTCACCAACTCATTCTCACCCAGAAGAATCTGACAGTGAAATCCGTGGCTGACCTCAAAGGTAAGAATGTGGCCGTGGTAGCCAACTCCGCCGGCGACATTGCCTGCAGCAAGGTCTTCGGCAAGGCAAGCAGCAACATCAAGCGCTTTGACAACACCCCGCTCGTGCTCGAAGAGCTCTCCGCAGGTGGCGTGGACGCTGCTGTGGGCGACATCGGCGTATTTGCTTACTACGCCCTGCAGAATCCCGATAAACAGTTCAACATGGCTCGCGATCCGTCCTTTGAAGACCAGTATTTCGGCATCGCCTTCCGCAAGGGCAACACCGAACTGCGCGACAAGGTCAACGAAGGCTTAAAGAAGATCATCGCCAACGGCGAATATGCCAAGATCTACGCCAAGTGGTTCGGCGATAAGGCCCAGCCGCCCAAGCTTCCGATTCCTGAATAAATCGGACTGATCGGCCGTTATCCGCATCCTAACGGGCGCTTTTCGACAAAAGCGCCCGTTTTGCATCGGGATTAACTCCCAAAAGCCCGAATTGTTCAAAAAGGCTGAACCTGCATCGGGTAAAATATCCGCCGATTTTTTGAGCGCAATACTTTCTTACAGTGTTGGGCAACCTCTTCCATCCCCCTCAACAAGGAAATCACGATGAGCGGATTTCGTTTTGATGTTCTAGCCGAATACTGGCCGCTGTTTGCGGAAGGTATCGGCATGACGCTCAAGCTCACCATCGGTTGCGTCATCTGCGGCGTTTTCCTCGGCATGCTGCTCGGCATGGCCCGCATGGCCGAAGCCCGTCACGACCCCTGGAAATCCATTCTTTACTACGGCGTTCGCTGGCCGGTCACCATCTGGGTGAGCTTCTTTCGCGGTACCCCGCTGTTCGTTCAGATCTTTCTGATGTACTTTGCCGTGCTGCCGGTGTTCATTCACCCGGTCGACGGTCTGATCATCTCGGGCAGCCTCGCACGCGAAATCCGCAGCAACTACGGAGCATTTCTCGCCGGCTTCTTTGCGATCACCCTCAACGCCGGCGCCTACATGAGCGAAGTGTTCCGCGCCGGTATACAGTCGTTGGACAAGGGCCAGAGCGAAGCGGCCCGTTCCGTAGGCATGACCTACTGGCAGTGTATGCGTCACATCATCCTGCCGCAGGCTTTCCGTCGCATGCTGCCCGCTTTGGGCAACAACGCCATTGCCATTTTGAAGGATTCCTCGCTGGTATCGGCCATTGGTCTTACCGAACTCGCCTACGCCGCGCGCACCGTCGCGGGCGCCTCGGCTCGCTACTGGGAGCCCTACCTCACGATTTCCGTGATGTACTGGGTGGCAACGCTCGGCTTAGCCTGGCTTATCCACATGCTTGAAAAGCGCCTCGGCAAGGGAGACGACAAATGAGCGACAAAGACGTCATGATCAGCATCCGCGGGCTGCACAAGCACTTCGGAAACTTGGAAGTTCTCAAGGGCATCGACCTTGATGTGCATCGCGGCGAAAAGGTGGTGATTCTCGGGCCCTCGGGTTCCGGTAAGTCCACGATGCTGCGTTGCATCAACGCGCTGGAAGATCCCGACAAGGGCACAATCACAGTGGACGGCATTGAAGTCACCAGCCGTCGTACAAACATCAATAAATTGCGCGAGCATCTCGGCATGGTGTTCCAGCGCTTTAACCTTTGGCCGCACAAGACGGTGCTCGAAAACGTCATGCTCGGCCAAATGGTCGTAAGCGGCAAAGATAAGGAAACCGCACGCAAGAAAGCCATCGAAACGCTCACGCGCGTTGGACTGGCAGCCAAAGCCGAGGACTATCCCGTGCGTCTGTCGGGTGGTCAGCAGCAGCGCGTGGGCATCGCCCGCGCTCTGGCAATGGATCCCAAGGCCATTCTCTTTGACGAACCCACCTCCGCACTTGACCCGGAACTCGTGGGTGAAGTGCTCGCCGTCATGAAGAGTTTGGCCGACGAAGGCATGACAATGGTTGTGGTGACACACGAAATCGGCTTTGCTCGCGAAGTGGCCGATCACGTCGTCTTCATGGACGGCGGCGTGATCGTCGAACAGGGCCACCCCAGCGAAGTGCTCGTCAATCCGAAGGAAGAACGTACCCGCGCCTTCCTCAAGCGCGTGCTGTAACCTCTTCGTTGAGCAATGAACTTTCGCAAAGCCGTCGGTCGACTTCCGACGGCTTTGTCTGTCTCAGAAAGAAGGTGAAAACAAAGCCAGACGCTTGTTTTCAAAATGTTTCGAGGCGGTTTCCCGAAAAGACGCCGTCCCTATAATCAGTCCAGTTTAAACACGTGTTTTTCAAGAAAGCGAGACGTCCGACGCGACGCCATCGTCCCCGTTCCGTGACCACGCAGAAATCCAAAACCAAATCCCGCGGCTGGCTCAAGTGGCTCGGTCGCTTGACCGGCGTCGGCTTGGCCGCTGCCGTGAGCGGCGCAAGCCTTTTTATGATCGTTTTTTCTGTGGTGTACTCCCAGTTGCCTCCCATCGACTCGCTGACGGAATACAAGCCAAAAGTACCGCTGCGCGTCTGGAGTGCCGACGGCACCCTGATCGGCGAATACGGCGAAGAGCGCCGCGATTTTGTACGCCTTGACGAAATTCCGGGCTTTGTGCGCAATGCTGTGCTTGCCGCCGAAGACAACGGCTTTTACGAGCACTCGGGCATCGAATTCATGGGTATTGCCCGTGCTGCGCTTTCCAACATTCTCACGGGACGCCGCGGTCAGGGCGGCTCGACCATCACCATGCAGGTGGCACGCAACTTCTTTTTGAGCTCCGAGCGCACATACACACGCAAGCTCTATGAAGTGGCGATGGCCTACAAAATCGAGCGTCACCTAACCAAGGATCAGATTCTCGAGGTCTATCTCAACCAGATATACCTCGGTCAGCGTGCCTACGGTTTTGCTTCGGCCGCTCAGGTGTATTTCGGCAAAAAACTCAATGAACTCACCATCGGCGAAGCCGCTACGATCGCGGGCCTTCCGGTGGCACCTTCGGCCTACAACCCCATCGTCAATCCCAAGCGCGCGACAATGCGCAAGAACTACGTGCTAAGCCGCATGCATCAGTTGCAGTACATTGACGACATCACGTACGAAAACGAAATCAACGCTCCGCTGATGCCTGTTAAGCATTCGGTCGATCTCACAAAGGAAACGCCGGAAAACGAAAAAACGATTCACGCCGAGTACGCCGCTGAAATGGCGCGTATGTTGGTCTACGACATTTTCAGAGAAGAAACCTACACGCGTGGCCTCAACGTCTACACGACCATCCGCGACAAAGATCAGGTTGCCGCATGGGAAGCCGTACGCAAGCACCTGATCGCCTACGACCGAAAATACCGCTATCGCGGTCCGAGCGGACGCATTGACATCAGCGATGAGCAAACCCGTGACGACACCATTCGTCTGGCGTTGCACAAGGCCAAATCCTCGGACAATCTCGAACCCGCCGTCGTCACTGAACTCACGGACAAGACTTTCAAAGCCGTAGTACTTGACGGCAAAGAACTCAAGACGTTGGACTTGGACGCCGACAGTCGCAAATTCGCGGGCAAATACCTCACCAACAAGGTAGCTAAGGAAAAGCGCCTGCAGCCCGGCAGCATCATCCGCGTTTCACGCGTTAAGAAGGGCTGGACGCTATCTCAGATCCCCGAAGTGCAGGCAGGTTTCATCAGCGTGAACTTCGACACAGGCGCCGTCAAGAGTCTGGTGGGAGGCTTCGATTTCTACCTCAACATGTTCAATCATGTCACGCAGGCGTTGCGTCAACCCGGTTCGTCCTTTAAGCCCTTCATTTATTCGGCGGCTCTCGACAAAGGCTTCAATCCTGGCACCATCATTAACGATGCGCCGATCTTTATTGATCCGCGTCTGACGGGAGGCGAACTCTGGGAGCCTCGCAACTATGACAACAAGTTCGATGGTCCGATGTCGCTTGCCATGGCTCTTCGCAAATCGAAAAACCTCGTTTCCATTCGAGTAATGCAAGCCATCGGCGCACGCTACGCACAAGAGTACGTCTCAAAGTTCGGCTTCGACCCGTCGCGCACGCCAGCTCAGCTCACCACCGCGCTGGGCGCGGGCTCAACCACGCCCTGGGAAATGGCAGCAGCCTTCTCGGTATTTGCCAACGGTGGCTATCGCGTCAAACCCTACCTCATCGATAAAGTCACGGATGTCGATGGCAAGGTGCTCATGCGCGTCAACAATCCTAAAGCAGGCAATGAAACCATTCGTGCCATCGACGAGCGCAACGCCTTTGTGATGCACACGCTTCTAAACGGCGTCGTCAGTGCTCCGGGCGGGACCGCACGCCGCGCCTACCGCGAGCTCAAGCGCCCTGACATGGGCGGCAAAACGGGTACATCAAACAACGCGCATGACGCGTGGTTTGCAGGATACGCCTCGCACACGATGGCCGTGGGCTGGGTCGGATACGATCAGATGCGTCCTTTGGGCAGTACGGAAACCGGCGGCGGTTTGGTGCTTCCGATTTGGATAGACTACATGAAGACAGCCATCAAAGATGAGCCGCCCTATCGTCGTCGTCAGCCCTCAAGCGTCGTGCTTTTGAACGGCACCTATTACTATGCCGACAGCGTGGACAAAGCCGTTCGAGACGTTCCGCTTGATGGCCGAATCAAGCAAGAAAACCTGCAAAAAGAACTGGTCCGCGACCAGATTTTCTAAGCCGGAATCGAAAAACCGCGTCGAATAAGTGTTTGACGCGGTTTTTGTCATCTTTAGCCAAGGCTGAGCGAAACGTCTTCTTCGCAGACAAAACTTAAGGCAACATTGAGCGCACTTTCAAACGTCGTCGCATCGCGCGTGTTACGCCACTGCCCGCCAACGTTTTCAAAGTGCAGTCCGCCCTTTCGCGTGGCAAGCCACATCTGCTGCGTCGGAGTGTGCCGATTGATCACAATCTGCTCCCCCGAGTCGGCTTCAATGGTGAGCACATTGCCAGAGCGATCGCATTCGACGTCAAGTCCAGCAGCGTCAATCGCGTTTTCGACCTGCTGCATCAAGGCTTCGCTTGCCTCAAGAAATTCCGTTTCAGTCATAATTGCTTTTTGCGCAAAAAATATTCGCTTTTTCGTTTCAAGGAGGCACGCAAACCATGGTGCGCACCGTTTTAGCCATTCTAAGCATTGCCCTTTTGTCCGCCTGCGGCCTTAAAGGTCCGCTTTACATGACCGATGAAAACGGCAGGCGCCAAGAAGCTCCGCAAGAAACGCAGCAGCAGCCAAGCGGCGTTCCCTCCGACAGTCTCCTGCAGGATCGCTGGGACAACTAAAAGCAGAACCATAACAAAAAAACTCCTCGGAAATTCCATTTATGTCAAAAGACTTCTCTGCACTGTCCGGCTTTTCCCGCCGAGACGGTGCCTTGTATTGCGAAGAGCTCAACCTCAGGGAACTGGCTCAACGTTTCGGAACGCCGCTCTACGTCTATTCTCACCAAGCGCTCAAGACAGCTCTTGAGAACTGGATGCGCGGCATTGCCGGCACCAACCATCGCGTGTTCTACGCCATGAAAGCCAACAGCAATCTGGCGCTTCTGAAATTCTTCCACGATTCGGGCACAGGCTTTGATATCGTCAGCCGCGGTGAACTGCAACGCGCACTCATGGCCGGCGCCAAGGGTAACGACATCGTTTATTCAGGCGTAGGCAAAAGCCGAAAAGATATCCGCGCCGCGCTGCGCGCCGACATCGGTTGCTTTAACGTCGAAAGCATCCCGGAACTGGACCGTATCAACGAGGTCGCACTGGAAGAAAAACGCATCGCCCCAGTTTCTGTTCGCGTCAACCCAGACGTAGATGCCAAGACCCACCCCTATATTTCAACCGGTCTCAAAAACAATAAGTTCGGTGTCTCCTACGACCAAACGGTTGCGCTCTATCAGCACGCCGCCACACTGCCCGGCATTCGAATTTCGGGCATCGATATGCACATCGGCAGCCAAATCACCGAACTTGAGCCCTTCGTGCATGCCGCCGACAAGATTTTTGACATCGTAGACGCACTCGCGCAAAACGGCATCATGCTTGATCACCTTGATTTCGGCGGCGGCCTGGGTGTGCGCTACACGGATGAAACACCTCCCTCGGCCGAAACACTTGTGAAAGCTGTCTCGCGGAAGGCAGCTGAACGCGGTTATGCCGATCTGCCGATTTACTTTGAGCCGGGACGCTCTCTGGTGGCTCGCGCCGGTATCCTGCTCACCACCGTGGAATACCTCAAGCCGACGGAAGCCAAAAACTTCATGATCATGGATGCAGCCATGAATGACATGGTGCGCCCGACGTTGTATCAGGCTCAAATGCCGCTTGTGAATTGCACGCAGCGCGACGAAGCCAGCCTATGGGATGTTGTGGGCCCCGTGTGCGAGACAGGCGACTTCCTGGCGCGTTCAATCGAGCTCGCCGCTCAGCCCGGTGACGTGCTGGCGATGACGGGTGCCGGTGCGTACGGTATGTCCATGGCCTCCAACTACAACTCGCGCGGTCGCGCCGCCGAAGTGCTTGTGAGCGGCTCCCGCGTTTGGCTCATCCGCCGCCGCGAAACGATCGAAGATCTCATGGCTTTGGAAAATACGGTTCCTACGGACGCATTTGTTTAACAAACAATTTTTTGACGTGCATTTCCCGTAATTAACCGCTAAACTCAACTAACGCTGGGTTTCGAACGAGGAACCCGGCGTTTTTCGTGTCTGGTCCTTTCCGAGGAGTAAACCGCAATGCATTTAGACAATCAAATCAAACTTGACTTTAAGGATGTGTTGATCCGCCCGAAGCGCTCGACGCTAACCAGCCGCAGTCAGGTGGACATCACCCGTGAAATCAAGTTTCGCTGGTCCCCGGAACGCTTTCACGCCATCCCCGTGATCGCCGCCAATATGGACACCACCGGTACGTTTGAAATGGCCCGTGCGCTCGGCCGTCACGGCATGATGACCGCGTTGCACAAGCACTACAGTGCTCAGGAATACATCGACTTCTTCACCGGTCTTGAGCACAAGTCCGACGCGTTCTATTCGCTGGGCATCGGCGACGCCGAATACGAACAGTTCTGCACCGTAATGAAGGCCGCTCCCGGTGCCGTGCGTTACGTCTGCATTGACGTTGCCAATGGCTATACCGAAGCCTTCGTGAGCTTTGTGAAAAAGATGCGCGACAACTTCCCCGACGTCGTCATCATGGCAGGTAATGTCGTCACCGGCGACATGACTGAAGAGCTGATTCTTGCCGGCGCCGACATCGTCAAGGTTGGCATCGGTCCGGGCTCGGTCTGCACCACTCGCAAGATGACCGGCGTGGGTTATCCTCAGTTATCGGCCGTGATTGAGTGCGCCGACGCCGCACATGGCTTAGGCGGCCGCATCTGCTCGGACGGCGGCTGCACGCAGCCCGGTGATATCGCCAAGGCCTTCGGCGGCGGTGCCGACTTCGTAATGCTTGGCGGTATGTTTGCCGGTCATAACGAATCCGGCGGTGAAGTGATCGAAAAGGACGGCAAGAAGATGCGTGCCTTCTACGGCATGAGCTCAAAGGCTGCCATGGACAAGTATTCCGGCGGTGTGGCCCACTACCGCGCTGCTGAAGGCAAGATCGTGTACATCAATGATCGCGGTCCCGTGGATCAGACCTGCCAAGACATTCTCGGCGGTGTGCGTAGCGCCTGCACCTACGTCGGCGCCCGCAAGCTCAAAGAACTCACGATGCGCACGACCTTCGTTCGCGTGACTCAGCAGTTAAACGAAATCTTCGGCAAGTCCTAAGCAGGGCTTGTTCCAAAAATTAAAACCGGGCGTTCTTTCCTTGGAAAACGCCCGGTTTTTATTTGGTCTGAAAAAAGCACCTTAGCCCGCAACGGTCTCTTTTTTGCTTTGCTCCTTTTCGAGTTTTTCGATAGTAAGCAAAAGACGCGTTATGTCGGCTGCCGATCGGATGCCCAGTTTGCGGCACAACGAACTGCGGTGTGCAATTACGGTCTTTTCCGAAATATTCAAATCATAGGCAATCTGTTTGTTGAGCTTGCCATCGGCCACACCGCGTGCAACTTCTTTTTCTCGTGCACTCAGCAAGTCCCAGCTGCGTCGGACGCGATCCACTTCGGCATTTTCTTCGCGCCGCGTCTGATCAAGTTCCAGCGCTTCGGACACCGTTTGAATCAAGTGTTCGGTCTCCACGGGCTTTAAAAGAAAGTCATAGGCGCCGTCTTTGACAGCTTTGACCGCCATCACCAAATCGGCATGGGCCGAAATAAGAACGAGCGGCATCCGGTTGCCGGCGCGTTTCATCTCGGTTTGTAACTCAATACCGCTCATTTCGGGCATGCGCACGTCGCAAACAATGCATCCCGGAACCTGCGGATCGTCTTCTTTTAGAAAGCGCACCGCGCTCTCATAGGCCTGTACCTGCCAGCCTTCACCTTCGAGAACAAACTGCCAGGAGCGACGGACTTTGTCGTCATCATCGATCACACGCACGATCGGTGTGCGCGCAAGCTGAGCATCCGACTCTTCATGAAGAGAAGACATCTCCACCATAAAAACTATCCTTCCTTTCTTACTGGTTTTGCGCTTCGTCCTCAGACAAATCAAGCGGCAAACGCACCGTGCAGCATATTCCACACGGCTCAAGTCTCTCTATTCTAAGCGCACCGGAATGCGCTTCAAGTAAACTTTTGACAATCGCAAGCCCCATGCCCATTCCGTTTTTCTTCGTGGTGCGTCCGATCTGACCGATCTGCGCAAATTGCTCGTCGGTAAGCGGTTTGCCGTTGTCAGCAATGCTCGCGTATGCATAGGTTTCATCTCGCCAGACCTTGAATTCCACACGTGGCAACTCTACATCAGCCACAGCCGCCACCGCGTTCTTCAAAAGATTGGTGAGTACCAGCTCGAGCTCAATCGTATCGGCCTGCACATAGGTTCCCAATCGGAAGTCCGGGTGAATCAGATGCCCGTACTTGCGGTTGCGCTCCAAGACATGGCGCGCAGTCATCGCCAAATCCGTATGCACGAATGTTCTTTCTTTATTGGTGGCATAGCCGCGGACCAAATCAATTACTTCGGCGGCCTTTAAACCGGATTCTTCGATCTCGGTCAGTGCTTCAATTAATACGTCACGCGGCACCTCGCTACGCATCAGTCGACGCCTGAGACTGCCTGCATAGTTGTTGACCACCGTAAGCGGCTGCTTAAGCTCATGCGCAGCCATGCTCGAAAGCGTACCGACGGCACTGAGTTTTTCCATGGTGCGAAGCTTCAGTGCCGCACGCCGCGCATCCAGATCAGATTGCATTTTTGCAGCAAGCGCCTTTTCCGTTTGTTTGGTTCGGATGCGCACCGCAACTGTCAACACCACGATGTTGACAATGAGAACCAGAACCGCCACAAGGACGCCAAAAGCCACACCGGAATATTCAAGCAGCAGATCTCTCAGACCGTAGGCCTCGGCATACGGAAGATTTAACTGTTGAAAAACAGCGTCGGCTCCTGTTCCGTCAGGAGTCAACGTCCAATTCACCGAAATATCTTCTGAAGCGGGAATCGATAAAAGCGCCATCACCACGGCTTTCGATTCGTCCGGACTCATCTGAGGCTTGATAGAAAACGACCAATTGGGATAAAGGCGCGTGGAATGCTTGCAACTGCTACCTGAGAAAGCGCCTCTGTCACCAATGACTTTGAAGTCATCTGCCTTGTACTTGCCAAGCGCATGAGCATCTTCCAGCAAGCAGTTAACGACGAAACC
This sequence comes from uncultured Sutterella sp., assembly GCA_900538905.1. Lineage (GTDB taxonomy): Bacteria > Pseudomonadota > Gammaproteobacteria > Burkholderiales > Burkholderiaceae_F > Duodenibacillus > Duodenibacillus intestinavium. The sequence continues at coordinate 102,589 of UPZS01000003.1, forward strand.
GACATCGGCTTCTCCTGAGTGCACCAAATCAAGAATCTGCGTCATCGGCTCACCCGTGACTCTGATGTCTCGAAAAGCACGTTTGACGTCAATTCCGAGAGCTGTCAATTCAGCCATCGGAACTTGCCAACCGGCAAAAGCTGTAATGCTCATCACCGCCAGCGATTTGTTTGGCAAATCTTCAATCGTGTTGATGTCCTGCCGGTCAGATCGCACAATGATGGCGGCACCGTTTCCGGCGTAAGGATTCGGGAAGCGCTTGTTAACGGCGGTAAGGACGCGTGCCCCTCCGGTTTGACGCAACATGATACTTGTCAAACCATAGGAAGCTATCGACATGTCGAACTGATCGTTTCTGGCGGCATCCAGAAACGTATCCGGCCCGTAGATACGAATTTCGAGCGGGCGAGGCGCAATCGCTGCTCGAATCTTCTTCAACGATTCGCCGTAATAGATATTTGAAAGTATTTGTCCATAGGTGTTGACAATTGCCAAGCGCAACGGTCGGTCGTGCGCTCGACTCACGTCGCTTGCCGCATAAGCAGGCCAGGCGACCAGCAAGGTAATTGTCACCATGAACAACACTGCGACATTACGCAGTTTTCGCAACCAACTCAAAACCATCCGAAACGAAAAAATATGTCTTTCGATTGTCGGATTCTGCCACTTCCGTGGGCGCAATGCCCACGATAAAAAAAAGGCTGAGACTTTTTCGTCCCAGCCCTCAAACATTCGGTATTTGATTCAACCAAACGAAAGGAGATCGATGTACTTGGAATAGTACATATGGATATTTGTCCATGGTGCAAAGAAATCTACTGTGAAGAAACCGTTTGTAAACGAAGCAATGAACAAAAAGTGCCGTAAAAACAATCTCTTAGGTTAAGCTTAAGAAGCTCATCGTATTGAACAGCGGTTCAATTCTAAAGAAACCCTGCAAATTCAAGCACTTAAATCATTCATGCGCCGATCATCCTTCTGTCACGGAAAAAAAACGGTGCTGTTGCACATGTAACAGCACCGTTAACAACTATTATGAAGAGCTTAAGCCGAAACCAGGTCACTGAACAAAATTACCTGTGCCTGAGCCCAATCAACTGTCGGTTTCTCTTCAAATCCGGAAGCCACAAACCGGGCCCAGCGCCCCTGCACATAGCTCATGATGAGACGGGCACGTACAACAGGGTTTATGTCAGCAGCAACCTCACGCTGTACCACTGCCAGTTCTAAACTGGCGCACAGGGCTTTTTCCGCTTTGGCCAAACACCTCTGCATCGACTCACGCACCTGCGCTCCTTCCAAGCAAAGTGCTTCACCGGTCAAAAGCCGTGTTAGGCCGCTGTTGGCTTCCGCAAACAAAAGCAGAGCTCTTGCCTTAACCATCGCACGCATCAGCATTGTCACGTTCGATTCGGTATTGATTTCATCGAACATACGCTCAAAAGAAGCGTCGCAAAAACCGATCAGCTCCTCGAGAATCTCCGCTTTGCCGGAAAAATGTCTATAAAGAGCTCCGTCGGCAATGCCCAAAAATCGAGCGATGTCTTTCGTCGTTACCCCACAGCAGTCAGGATCCGACAAGAGTTGCACAACGGCAACCAGAATCTCCTGACGGCGCTCGGTGGTGCGTCGATACTGACGGCGAGCCGGTTTGTTTTCTTCAGACATGAATGGTTCTCGCTTAAAACAAGCACATAAACGAAACCCCCGAAGGAGAGACTCCAACGGGGGTTCGCTTTAATGATTTAGCCTGGCAGTGACCTACTTTCACTGGAAATACAACCAACTATCATCGGCCCTGAAGCGTTTCACTGTCCTGTTCGGAATGGGAAGGAGTGGGACCACTTCGGTATGGCCGCCAGGCAAAGGCTTTGACTGACTGACCTTTTCGGTCAGCTCGTCGAATTCTTTGGCTAAGAAGCAAAGCTCTTCGGGCTCGCAATCACTTTTTCTTTTCGAGCTCCAATCCTTTTCTTCATCTACTTGATCGTTTCTTGCAAACTTCAAGCAGCACGGTTATAGGATCAAGCCTCACGAGCAATTAGTATCGGTTAGCTAAACGTCTCACAACGCTTACACACCCGACCTATCAACGTCCTGGTCTCGAACGACTCTTCAGGGAGGTCTAGCCTCCGGGAAGACTTATCTTCAGGCAAGTTTCCCGCTTAGATGCTTTCAGCGGTTATCTCTTCCGCACATAGCTACCCGGCGATGCCACTGGCGTGACAACCGGTACACCAGAGGTGCGTCCACTCCGGTCCTCTCGTACTAGGAGCAGCCCCCGTCAATCTTCCAGCGCCCACGGCAGATAGGGACCAAACTGTCTCACGACGTTTTAAACCCAGCTCACGTACCTCTTTAAATGGCGAACAGCCATACCCTTGGGACCGGCTA
>UPZS01000004.1 GCA_900538905.1 uncultured Sutterella sp.
AATTTGCTTTGGACAGATTCAATTTTCTTTTGCCAGAAAAGTCGCCCTCGTATCAGATTTTGTTTTGGACAGCAATGATTTGTAGTTGTGCAAATATGCGCATGCGAAGGCATGCAGGTGATTTTTTGACACGGTATCAAGCATGTTTTCGAGAAATACTTTGTAGGACCATGCTTGATAACAGGGATGGTTGGTCTCTTCAATACGATGCCCGGCCACGTTGGCCATCACGATTCCTGATTTTCCAGAAACGACCTCGGCCGTGGACCACTGCTTGAGCTCGATGATGACGAAGTTTGCAGAACCATGAATATCGTGTCCCGTGATGATGAAGTCCACACGTCTGCTGGTGGATGGCAGACGGTATTCGATCAGAATGCCGCAGTCTCGAGGGAGGTTGGCCATCATCAGCATGGTTTGCATGAACTGTAGGGAGTTGGACCAGGCTCGATATTGAGCGCTGTTTCGAGGAGCGTCAGAGCCCTCCAGTCCCATGAGAAGATCCGGGATCGCAGGACTGTTTCGGTAAAAATGGTCCAGACTGTTCCGATAGACGATGGTCATGACGAGCGGGCGATTTGCTTGAGTTTGTCGTATTTGGCGGAATTTCCGTAACTTTCTTTGACCGGGTATTTTGCGGCGTTGATTTGAATTTTTTCTCTTACCGCGGCGTCAAGGTCTAGTCCCAGACGATCCGCCAGAAGCAGAGCGTAGATGACCACGTCGCTCAATTCTTCTTTCATGGCGGCAGTTTTGCCTGCTACCTCCGTATCTTCTCCGGACCATTGAAAACACTCAAGCAGTTCGGCGGCCTCCAGGCTGAGGGAAATTGCTAAATCTTTTGGGTTGTGAAACTGCTTCCAGTTTCTCTCGTCGCGAAAGTCAAGAATGCGCTGAAGTGTATCGGCACTGATGGTCGGCTTTGGGGAAAATTGCTCTGACATGGATGCGTCTCTTGCGGCACGGCGTGTCGGGAAGGAGTCCTATAACGCTATGTTAGACGACGAGCATAATCAATTTCCAAGGTAAATGCGCAGATGCAGGCAGACGGCAGAAAAGTCAGGAGTCAAAACCGCAAGTTAGCCAACAAAAGCATTAAAACTGAAGCAGAGTATGGAAACAATGGTCTTGCTGGATTCGCTGAAGGCGCTTTCTGCAAATCTCTGCAAGCAAATTGCAGCCGGATTGTTCCTGCGGCAGAAAATGAAAAACCTCCAGCAATGTCCTGCTGGAGGTTGAAAAATGGTGCCCCAAGACTGACTCGAACAGACGACCTACCGCTTACAAGGCGGTTGCTCTACCAACTGAGCTATTGAGGCCAGAACAACGCATTATACAGATGAATGTCAGACTTTCGTAAACACAGGGAAGTCTGTTGGTTCATCTTTTTTGACTTTCTTTTCAGGCGTCGGTGTTACCGGGAAGTAGGTCACCAGATTGGTGTCTTCCTTCGGATAAACGGCGGCTACTCGGTTGAGCGGAATGTAGATGCTGCTGATGCTTTCGCCGAAGCGAGCCTGGAAGGAGATAGCTTCGTCGTCAATCACGAAATTGTTCACGGCTTCTTCTGAAATGCAAAAAACCATGGTGTTGTCGGGATTGGCCAGATGGCGCGGCACGTCGCATGCATCATCAACTTCGACGAGCATGTAGGGCGTCTGTCCGCGGTTTTCGCACCAATTGACAATGGCCTCAATCAGATGCGGGCGAAAATCCGGGCACTGCAGAGGCATGACGACCGTTTTATTGTTCAGAGCCATGATTGTCTCCTTGACGGAAATTAACGGCGCATCACTTTTTCAGAAGGCGTCATCGAATCGATGAATGAGTTGCGGGCAAACACCGTTTCGGCGTATTTCAGCAGCGGAGCAGCGGAGCTCGGCAGATCGATGCCGTACAGCCCGAGGCGCCAAAGCAACGGGGCCAGCGTGATATCGAGCATCGTGAATTCGTCGCCCATCAAGTACTTGTGCTTCGAAAGAATCGGAGAGAGCTGGATGAGCTGTTCGCGAATCTGTGCGCGGGCGATCATTTTGCGCTTTTCGTCGGCGTCGCGCTTTTCAAGCAGACGCACGAAGCTAAAGAGTTCACGTTCGAACGTGTAGATGAAAAGACGTGCGCGCGCACGCATAATGGGATCCGCAGGCATCAGCTGCGGGTGCGGGAAGCGTTCGTCGATATACTCATTGATGATCGTGGACTGATACAGCGTTAGATCGCGTTCCATCAGAATGGGCAGTTCGCCGTAGGGATTGAGTTTGGTGATCTCAGCGGGCGGGTTGTTCGGATCAACGTCAATCACTTCAAAGTCGCCGCTCTTTTCATGGAGAACGAAGCGGCAGCGGTGCGAAAAGGGGCAGGTGGCGCCCGAGTACAAAACCATCATAAGTATCTGGAAACCAAAAGAACGAAAAGGGGATAACTCAGTTCACTAGGGAAGCGAGTTTTGCGGAAATCAAAGAGGATAACATTTTACCTAACTCGTGCGGAAATCGCGAGAAATATCGCGTAAGATGCTGAATCTTAAGGAAAAATAAACCAAAGCAAGAGAGAGTAACATGCGCAAGTTTCTACAGGAATTTCAAGCTTTTATTTCTCGGGGAAATGTTCTGGATTTAGCCGTTGCCGTGATCATCGGCGCGGCGTTTTCGGCCATTGTCAACAGTTTGGTCAAAGATTTGATCAATCCGCTGTTGGGCTTTCTGGTCGGTAAGCCCGATTTCACAGGTCTTTTCATTGTGTTATCGGAACCGGCGGGTTACACGGGGCCACGCACGTATGAAGCTCTGACAGCTGCCGGCGCAACAGTGTTCGGATACGGCGCGTTTTTGACTGCCGTGGTGCATTTTTTGTTGCTAGCCTTCGTGATCTTTTGGCTTATCAAGGTAGTTACGGGTTTGCGCGGCCGTTTGGAGGCGCTTGCCAAAGCTGACAAGAAAAAGGCAGAGGAGGAAGCGGCGGCCAAGCCTCAAGTGACGCCCGAAGACATCGCGCTGCTGCGCGAAATTCGCGATCTATTGAAAGAGGCCTCTGCCAAGAAGTCCTGACAGAGGATCAGAGAGGTTGTCTGCGTGTTGATCAAACGGGATTATCGATGTCGATGAATGTGACGTCTATGTCCGTTTCAGTGGCAATTCGTTCCCCCAGAGCGCGCACGCCGAAGCGTTCGGTTGCGTGGTGCCCGCAAGCAAAGTAGGTGATGCCGAGTTCTTTGGCCTGATGGAAGGTGCGCTCGCTCACTTCTCCCGAGATGAAGCAGTCGCAGCCGATCTCAGCGGCTTCTTCAATCATGTCCTGTGCGGCGCCGGTGCACCAGCCGATACGATGAATTTCGCCTTGTTGCGGACCCAAAACGAGAGGTTTGCGCTTTAAAAGCGATTCGAGTTGATTGGTGAGGTCGTTGACCGACACGGCGCCAGAGGTCGGCGCGGATAACCCATAGTCTCCGAAGCGTATGTCACTGGTTAGTCCGAGCGCTTTGCCAAGCAGTGCGTTGTTGCCGATTTCGGGGTGGTCGTCAAGCGGCAGGTGGTAACCGATCAAGTGCATGCCGCTTTCCAGTAGGCGCGCAATACGCCGATAACGAAGACCGGTAATGCGCGCTTCTTCCCCCTTCCAAAACCAACCGTGATGCACGAGAAGTGCGTCTGCGTCCTGTGCGGCAGCGGCCTCAATGAGGTCAAACGAGGCGGTCACGCCGGTGACTAGACGTTTGATATCGTGGCGCCCTTGGACCTGAAGACCGTTGGGAGCGTAGTCACGGTAGGAAGACGGATCGAGAATGCTGTCAAGCAGTTGAATCAGTTTACGAATATGCATGTCGGGACGAACCTTGACGAGCGCCCAGCGTGAGATTGCTGAGCGCTTGTGCGGATAGCGTTAAAGTTTGTGGAAGATGCGTTGTGCCGGCCAACGGGACTTCGGGCGAGCGGCATTATGGTCGTCGGATGCGCCATAGCCGAGTGCGACGGCATACTGGGCATGCATGCCTTTTTCGCGCAAGCCGAGGATTTCATCAACCTTGTCGGCGTCCCAGCCTTCGATCGGCGTTGACTGAATGCCGAGAGCGGCAGCCGTGTAAAGCAAAAAGCCCTGAGCGATGTAGGATTGTTTTCCGGCCCAACACGCGATTTCGCCGGCATTGCGATATTTGCCGACGAAGAAGCGGCGACGTTAACCGTTGTCAACTTTGTAGGACGGATCTTTGTAGCGGCCGTCGGCTTCTTCCTGATCGTCCAGTTCCTGCATATAGGATTCGTCCAGATCGGTGTGAATGGCGCAGACGATCAAACGGTCCGAATCCGTCACGCGGCTGTGGTTGAAGTCGGCGATGGCAGGCAGAAGCTTTTCTTTGGCTTCTTTTGTGTCGGCAATGAAGAATTCCCAGGGCTGAGAATTGACGGAAGAGGGAGCCAAGCGCAGAGATTCAAGCAGCAGATCGAAATCGGCATCGCTGATTTTGCGCGAAGCGTCGTATTTCTTGGTGGTATGGCGCTCTTGGAGCAACTTCAAAATTTCCATTTTCGACTCGTCCTTTCATAAGAAGACGGCGTTGGGCGCCGCAAACGTTCGAAAAACGGAACGCTAGCGCACGGCGCAGCAAAGCCGCGGATTATCTCCGAGGTCGCGCACGGTTCGTACGGATGCAAAGCCCGCTGACCGGAAAATTGCCGCGACCGATTCTCCCTGATTGTAGCCGTGCTCAACAATGATGCTGCCGTGTTCGCGGAGATGTTTGGGCGCATCAGCCGCCAGAATTCGAATGTCGTCCAGTCCGTCGGTGCCGGACGTGAGCGCGCTGATGGGTTCAAAGCGAAGTGCTTTGAGGTGTTCGTCGTTTTCTTCGATGTAAGGAGGATTGGAGACGATGAGATCGAATTTCTCGTCGGCAAAGGCGCTAAACCAGTTGCTTTCGACAAACATCACGCTTGCGCCGAGTGCTCTGGCATTGGCTTGGGCCACGGACAAAGCGGACGAGCTTTTGTCGCAAGCCCAAACTTGTGCCTTCGGGCATTCCAGTGCGAGAGTCACGGCAATGCAGCCGCTGCCGGTACCGAGATCAAGCACGCGGGGCGCTTCAAGATCCTTGAGAAATGCCAGAGCCTCTTCGATGAGCGTTTCGGTGTCCGGGCGCGGAATGAGCGTAGCGGGCGTGACGTGAAAGGGGCGCCCCCAGAATTCTTGCGTACCGACGATGTATGGAATGGGTTCGCCTGTTTGAGCTCGCTCCAGGTAGGAAGCAAAGAGTGAAGTTTGGGCATCCGAGAGTGTGTATTCCGGATGTGTGATAAGAAATTCTTTAGGCTTGCAAATGACTGCGGCAAGCAACAGGCGCGCTTCCGAACGGGGCACGCGGCCTGCGGCCTGCAGAAGGCCTTGAGCGACCGTTGTCACGCGTTTTCTCCCATCGCGGCAAGCAGTTCGGCGCGATGTTCGTTTTGAAGTGCGGTCAGAATTTCATCAAGATCGCCATCCATGATCGCACCGAGCTTATAAAGCGTCAGATTGATGCGGTGATCTGTGACGCGGCCCTGCGGGTAGTTGTAAGTGCGAATGCGTTCGCTGCGGTCGCCGCTGCCGATTAAGCTCTTGCGAGTGCTTGCTTCTTCACTGCGGCGTTTTTCAACCTCCATGGCGTAGAGGCGGCTGGCCAGAACGCTCATGGCGCGTTCCTTGTTTTGGCGCTGGCTACGTTCGTCCTGACATTCGACTACAAGCCCTGTGGGCAAGTGCGTGATGCGGACGGCCGAGTCTGTTTTCTGCACGTGCTGGCCGCCGGCGCCGGAAGCGCGGTATACATCAATGCGCAAATCCTGAGGGTTGATTTTGACGGCTTCCACTTCATCGGCTTCAGGCATGACGGCAACCGTACAGGCCGAAGTGTGCACGCGGCCCTGAGCTTCTGTTTCCGGCACGCGCTGCACGCGGTGGCCGCCAGACTCGAATTTCAGTCGGCTGTATGCACCTTCGCCGATGATTCGGCAGATGACTTCACGGTAGCCGCCGAGATCCGAGTCGCTTTTGCTCACGATTTCCACGCGCCAACCGCTGCGTTCCGCGTAGCGCATGTACATGCGCAGCAGATCGCCTGCAAATAACGCCGATTCTTCGCCGCCCGTGCCGGCACGGATTTCAAGGAATGTATTTTTGTTGTCGTCCGGGTCGCGCGGCAGGAGCAGGATTTGCAGGTCTTGTTCGAGTTCTTCGAGCTTTTTCTTGCCGGCGAGCATTTCTTCGCGGGCAAATTCGGCGACTTCGGGATCCTTGGCCATTTCTTCGGCCGTGGCGATGTCCTCAAGCGTCTGTTCATATTCCTTGGTCTTGAGAACAACCGGTTCGATTTCGGCGCGTTCGCGCGAAAGTTCCGTGAAGCGCTTCATATCGTCAGCCGCATCGGGTGCTGCGAGCATGGCATCGAGTTCTTCAAGACGACGGCAGAGACCGAGAAGCTTGGCGCGAATATTTTCTTTCATGACACAAAAAAGAACGGCCGGGTATTTCAGACGGCCTGGGAAAAATTCGAGAGAGGAAATCGCTAAAGAAAGCGGACGCGACTGAAATTGTACGCGTCCGTTGCTTGCCTCTGAAAAGGAAGGAATCTTAGCGGGGACTAAAGAAGTGTCCGACGATCATCGTCATGTGTTCTCGCTCTTCGCTTGTGAGCCCTTCGGCATTACGAAGAAGCACAGTAGGATCGTGCAGGAGTTTATGCATGAAGGCTTTACCGAAGAGATCAATCACAACGGCAGGGTCTTCGCCTTTTTCAATCTGCTTAATTGCTTTGTGCGTGAGCTCTGCGCGGGTTTTTTCCGCACGATTTCTGATGCGGGCGATAGCGGGCACGGCTGCACGCATTTCCAACCACTTTTCGAAAGCCTGCACTCGCATAGAGATGATTACTTCGGCTTTTACGACAGCGGCTTTGCGGCTTTCTTTCCCGGACTCAACGACGGCACCGAGTTCATCCATGCTGTAAACATAGACATCGTCAAGACGTGCTACCTCGGCTTCCACGTCGCGAGGCACGGCCAGATCAACGATGCAAATCGGACGGTGGCGACGTTCCTTGACGGCGCGCTCAATCATACCCAGGCCAATGATGGGAAGGGCGGAAGCCGTACACGACACAATGATGTCGAAGTTGCTGATCACCTGCGGCAGGTCTTGCAGCTTCATGGCTTTGCCGTTGTAACGTGCAGCGAGGTTCTGGCCGCGTTCGAGCGAACGGTTGGCCACGGTAATTGAGCGGGGATGCTGTGCCGAGAAGTGGGCGGCACAGAGTTCGATCATTTCGCCGGCGCCCACAAACAGCACGTTTGAGTCGGACAGGTTGCCGAACAGACGCAATGACAGACGCACGGCAGCTGCGGCAAGACTCACGGAGTTGGAGCCGATGGCCGTACTCGAGCGCACTTCTTTGGCAACGGTAAATGCATCTTGGAAGAGGTGGTTGAGCATCAATCCCAGACCTTTGACGTCGCGTGCGGTGGCGACGGCCTTTTTGAATTGGCCGACGATCTGGGTCTCGCCGAGTACCATCGAGTCGATGCCTGAGACCACACGGAAAACATGACGAGCTGCTTCGCTCTGTTCGTAGACGTAGACGTGCGGTTGCAGATCGGTAGTGCGCACACCCTTAAGTTCTTCGATGAGTTCAAGAACAGAGTCGGCAGCACGTTTGGGGTCGACCGCTGCGCAGTAGATTTCCGTGCGGTTGCAGGTCGACAGAATCATGGCTTCCGTGACACCGCCGGCATCCGCGGAGGCCAGACGGGTTTTGATGAGGGCGACGGTTTCTCCGGTATCTTCAGGGCCGAAGGCAACGCGCTCACGCACCGCAAGCGGCGCGGTCTTGTGGTTAAGGCCGAGACAAAGCAACTGCATGGGGTCAATAACAACGAATTCGTCTGCCGATTGAGGGTGTGTTGTTCTTCTTCCCCCAGGGCGCGGTTCTTCGTATACGTCTACTGGTTGATCTTAAGATAGCGCGGATTATGCTTCAGAAATGTTTTGAAAAACTTAAGGCGGAGAGAAATTTCAGCCGGGCACTTGCAAATTTCCAAATTAGCCTATATAGTTTCGCTTCTCTGTTGGCCAGGTAGCTCAGTTGGTAGAGCAGCGGATTGAAAATCCGCGTGTCGGCGGTTCGATTCCGTCCCTGGCCACCAGTTCTGCTGAAGAACCACCCTCGCGGTGGTTTTTTTGTATCTGCCGTCTTGAAGTGGTTTCGGATTTTTGGACACCAATAGGATCCAAAGCATGCAGATACCACAACACATCCGACAACAGGCCTGCGAAGGACTTTTGCTTCTTGATTCCAAGAAGCGACTGACCAAGTCCACTTTCTTGCCTTTGTGACTGGCTTTCTTACCACAGGCGTTTGTTACCTCAAGACTGAAGAGATCCGAGCGCTAAACTCCTCCCTTGATTTCCTGTCGGAGGGTATTTCATGTCCGTTTCTCTTCGCTTCAAAGCAACCGCGATTGCGGTGACTGCTTTTCTTTCATGCTCCGTCGTTGCAGCTCAGCAAAAACCCACAATCTTCGTCTATGGTGATTCCAACACGTTCGGTTGGGTCTACGAGCCCAAAACGCAGGTCGTTTCACGTCTGCCCGTTGATGAAACCTGGCCCTATTTCATGAATCGGGAGCTTGGCAATAAATACCATTTGGAAGTCGACGCACTCGGCGGCCGCACGACGGATGTCGATGAGCCGGAAAGTCCGGGCAGCGGCAAAATTCCTGGCGAGACCTATAACGGACTGACTACGTTACCTGCCGCACTCTCGGCCAACATGCCCGTTGATCTGGTTATCGTTATGCTCGGCTCCAACGATCTGAAAGCCGAGCATCATCGCGGTCCGAAAGAGATCGCGCAGGGACTGGTCAATCTCACGAATTGCATCAAAAGCGGAGAGTGGCAGCGGCGCACCGCCTATAAGCCGCCCCGTGTTCTGATTGTTTTGCCGCCGGAACTCGACGGCGACAATACGCCCTACGGGGACTTCTTTGCCGGAGCACTTGCCAAGACCAAAGCTTGGGGTCCTGTGATTGAAAAGGCCGTACGAGCTGCCGGCGCCGAGTATTTCGACGGCGGGGCTGTTGTGGGCATGCCTGATCAGCCCGACAAGGTGCATTTGTCTGCACACGAGCACGAACTTCTCGGCAAAGCGGTGGCGGGCAAGGTTCGCGAAATGATGGCTCGCTGATTCGGTTGACAAAAAAGAAAACGCACGCTCACATTTTCATGACCGTGCGTTATTTTGTCTGAGACCAATAGCCTTTAGCTCGCGTCGGCCCAAACCTCACGGGCGATGTCACGCACAAGGCGCACCTTGGCCCATTGCTGCTCCTCGGTCATGATGTTGCCTTCTTCGGTCGACGAGAAGCCGCACTGTGGAGACAGGCACAGGCGTTCGAGCGGTACATATTTGGAAGCTTCCTGAATTCGTGCCTTGATGGCTTGTTTGTCCTCAAGTTCGGGGAATTTGCTCGTGATCAAGCCGAGTACGACAGTCTGATCTTTGATGAAGCGCAACGGTTCAAAACCGCCAGCTCGTTCCGTGTCGTATTCCAGAAAGAAACCGTCGACGCGGCAGTTGCCGAAGAGATTTTCGGCCACCGGCTCATAGCCGCCGGAGCTAAACCACGTGGAGCGGAAATTGCCGCGGCAGATATGCATCGTCACGGTCATATCTTCAGGTTTGGCTTCAAGAATTTCGTTGATGCAGGCGACATACTTCCGGCCGATGGTGTCGACATTGATGCCGCGTGCGGCGTAGGCGGAGCGTTTTTCCTGCGAGCAAAACTCGCCCCAACTCGTGTCGTCGAACTGCAGATAGCGGCAGCCTTTGGCGTAGAGCGAGAGCATGGCGTCTTTCCAGGTTTGCGCGATGTCGGAAAAGAGTTCGTTTTCCTTGTCTTTGTATAGATCAATGGCCTGATAGTTCTCCTCACGCACGCAGCAGATCAGATGCAGCATTGAAGGCGACGGAATCGTAAATTTGATCGGAACGTCGTTGGCTAAGTTTTTCAGACGATCGTAGGCTTCCAGAAAAGGATGGTTTTCCGGGAAGTGGATTTTGTTGGCAATCACGATGGTCTCGGCTTTGGGCTGATGACCTTCGAAATGCACCGACCAGGTCTCGGCTTTGACGTGACGAATACCGCCGAGAGCCGCCAGAAAGTCCAAATGCCAGTATGCTCGGCGGAATTCGCCGTCGGTGACGGCGCTCAAGCCGTTTTCACGTTCCTTGGCAATGAGCTTCTTGATTTCGGCGTCTTCAATTGCTGTGAGTTTTTCCTTGCTGATTTGTCCGCAGGTGAATCTGACGCGAGCTTGTGCAATGGTCTTGGGTCGCAGGAAGCTGCCGACGACGTCGCAGCGATACGGCGGATTGACGTGAGCCATAGTGGAAATCCTTTGAAGGTGAGTGTTGAACAGAGCGCTCACATTCTGCCGACAAAAAAGAAGGCTTGTCGCGGTAATACGACAAACCTTCTGCAGATACACACGCTCGATTTAGTCGACCGTGGTACCGGGTGTGACGGCTTTGCGTCCGAGGGCTTCGGCTTTTTGTGCCAGGCGGACAAATGCGTCCAGCGGCAGCGCCTCGGCTCGTGCACCCGGATCTACGTCGCAGGCGGCGATTTCTTCGGCCGAAAGAAGTGCCGAGAGCGCATTGCGAATTGTCTTGCGACGTTGCGAGAAGGCGTTGGCGACGACTGAACTGAAGAGTTCAAAATCGACGGAGGGCACCTCTTCCTTGGCCTTGGGAATCATGCGCACGACCGAGCTCATTACCTTCGGCGGCGGGTTGAATGCGCCCGGCGGCACGTCAAAGAGTTTTTGCATGCGATAGCGCCACTGCAGCATCACAGACAGACGTCCGTAGGTTTTGCTGCCGTGCTGGGCCACCATGCGGTCGACCACTTCCTTTTGCAGCATGAAGTGCTGATCCTTGACGTGATCGGCGGCTTCAAGAAGTTTGAAGAGCAGGGGCGAAGAGATGTTGTAGGGAAGATTTCCGACCACGCGCAGGTTGTCGTTTTTGGCCACTTGCGTCCAGTCGAGCGTGAGCGCGTCGGCTTCGATCAGACTCAGAGACTCGGGGAACGTTTCTTTGAGCCATGCGGCGAGATCGCGGTCGATTTCTACGGCACGCACTTTGCCTGCACCCGCAATTAATTCGCGGGTCAATGCTGCCTGACCCGGGCCGATTTCAACGATGTCGTCGCCTTCAGTGGCGTTGACGGCCTTGGCGATGCGCTCGATCCAATGGCGATCGTGCAGAAAGTTCTGCCCGAAGCGTTTGCGTGCGCGATGTCCCTGAAGTCCTTCACTGGCCATAGATGTGTTCTCTGAAAGTCGTGTTGTAGGTTAACCGAGCAGGCGCTGCAGCTCGCGAATCCTCTCGCGGCGTTCCGCCATATGGTGTGCAATGGAAAGAGCGGCAAGAAGACTTCCTTCGTGAGCCTCGCCGCTGCCGGCAATGTCCAGTGCTGTGCCGTGATCGACCGATGTGCGTACCCAGGGCAGCCCAAGCGTGATGTTGATGCCATGCCCGAAGCCCTCGCGTTTGAGGGCGGGAAGCCCCTGATCGTGGTACATACAAACGATGCAGTCGAAATTTTTGGAGTGATCCGGTACGAAAATCGTATCGGCCGGCCACGGACCTGAAAATTCGGCGGAGTGAACTGTAGCCTTGGCGCGTTCGATCGCAGGTGCAATGCGTTCGATTTCTTCGCGACCCATGTGGCCGGATTCTCCCGCGTGCGGGTTTAAGCCCGTGACGGCGATGCGCGGACGCTCAATGCCGAAATCCTGACGCAGCGCATGCGCACAAATCGAAAGTGTTTTGTCGAGTGCTTCGTCGGTGATGGCTGCAGGAATTTGCTGCAGAGGCAGATGTGTTGTGACCAATGCCACGCGCAGAGCCTGCTGGCTTGTGCCCGAAGTGAGCATCATGACCACGCGGTCAACGCCTGCAAACTGCTGGAAAAATTCGGTGTGTCCTGTAAACGGAATGCCTGCTTCTATGATGATGCTTTTTTGCACCGGAGCCGTTACCACTGCGCTGTAAGTGCCGTCCTGAGCGCCTTGTGCGGCGCGTCGCAGGGTTTCGACGACGTAGGGGGCGTTGGCAACGTCAAGCTGCCCCGGCACGGCAGGATGCGCAAGCGGCACGTGCTCGAACTTCACCCAGTCCGGAAAGATGGAGCCGAAGCCCAGTTTTTCGGACGTCTTGATCAAAAGCTTTTTGTCGCCGATGAGCGTGACGGGTGACTTGACCCGTCCGGTAAAGACTGCTTTGACGCAGATTTCCGGACCGATGCCCGCAGGCTCTCCGGTAGTGATTGCAATGCTGGAGGACATTCTCAAACCGAGGACCAAAAGCAAACGCCTGTGGCTTTCTGCTGGCTTGTGTGTCAGCCGGAAGTCCGCAGGCGTTTTGGTTGTCAGGCGCTTGAAAGCGCCTGAAAATTAGTAATCGTTGGTGCGGATTTCGACGTAGGCGCGGTCGCGTAGCTCACGCTGCCAGTTGTAGACGGCTTCGGCCAACTTCTTTTCACGCAACTGATTGCGGGCGTTGATGCGGCTGCGCTCGGCGTTTGCTTCGGCAGTACGGCGCTCAAGTACCTGAATCAGGTGGTAGCCATAGGGTGTACGGACCGGTTCGGAGACTTCGCCGGGCTGCAGGCGATTCATGACCGATTCGAATTCCGGAACAGTATCACCAGGACTCACCCAGCCGATATCGCCGCCTCGGGTGGCGGAGTTGTCGACGGAATTTAAACGTGCGAGTGTGGCAAAGTCGGCTTCGCCCGTGGAAATGCGGTGACGGATGTCGTTTAATCGCGAAATCACCTGATCTTCCGGCGTAAGGTCGGAGACGAACATCAAGATGTGACGCACGTGAGTTTGTTCAATCGGGGTGCCGGCGAGTTTGGCTTTGACGCCGTCGCGGCTGTCTTCAAGGAACACAACGTGAACGGCACCCGAGGAGCGCACCGTCGTAACGAAGTTGCGCTGCGTGCGGTTGTTTTCGATGGCCTTCCAGAAGATGGTCGGCAGACGCGAGGCGTCGCGCCAGCCCAGATCACCGCCCGAGAGCGCATCTTCGGCCTTGGAGTTGGCGGCGGCAAGAGAACTGAAATCTTCGCCGTTGCGGACGCGTTCGACCAGAGCTTCGGCTTCTCGCTCAACATCTCGAGCTTCGGAGTCTGAGGCTCCCGGAGGAATCGGCAACAGGATGTGGCGCACGTGGTATTCCTGCGTGTCGTTGGTCGTAAAACCCGTTTGTTCGGCGAGGTACGCATCAACTTCACTTTCCGGAATCGTGATTTTGCTGTCGACCTCACGTTCGCGCAGACGTTGTGCCGTGATTTCGTCGCGCACCTGCGAGCGGAAAGCACTGAAGCTTACGTCGTCGGCACGAAGCCGTTCGCGCAGCTCTTCGACGGTCATTTTGTTGTTTCGGGCGATTTGTTCGATCGAAGCGCTCACCATCTGTTCATCGACGCGGATGCCCAATTCCTTGGCACGCTGTTCGGTGGCCTTTTCGGTGATCATGCGTTCGAGCACTTGGCGGCGCAATTCCTGCATCGGAGGCAGATTGATGTTTTGTTGACGCAGGTTGATGGCGGCCTGGCGCACGCGGTTTTGCAGTTCGTATTCCGTGATGACGTCGTTGTTGACGACGGCGGCGATACGGTCGGCGAATTTGTTGCCGACGGCTTGCTCATCTGTCAAAGCCAGACCTTCGGTGGCGGCAACCGGCTGTGGTGCCTCGGCCGTCGTTTCGCGAATTTGGCTGCTTTGCTGAGCGAAAGCAGGCAGCGCGGCCAGCACAAGGGCGGCTGCCGTCAAAGTGATTCTTTTATTGGTAGTAGTCATAGGTACCGATGGAGGTGGGCACGGGGCTGCCGGTTTGATAGCCCGGGATGCTGCGTTGCAGTTCGGAGAGCGGACTTGACCCGACTGCGCCCAGACCGGTCAATTCTAACTGCAAGAAGAAGTTCGTTTCATCATTCTTGTCTTCGTCGCGAGTGTAACGTTGTGCAACAGCGCGCAGCGTCCAGCAGCCCGCGTGGTACTCGACGCCGGCAAGACTTTCGATGAATTTATGGTCGTAGAGCGAATAGTTCTGACGCAAGAGCGCGTACACCTTGTCGGACAAGGGCCACTGCACCGCAAGATCGATCTGATCGATGTAGTCCTCGCTGTTGCGGTCTTCCTGCCAGTTGTAGCGGTAGTACAGACCGATCACGCTCTGGGGCTTGGGTTGCCAGCGAACCCCGGCAACGGCTTTCTTAAAGCTCGAACGCTCCCAGGACCACTGACCGAAGAGCGAAGCCGAGATCGTGCGTGTCAGGCGAGCACCGACACTAGCGAGGAAGTCGCTCTTTTGGTTTTCCATCGAGATGCGCTCGCCTTCACTGTTGACGGTGCGGTCGTTGAAGTAGTAGCGCTGACCGATTGAGGCCTGGATCCATTCCAGACCGCTGTTGGCGTCAATGAAGCGGCTCGTGACGCTGGCCGTCACTTGATTGGTTTCAGCGATGCGGTCGTAGCCGGCCCAGGTGTTTTCACTGTAGAGCTGGGCGAAGTTCAGATCGGCTACGCTCGAATCAAAGAGCGGGATCTGGCTTTGGTTGCGATACGGTGTGTAGCTGTAGAAGAGACGCGGCTCCAGGGTCTGGAGCATGTCACGGCTGGCAACGTTCAGATCTCGCTCAAAGGTCAGTCCCGAATCAATTGAGAACATCGGCACGGTGTAACCCGGCGACGAATCCGTATAGCGATCGGATCTGTCATGATCAAGGTCGTATTTGGTGCTGATCAACTGTGCCTTAGGTGTGACGAACCAGCCGGCCCCGCGGATGGGATAGGCGATTTGCTGATGGAAGACGAAACGGTCGCCGTCAATTTCAGTCGGGTGCACGAAGCGCGTGGCTTCCAAGTGTGTGGTGAGTTCAAAGCCGGCGGCGTCGGCCACAAACGCGTTCCAAGAGAACTGCGGCTCGCGCTCGTAAGGCTTGTCCGTGTCGTTGATGGTTTGGTTCTTCGTGACGCGAACAGCTGCGTTCCAGTAGGTCGACGAGTAATTGAGCCAGTAGTCCTGCGGCAGGATGTCGTCAGTGTTGTCGCGCAGACTCGTTGAAAAGTCGTCGAAGAACTCGTCGTCGGACACTCGGTTGTAGTTGATGCCGTACCCGAAGTTATTCCAGCTGCCGCGAATGTTGGCGTGCAAGCTGTAGCGCTTGTCGCCGTAATCGTTGTCGTGCGGCATGTACTCGCCGGTAATTTCGCCCTCAAGATGCTTGTTGAGGAAACGGAATTCATTGCCGATCATCACGCCGCGTTTGGTGATGATCTGTGGCGTGAGCGTGTAATCGTAATTGGGTGCGATATTGAAGTAATACGGCACCGAAATATCAAGACCGCGTGCCGAACTCATGCCGATCACCGGCGAGAGGAAACCGGACTTGCGTTCAGCCGACAAGGGAAATGTAAACCAGGGAGAACCCAAAACAGGCATGCCACCGAGTTTAAGTACGGCGCCCGTGCCGGTGCCCGACTGCTCGTATTCATCGAGCGTCATTTCGTCCATTTCCACCCACCAGGCAGGATTATCGCCCTCGCAACTCGTGAGCAGTACGTCCTTGAGTTCGGTCACGTCGGCCGAGGCAAAACGCATACAGCGCGCTTTGCCTCGCAATCCGCGCGGTTTGTATTCGTAGTCGACGTTTTCGGCTCCGCCGGTGCTGTCATCAAGCTGATACGTTGCCTCAGGCGCGTTGAGTTGAACACCCGCGCGAGAGACCTGGGCGTCGCCTTTGATCTGCACTTCACCGGTTTGCTGCGTGTAGACGATAGTTTCGCCTTTGATGACGGTACCGGCGCGACGCAGTTCAGCGTCGCCCGACAGCGTAATTTCTGTCTCGGGAGAGCCTTCAATCGTGTAGGCGTAGCCGATAGCCGGCGCGTCGTCGGGTTTCGTGCCGGGATCGGCCAGAGTACCCGTCCATTGATCCAGGTAGGCGGGTTGCGAATTGTTTTGCGCAACCGATCTAGGGGTGGTTGTGTGGGAGTCGGTTTGCGGCGGTGTGCGCACGTCGGCGCTGGCTATGTTGAGCCACTCCGTTTCAGGCGCGCGGGCATGCGCGACCTGCGCACAAAGCGCGACCGTCACGGCGGCGACCAGAGGGAGCAGTTGCGGCTGTGAATTCCGAGGCATTTTCAATTGGGTTCTCTGTTTGGTGTTCGGATTATAAGAGAGAGACTTGGCGCTTCCGTTGTTTAACTTGTTAGTAGGATCTAAAAAGACGCAAATTTGCCGTTCTTTTGACGCCGTTTTGACGAACAGAGCTTTTGGCTGGATCACAAACTTGGTTTTGAATTTGTGCCTGAACTGATTTTTGCAGAGCAGTATGGCGGCTTTTCGGCCATAATCCGCCAAACAATTTCCGTGGTTTTTTGAGGAATAGAGAGATGCAGACACCGCAGGATGAACGCCTGGAAGCACTCGGTCAGTGGTTGGGTGGCCAGAAGGCTGTGGCCGGACTGGACTTGGCAACCCTGACGCCGGCAAGCACAGATGCGAGTTTTCGACGTTATTTTCGTGTGCAAGGTGACCGCGTTACCTATATCGTGATGGATGCGCCGCCCGAAAAGGAACCGATCGATTCGTTTCTGAAAATTGATGCGCTCATGAAGGATGCAGGGCTGAACGTACCTGAAATTCTGGCAAGCGACTCCGCGCAGGGTTTCATTTTGATGAGCGATCTGGGACGACAGACTTATCTGGATGTTCTCAACGAGGACAACGCGGCCCGTTTGATGGATGCGGCTACCGATGCACTTGTGAAGTGGCAGGCGGCTTCCAAACCCGGCGTGCTGCCCGAGTATGACCATGCCGTGCTACGCCGCGAAATCGATTTGTTCCCCGAATGGTACGTGGGTCGACACCGCGGTTATACGCTCACGGAAAAGCAAAACGAAATCATTGAATCCGTCTACGAAAAGATCATCGCCGCTTGCCTGGCTCAGCCCAAGGTTTTCGTACATCGCGACTTTATGCCACGCAACCTGATGATTTCGGATCCGATGCCGGGCGTGTTGGACTTCCAGGATGCACTCTACGGTCCCGTCACCTATGACATTGCCAGTCTTATGCGCGATGCCTTTATCAGCTGGGGCGAAAGTTTTGTGCTTGATGTCACGATTCGCTATTGGGACAAAGCACGCAAGGCGGGTATTCCCGTGGCACAGGATTTCGGTGAATTTTGGCGCGATGTCGAATGGATGGGCATGCAGCGTCATCTCAAGGTGCTCGGCATCTTTGCCCGCATCAACTACCGCGACGGCCGTCCGAAATATTTGCAAGATACGCCGCGTTTCCTGCACTATGTGCGCGAAACGGCCAACCGCTACAACGAACTCAAGCCCATCAACTGGCTTTTGGATCAGTTCGAAGAACAAAAGACCAAGGTTGGCTGGACGTACTAAAAAACGGAGACTTCAGCAATGCGCGCAATGGTGCTTGCCGCCGGCCGAGGTTCTCGGCTTCGGCCCTTGACCGACACGACGCCTAAGCCGCTTTTACCGGTGGCCGACGGCGTGCGTTTGTGCGACTGGACGCTTGCCGGACTCAAACGCGCTGGAATCACGGATGTGGTGATGAACACGGCGCACCTGCCAGAAACATTTGAAGCGCTGCCGCATGAGCTCGCTGCCCGCGGTCTTCATTTGGAGTTGTCTCGGGAAGCAGAAACGCACGATCAGTCTCTCGAAAGCCTCGGAGGCATTGTGCGTGCTTTGCCTCTTCTCACAGAAGGCGGGCGCGACATGTCGCCCGTTGTGGTCGTGGCTGGGGACGTGGTGCACAACTACGACTTTGCGCGTCTTTATGCGCGAGCCCGCGAGATTGAAGCTGGCGATTACGATGTCTTTTTGGTGGCTGTACCCAATCCAAAATTCAACAGTCAGGGAGATCTGACCGTATACGCGGACGGCACGGTTTTGCGAGGAGAACCGCCGCGCGGTCACAGCTACGGTTGCATCATGGTAGTCAATCCCAAAATATTCGAGGGGTTGGAACCTGTGTGGTGCAAGCTTTTTCCCTGGATGTGGGACTTTGCCGATAAGGGCCGCATGCGGGCCGAAGTTTTTGAGGGCTTTTGGGACAACATCGGCACAATTGAGCAGCTGCAGGCGCTGCGGCGCAACACCGAGGCTCTGAAGTGGGCCCGCTTCTGATTTAGAGGAAACGCCAAATGCAATCGATTGAAAATCAAGTTCGCGAGAGAGTCGCTCGATTTTTGGAAGTGACGAGTGTAAGCATTCCTCTGATGAACGCTCCGATGGCCGAAGTTAGCGGACCGGCACTGACAGCGGCCGTGTGCCGCGCCGGCGGTTTGGGGGTGCTTGCCGGTGACGAACTTTTGCCCGAAGCGCTTTCCAACGCCATTGACGAAGTGCGCCGTCTTGCCGGTGCCGATGCGCGTTTTGCTGTGAATTTGCGCGTGCCGCCTGCCAAAGCGCCGACGCCCGAAGGTATTGATTGTCAGCGCAGGATGCTTGCGGCATTGGAAGACCTTGCCGCCGATCTGGGACTTGAGCCCAACACGATCGAGGAATTGCCGGACTTTGATGCGCAATTTGATGTGCTTCTGGAAAAGCACGTTCCCGTCGTCAGTGTTACGTTCGGAGGGTTGCGCGAGGAATACGACGAGCGACTCAAAGAGGCAGGCACTGTTTGGATGGGAACAGCGACGACGCTTCGGGAAGCCAAGGTGCTTCGCGCTGCGGGAGCCGATTTGGTGGTTGTCCAGGGAATTGAAGCCGGCGGTCCTCGTCTTAATTTCGAATCTTCTGATGACGAAGCCGCCGTCGGGATGTCGGTGCTGACGACGCATGCGGCTCGTGCAACGCGTTTGCCTGTGATTGCTTCGGGCGGTATTGCCGAACCTCAGCAGGTCTATGGTGCACTCGCAGCCGGCGCAAGTGCCGTGATGGTGGGTTCGGCGCTGTTGCGTACGATCGAGAGCACGGCCTCGGCATCGTTCAAGACTGTGTTGCCGTTGCTGACGGATGTCTCGATGCGTTTGACACGATGTTTTAACGGTCGCTTGACGCGCGTGTATCCGAGCGAACTGGTGCAGGCGCTTGATGAGGCGGGATTGATATACGCTCCTTATCCGCTGCAGCGCGAAGTGATGCGTCCGATTCTTAGAGCGGCAGCTCAACAGGGACGGGACGATTTGGCATGTCTGCCTGCAGGACAATCCGCGATGCTTGCTCGCGAAGAGTCCGTTGAGGCGGTGGCGGCGCGATTGATGAGCTTTGTCCCGATCTAGAAAATTTGTGAGAAGCTCTTACAAACGCGTAGCGCAAGCTGAGTGCAAAAGTACACTCCTGTACAATGGCGAGGGTTGTAAACGAAGGGTTTGCGACGTCGTCGGGCGATGTTGATTTTGTCTTTGATTTCAGTGGGATGCAGATAGGGCCGTATCAGTTGGACGGGAATTTGGTTTTGGCGCCGATGGCTGGCGTCACCGATGCGGCCTTTCGAGTGGTATGCCTTGAGCACGGAGCCGCTTATGCCGTGGGTGAAATGGCCGCTTCGGGTGCTCATCTGCTTCACACCGAAATGACGCGTCGCCGATACGCGTGCGATCCGCGCGAACATTTTCCTGTGGTGCAGATTTTGGGGGCTGATTCCGCCGAGATGGCCAATGCGGCTGCATTGGCGCAGGATTGCGGTGCGTCGATGGTCGATGTGAATTTTGGTTGCCCAGCTCGCGTGGTTTGCGGAAAGGCCTGCGGCTCGGCCGTGATGCGTGATCCGAAGCTTGCCGGCGATATTCTGCGAGCGGTGGCGTCGGCTGTCACAATCCCCGTGTCGGTGAAAATGCGCACCGGCTGGGACGAGGACACGAAAACGGCTGTCGAGATTGCCAAGACAGCGCAGGACGCGGGCTTTTGTCTGGTGACGGTTCACGGCAGAACGCGGGCGCAGCGCTTTACGGGGACCGTGAATCGAGACGACATTGCCGAAGTGGTACGAGCCGTGCAGATACCTGTGATTGCCAACGGCGACGTGGCAACGCCGCAGGAAGCGCTGGTTATGATGCGCGAAACGCAGGCTGCCGGCGTCATGATCGGGCGCGGTGCCTGCGGCAACCCCTGGCTCTTTTCGAGAGCGCAGGCGCTCCTTGACGGTAAGTCCGATCCAGGCGCGCCGACGGCCCACGACGTGTACGAGACGATCGGAACACACTTGTCGGCGCTTTTTGCCGGCGAAGATTGGGACGAACCCGGCCGTGAACTTGCGCTGGTGAGAACCTTTCGCAAGCATCTGCGGCATTATTTGGAAGGATTTTGCCTTCACGACGAAGCATTGGGAGCCCAACTTGGACGGATGCTTCGGCTGGAGACGAAGGAGGCGCTTTCGGGCGCCGTGTCGGATTTTTTTGAAAATGTGCCCGCGACGGCACACCGAGTCGACGAACCATGACGAACGCAAATGACAACGCCAAGATGCAGGGCCTCGAGGGCATTTTGCAACCAGGGGTGACCGCCAACGATGCGTTCAATGCACTTGTGGTATACCGCGTCGAAAGTTATCTGCGCGACCTGGAAGGGGTGCGCGGATTACCGCTCTACGAAATGATTACGCAAGCAGCTGAAAGGCCGTTGCTCGATTGGGCGATGAAACAAACGAACGGCAATCAGCGTGCTGCCGCAACACTTTTGGGAATTAACCGAAATACGCTGAGAAAGAAACTCGTCATGCACGGATTTCCGGCCTCAGGACTTTGAAATTAAAGGAAAAACTATGCGCAAACAAGCATTGATCAGTGTTTCCGACAAAACGGGCGTCGTGGACTTTGCCAAGGGGCTCGTGGCTGCGGGTTACCATATTCTGTCGACAGGCGGCACGGCCAAGCTTTTGGCTGAACAAGGCGTGCCCTGCCAGGAAGTAGCCGACTACACGGGTTTCCCGGAAATGCTTGACGGTCGCGTCAAGACGCTCGATCCACACATTCACGCCGGCATTCTTGCTCGTCGTCCCGTGCCTGAACACATGAAGGCGATTGCCGATCACGGCATCGACCCGATTGACATCGTCTGTGTGAATCTCTATCCGTTCGAACAGACGATCGCACGGCCGGATTGCACGTTTGAACTGGCCATCGAAAACATCGACATCGGCGGCCCGACGATGATTCGTGCCGCGGCCAAGAATCACGAGTCCGTTGCCGTGATCGTGGATCCGACCGACTATGATCGTGTGCTTGCCGAAATCAATGAAAAGGGCGAAGTGTCTGCCGACACTCGTTTGGCTCTGGCTAAGAAGGTCTTTGCGCACACCGCTCGCTACGACGGCGCCATCACCAACTATCTCACGAGCTTGGACGAAAACAAGGAACGCACCAAGACATTCCCCGATGTCTTCAACCGTCAGTGGGTCAAGGCTCAGGATATGCGCTACGGCGAAAATCCGCACCAGCAGGCAGCCTTTTACCGCGAACACATTGTGGCTCCGGGCTTGCTCGCCGGTTTCCATCAGCATCAGGGCAAAGAACTTTCCTACAACAATATCGCTGACTCGGACGCCGCTTGGGAAGCCGTCCGCAGTTTCGAAACTCCTGCTTGTGTGATCATCAAGCACGCCAACCCGTGTGGCGCAGCCATCGGCAGCAATGCGCTTGAGGCCTATCAGAAGGCATTCCGCACCGATCCCAAGAGCGCTTTCGGCGGCATCATCGCCTTTAACCGTCCGGTTGACGAAGCCACGGCGCGCGCCATCACAGGACAGTTTGCCGAAGTGGTGATTGCTCCCGAATTCAGCCGCGAAGCGCTTGACGTTTTCGCCGCCAAGAAGAACCTGCGCGTGCTTACGGTTGCCGCCGGCGACGCGCACAACGACTTCGAATTCAAGCGTGTGGGCGGGGGTCTTTTGGTTCAGACACTCGATAACCGCATCTGCCCGGAATCCGCGCTGAAGGTTGTGACCAAGAAGCAGCCCACGTCGGCTCAGATTGCCGACATGATGTTTGCTTGGAACGTTGCTCGTTTCGTGAAGTCCAACACGATTGTCTATGCGCACGACGGCATGACGCTCGGTGTGGGCGCCGGCCAGATGAGTCGCGTCGACTCGGCCCGCATCGCTGCCATCAAGGCTGCCGAGTCCGGTCTGTCTCTGGCGGGTAGCGCCGCGGCTTCCGATGCGTTCTTCCCGTTCCGCGACGGTCTTGACGTCATCGTTGATCAGGGTGCCACCTGCGTGATCCAGCCGGGCGGCTCGATTCGCGACGACGAAGTGATCGCTGCGGCTGACGAACGCGGCATCGTGATGGTCTTTACGGGCGAACGCCACTTCCGTCACTAAAACGGATCGCGGAAGAAACACCGTGTTTCTTCCGATCTCGAAAAAGAAGGTCGGGTCTGTCGTTGCGGCAGATTCGACCGGACACCAGACGAACAATGAACTCCGACGTTTCTTTTTCCAGAAGAAGTCTGATGGCTGCCGCGCTAGCCGCGGGCGGCCTTTCTTCGCTTCCGGCTTGGGCGCAGCTGCGCATCGAAATCACGGGCGTGGGCGCCAATCGTATTCCTCTTGCGCTCGAGCGATTCAACGGTTCGGCAGAAACCGGTATTGACCTGATGCAAGTCGTCAGTGCCGACCTAGCTCGCACAGGGGCTTTTCAAATCATCACCGATTCATCGACTGAGGCTTCGCTTGAGACGAGTCTTCGCCCGCAGTTTGAACGCTGGACGGAGAAAAAGGCCAATATTCTGGCCACGGGTTCTCTTGTGAAACTTGCTGACGGCCGCTGGGATATTCGCTTCCGACTATTTGATGTGGTGGCAGGCGCTCAGATTGACGAGTGGTATGCCCTAGCGGGAGATCGCCAGCTTCGCATGGTGAGCCACCGCATTGCCGATCGCATTTACGACAAACTCACGGGGCTGGGCGGCATGTTTGCTTCGCGCCTTGCCTACGTCGTACAGCATTCCAAGCAAAGCTATGAACTGATCGTTGCCGACAGCGACGGCGCAAACGCGCTCCCGGCTTTAAAGAGCAAGGAGCCGATCATTTCACCGGCCTGGTCGCCCGACGGCAAACAACTTGCCTATGTGAGCTTTGAAGCGCACAAACCTGTGGTGTACGTACATACGGTAGCTACCGGTCAGCGTCGCGTGGTGGCCAATTTCCGCGGCAACAATTCCGCTCCCGCGTTTAGCCATGACGGCAAGAAACTCGCAGTGGCGCTTTCTCGTGACGGCTACACGCAGATTTTCATGATCAATACGGATGGCTCGGGCGTGCAGCGTTTTTCCAAGAGTCTGGCCGTTGACACCGAACCCGTATTTTCTCCCGACGGACAGTACCTGTACTTTACCAGCGACAGAGGCGGCAGTCCGCAGATCTACCGACAACCTCTGGCAGGCGGCTCGGCGCAACGCGTGACTTTTAATGGCAACTATGCGGTCAGTCCTGCTATTAATCCGCAGGGGACCGAGATCAGCTATGTGACGCGCTCCAACGGGCGCTATCGCGTTGCTATCATGGACTTGCAAACCGGTCAGGAGCGCATTCTTACCGGCAATGAATTTGACGAAAGTCCGTGTTTCTCGCCCAACGGTCGCATCATTTGCTACGCAAGCGAGCGCGGCAAGAAGGGCGTACTTGGCACGGTGAGCACCGACGGGGCCGTTTCGGCCTGGCTGACAGCCTCGGCCGGTGACATCCGTGAACCGACCTGGGGTCCGTTACTCGACTGACGAAACGCCAGAACACTTTTTTGGACACTTTTTTCGGAGATACACGCATCATGCAGTTCTCTCAGATCGCTATCCGCGGCTGCGCCATGGGGCTTGTTGCCGTCAGCATGTTGTTGGCTGGCTGCTCGAGCGTGCCGTTAGACGAATCGGCCAAGGTCGGCACGACCCAGGACGATGCCGCAACCAAGCATCGCTCGGCTTCCGGTGCGGCGCTCGACCGTAATGCCGTCTACTTTGATTTCGACAGCTACACTGTTAAGCCCGAATTTATGCCGGTCGTGGAAACCCACGCCCGCAACCTGATGGCCAATCCGTCGCAACATGTGACGGTGGAAGGCAACACCGACAATCGCGGCAGCCGCGAATACAACCTTGCGCTCGGGCAAAAGCGCAGCGAGGCCGTCAAACAGCGTCTGCAGTTGTTGGGCGTGCCTGCCTCGCGTATCGAAGCCGTGAGCTTCGGCCGTGAAAAGCCGCGTGCTGTGGGCGATACAGAGGAAGCCTGGGCGCAGAATCGTCGTGCCGACATCGTTTATCGTTAATCTCCGACGGATCTGTCCATGCTGATAAAGAAAAATTGGGTGGCATCTCTGGTGATTGCGCCAGTGATGCTGGCGGCTTCCGTGCCTGCACACGCCTTGTTCGGCGACGATGAAGCCCGAAAGGCGATTTTGGATTTGCGCGAAAAAGTGGAGGCGGCGCAAAACGCTCAGCTGATGTTGCAGAGCCAGATCGAAGCTTTGCGTGAACAAAATGCCCGTTTGACAGGTCGTATTGAGGAACTTGCCAATCAACTCACGCTGGAGCAGCGGTCCAATCGCGACCTCTACGCCGACCTCGACAAGCGCATGGCTGAACTTGAGCCGGCAGATATTGAGGTCGACGGCCGTACCATTCGCGTGTCGGCCGAAGAGCGTCGTTTGTACACACAGGCGGTGGCCCTTTTCTCTCAGGGCAAATACGAGGAAAGCGAAGCGCTGTTGCGTACGCTGACTTCCAATTACCCTCAGACTGGTTATATGCCGGCTGCCCTGTTCTGGCTCGGCAATTCGCTTTATGCCTCAGGCGAACTCAAGCGGGCGTTGGAGGTTGAAAACAAGCTTCTGAAAGAGTTCCCGAAGGACGCTCGCGTGCCGGATGCTCTTTTGACAAAGGCGGCGGCCGAGGTCGGACTCGGTCAGCGTACCAATGCGACCAAGACGCTTCAGAAAATCATTAAGGAACATAAGGACGCGCCGGCAGCCAAAGTGGCTCAGGAGCGTCTCAAGAGCCTCAGCAATAAAAAGAAGAAATAGAGATCAGACAGCATTTCGGCAGCATTCTTGGCAGGTGCACGAAACATCGGTTTCGTGCGCCTGTTTGCCTTTCGTTGCGTTTCGGACGCTCCAAAGCGGGTTTTTCGCCGAACAGCTGAGATACAATCGCAAAGGGAGCCGGCAAAGGGGTGAGAAAAGTTTTGCCTTTCTCACTTTTTGGCAGATCGACTTGCCAGCTGTGATACAGGAAGAAGCGCCGAGTCGAAGCGTTTTTGTTCCTGCTCTGAAGTGTCCTTCAGAATTACAACGAAAAACTCGAGCTTGAGAAAAATGAACTACTGCAGTGATAGCGAAATGCGCGGCGTAAATCTGTTGCGCAACCCTTGGTTTAATAAGTGTTCTACCTTTACTGAAGAAGAACGGGACCGCTATGGTTTGCGCGGCCTTCTGCCTCCTCGCGTCTCGAGCGTTGAGGAACAGATCAGCCGTTTGGAAGAGGTGATCGCCTCTCAGCCGACGGCTCTGGGCAAGTATCTGATTTTGGACGGCATTCATTCGTCCGACGAGATTGCTTTCTTCCGTCTGGTGATCAAGAACATCGAAGAGTACATGCCGCTCATTTACACGCCCACTGTCGGTGAAGCGTGCCAGAAGTTCAGCCACATTTTCCGCTATGCGCGCGGTCTGTATGTGTCGATCAACGACCGCGGTCGCGTGCGCGAACTGATCAAAAATGTTCCCACGCACAATGTGGAGATGATCGTGGTGACCGACGGCCAGCGCATTTTGGGCTTGGGTGACCTGGGCATCAACGGCATGGGTATTCCGATCGGCAAGCTCGCGCTTTACACCGCCTGCGCCGGCATCAATCCGCAGCATGTTCTTCCTGTGACGCTTGACGTCGGCACCAACAACGAAAGCTACCTGAGTGATCCTCTGTACCTGGGTTTGCAGCAAAAGCGCGTTGACGGCGACGACTATTACGCTCTGGTCCAGGAATTCATTGAAGCCGCGCGTGAACGTTGGCCAAATGTGGTGATCCAGTTTGAGGATTTCCAGAATACGCACGCTTTCGAATTGCTTAAGCGTTGGCAGGACAAGATCCCATGTTTTAATGATGACATTCAAGGCACAGCCTCGGTGTCAGTTACGGGGTTGTACTCGGCCATGCGCGTTAAGGGCGAAAAGCTCTCTGAGCAGCGCGTGCTTTTCCTGGGGGCGGGATCGGCTGCCACCGGTATTGCGCATCTGATTGCCGATGCCATGGCTGAAGAAGGCCTGCCGCGTGAAGAAGCCTTGAAGCGCATTGCTTTGGTTGACTCCAAGGGGATGGTGAGCTCGCGCCGTGCTGATACGCTTGCCGCTAACAAGTTGCCGTTTGCGCACGATCTTCCTCTTGCCGAAAACCTTCTGGAAGCCGTTAAAGTTTTCAAGCCTACGGCTATCATCGGCGTGTCGGCTCAGCCCAAGACGTTTACGAAAGAAGTGATTGAAGAGATGAGCGCTATCAACGAGCGCCCGATCATCTTTGCGCTTTCCAATCCGACATCCAAGGCTGAATGCACGGCTGCGGAAGCCTATCAGTGGTCGGACGGCCGCGCAATCTTTGCTTCCGGTTCACCCTTTGCACCGGTGAGCTTTGGAGGCAAGACCTTTGTGCCGCGTCAGGGTAACAACAGTTATGTGTTCCCGGGCATCGGTCTGGGTTGTGTGATTGCTCAGCCGACGATGATTCCGACGGGGGTGTTCCTCACCGCGGCCAAGCGTTTGGCCGAACTCGTGAGCCAATCCGATCTCGACAATGGCTCGATGTACCCGCCGCTGTGCCAGGTGCGCGAACTGTCGGCTGAAATTGCCGCTGCTGTTGCCGCTTACCTTTACAACAAGGGGCTGGCACGGGCAGAGCGGCCGGCCGATATTCTGGCTACCGTAAAGGCCACGATGTGGTCGCCGGAAAATCCGCACTTTGTTTGCGGCGAATAATCCGATAGAGTTACGGGTTAACGCTAGGGAGACCCCGCGCCGTCAAAAGCACGGGGCTTTTTCTTGAGTGCTTGTCAATTAATCCGATACCGAAAGATTCAATCATGCATTTGCAAACGACAGTCAAAACGATCCTCTGTGGCCTGCTGTGTGCAGGTTGTGCCTGTGTATCCGCTCAGACGCTTCGCATCGCGACGTTACCCGCGGCCGACTCTATCGTGCTTGATGTAGCGGTCAATGAAGGACTCTTTAAGAAAGAAGGGCTTGATGTGCAGACTGTTCCCTTCAAGAGCGCTCTGGAAGTGGGTGCGGCCATGCGAGCCGGGCAGCTTGCCGGGCACTTCGGCGACCTGATGAATGTCTTTACGCAAAACGAAACGGGCGCGGCTCAGGCTGTCGTGTTGACCACCACGCATACGACTCCGGCTCAGCGAGCTTTCGGCATGGTGGTTTCGCCTAAGTACGCCGACAAGATCAAATCTCTGAACGATCTGAAGGCCACGCCCACGGCGATGAGTGCCTCAACGATCATTGATTATTTGCTTACCCGAATGAAGGAAACGGCAGGCGTGAAATCCGATTCGCTCAAGAACGTGGAAGTGCGCCAGATTCCGATTCGTCTGCAAATGCTTTTGAGCGGACAGATTGAAACGGCGTTGTTGCCTGAACCGCTCGTGACGGTTGTGGAAAAGAAGGGCGGTCGCGTGATCTGGGACGATACGAAGCTCGATGAATCGCTCGCGGTCGTAGCCCTGCGTCAGCCCTACCTTGATGATCGGACCGTGACGGCTTTTCGAAAGGCCGTGGCCGAAGCGGCACGCAAGATTGAGTCCGAACCTGAAAAGTATCGCGCGCTTATGGTGCAAAAACGTCTGATTCCGCAGCCGGTAGCTAAGGACTACAAGATGGTCCGTTTCTCGCTTTTCGGCCGTGAAGACGGCCTGCCGCCGCTTCCGACCGCCGAAGACGTCAAGCGTGTGGGACAATGGATGCTTCAGCGCGGCATGATCAAGAAAGTGCCGTCCTACGAGGAGGTTATCTACATTGAAAAATAAGCGCGCGTTGTTTGCGCTCCAAGCAGAGAATTTGTCCGTGGGGCGCCGCGGACAAACTTTGCTTTCGGGCGTGAACTTCACTTTGCAGCCGGGTAGTTCTTTGGCTGTGATTGGCGAGTCGGGCTGCGGCAAAACCACGTTGCTACAGACGCTTGCCGGGATTTTGCCTGCTGTGGCAGGAGACGTGGCGTGCCATAGCTCAGAGAGTGCCGGCAAACCCGTCAACGCGATCGTTTGGCAAAATCTTGCGCTTTTCCCGTGGCTTACAGTGGCAGGCAACCTGGCCTTGCCCCTCAAACTCAAAAAAGAATCCAATATTGCCGAACGTGTGCGCGAAATGCTCTCCGAGCTGGAGCTCGAAGGACTCGAAAGACGTTTTCCTGCGGCGCTCTCTGGCGGTCAGCGGCAGCGCTTGGCTCTGGGGCGCGCGCTTATTGCCAAGCCCGATGTGCTTTTCATGGACGAACCGTTTTCGGCGCTTGATGCTGTCTTGCGCGAGCATCTGCAGCATTTTTTAAAGCAGCTTCGAGAACGGCACCCCTGCACGATGGTTTTTGTAACCCACGATATCGGTGAAGCCGTTTATCTCGGCGAGTACATCATGCTTCTCGGGGCGCGCCCTTCACGCGTTGCTGCTTTTGGTGCCAACCCGAGCTTTACGGCTGACGCCGGCGTGGACGTGCGGGGCACGGACGCGTTTTACGCCGTACAGCGCCGGTTGCATAACGCCGTTGCGGCGGTTCGTATCGGCAAAGAACTGCACTTAACCGACGGGACGTGGTGATGAGAGATGGAACTTTTCAGAAAAGCGCATTGACTCTGCTGTTGCGCTACACGCTGGCTTTTCTTCTCATCGGTTTGTTGTGGGAAGCCGCTTCGCGCGCAGCCGGTGAATCGCTGCTGCCTTCGCCCGTCACAACAGCGCTTTTGTTTTTTCAGTCGCTCTCCGACCCTGTCTATATCGGACATCTGGTCGTGAGTCTTAAGCGCCTGATCTACGGCCTCACGGCGGGGGCTGTCCCCGCGCTTTTCCTGGGGCTTTTGCTCGGACACCTCAAAAAGGCCGATTGGCTGGGCGCTCCTCTGGTTTATACGACCTTTCCGCTTCCCAAGATCGTATTGTTGCCCGTGTTTTTTCTTTTCCTGGGGCTCGGTGATGCCTCCCGCGTTCTTCTGATTGCGCTCACGACGGGATACCAGATGATCGTGATTGTGCGCGCGGCGGCTCTGTCCCTGGATCCTGTTTATGAGACGGCCATCACTTGCATGGGTGCCGGACGCTGGGATCGCATCCGTTATGTATATCTGCCCGCGGCTCTTCCGTCGTTTTTAACGAGCCTCAAGGTGGCCTGCGGCACGGCCGTTGCCGTACTGTTCCTCGCAGAAAGTTTTGCTACAACCACGGGCTTGGGTTTCCTCATCATGGACGCCTGGGGTGTGGGCGATACGCTTGCGATGTTTAACGGCATTCTTGGCATGAGCGTCATCGGGCTTCTTTTGTACGCGGCCGTGTGGCTCTCTGAGGTGGTGCTCACGCCCTGGTGCCGCGCTGTTCAGCTTCACTGATCATGACTGCGAACGCCGCGCAACCCAAGCAGCTCACGCTTGCCGATTTGATAGATGCCGGCAGCGGACAGGATTCGACGCCGCAAGCCATTGACGGCGTGGCGTTTGCGCGCCTCTACGGAGAGCCTCTTTTTAAAGTTCCGGAAGGGCTTTACATTCCGCCCGATGCGCTGCGAGTGTTTCTGGAAAGCTTCGAAGGTCCACTCGATCTTTTGCTTTATCTCATTCGCAGGCAGAAGTTCGACATCATGCAGATTCCGATGGCGATCGTTACGGAACAGTACATGAGTTATGTGGAGTTGATCCGCGAAAGCAATCTGGAGCTTGCGGCCGATTATCTTGCGATGGCGGCGCATCTTATGCAAATCAAGAGCCAATTGCTTCTGCCCGTGACGCATGCGGATACGGGCGAAGAGGTGGCCGATCCTCAGGCCGAACTCGCTCGCCGCCTGCTGGAGTACGAAAAGATGAAAATGGCCGCAGCTGAGATAGATCGTGTTCCGCGAAACGGTCGTGATTTTTTGCGTGCGTATGTCCTGATTGAACAGACTCAGATCAAGCTTTTGCCGGAAGTTTGCGCCGACGATTTGAAGCTTGCCTGGGACGGGATTTTGCGCGAAGCCAATCTCAAGGGACATCACAAGGTTTCGCGTCAGGAACTGTCTGTGCGCGAATTCATGAGCGCGATTTTGAAGCGGCTGTCCTCGCAGCGCTTTGTGGAATTTCAGGATCTCTTTGAGCCTGAGGCGGGGCGATCCGTGTGCATCGTCAACTATCTCGCGCTTTTGGAACTTGCCAAGGAAGGGCTCATTCGCATTACGCAGGCCGCTCCTTTTGCGCCGATCTATGTTTGTGCGGCGCCGTTGCGCTCTACCGACGAAACTCAGGATCTCTTCAGTGCCAGCGTTCCAACAGAGTCAGTGGTTTGAACGCGCGACTGATAAGCGTAATCTCGATGCGGCGCATAGCGTGCCGATCGGCACACCTGAGGTGTGATACGCGGTAAAAGAGACGTTCCAGAGGAGGCTCTCAACACATCGCAATTTACGGATTGCTCGCACGGAATTGAATGGCGTTCGGGCGCAGGCGATGCGGTGCGAATACCGATTTTGTGAACGCGACGGCAGCTGCGGCCGCAAGGGTGCCGACCAAAATGCCAACGGCAACGTCACTGGGCCAATGTACGAAGAGGAACATCCGAGACCATGCGATGAGCACGGCAAGCGTCAGGAGACTCAACCCCCACTTGGGATGAAAGGCGCTAAAAGCTATGGCGGCGGCAAAGGAGGCCGTGGTGTGTCCCGAGGGGAAGGACGGATCGACAGGGCAGGCAAGCAACAGATTTTCCAGGTGCAGTTCGCAGGGGCGAAGGCGATCGATCATGGGCTTTAACAGCACGTTGCAGATCAGAAATCCCGAAAAAAGTGCAATACCGATGGTGCAGCCCACACGGCGGAAACCGGGAAAGCAGACCAAAAAGAGGCCGAGCGCGATCCAGACGAGTCCCGCGTCTCCCAAATGCGTCACGGTTTGCCAGAAAACGAGAGCATCTTCGCCGCCATAGGTTTCGCGGATGTTGCGCAAAATCTCAACTTCAAACATAGAGAAAAGAGAAGCCTTTCAAGACGCCTGCATGCTATGAGCTCAGACATTGCCCGGACTTAGAGTCGGCGGATTTCGATACAATTTGAGCGTTTTTGCAAAGAGACAGTTGAGGACAGCGAACGCATGGCGAGTAAATACGCGGCGCAATACATTGAGCGCGCCAAAAGGGATGTGAAGAACTTTGAGCAGGCCTGCCGTGTGTTGCGGTTCGATCCAGAGAAAGAGTCCGATTTTGACGCGATTGTGACGGCACTTGCGGGTATCGGGCAGTTCGGCACGATTCGCTTGGCTCGTCGTTTCCCGTTTGTGACCGACGAAGAGCAATTTTTAATGGTTGCCGACGTGGGGCTGCATTTTTATTGGATGACGCTTGATTTTTGGCAGGAAATTCGCCAAAAAGAAGGCGCGGCGCAGATTTTCTGAAATACGGACTGCGCCGCACGTAAGCCGCAAGGCTTTTATTCGATGTTTTGCAGTTGCTCGCGCATCTGGTCAATACAAAGCTTGAGTGCAACGGCCGCATCGGTCATTTCGATGGCGGCCGATTTGCTGCCGAGCGTGTTGGCCTCGCGGTTCATTTCCTGCGTCACGAAATCCAGACGACGGCCGGCCGCTCCGCCTTCCTTGAGAATGCGACGTACTTCCGCTACGTGTGTTCGCAAGCGATTGATTTCTTCGGTCACATCCATTTTTAGTGCATAAAACGTTACTTCCTGACGAATGCGGTCGGATACTTCTTCCCGACTGATGGAACCTGCGCCGGAAAGCACTGTTCCCAAGGCCTCCTGAAGACGCTGCTCAAGCTTTTCCTTGAGGTTGCGATGAATGTCGGGGATGCGTTCGGCCACAGCGGCCACAACTTCTTCAATGGTGTCGCAGTTTTTCGAGAGGATAGCTGCAAGCGCAGCGCCTTCGCGTTCACGCGAAGCGTTGAAGGCTTCGAGCGCGTTGCCAACAACAACGGCAACGGCAGCATTTAGCGCATCCTGGTCGACCTCGGGTGTGGTGAGAATGCCCGGCATCTGCAGAATGTCATACACCGACATCGGCGTTGCCGTTGGCGTGAGTTTGAGTACTTCCTGCTGCAGAGCGAGAACGTTGGTTAAGGCGTTTGCATTAATGCCAGAGCTCGACGTGTCGGCGAGCTTGAGGCTTGCGCGGCACTCTAACTTGCCGCGCTTGACGGCCGACGAGATCACCTCGCGCACCATAGGTTCGGTGGCACGGAATTCATCGCTTAAACGAAGCGTGAGATCAAGAAAACGCGAGTTGACGCCTCGAAGTTCGACGGTCATAAAACCGAGCGGCGTTTGGCCTTGCGCGGTCGCAAAGCCTGTCATGGATCGAATGCCGGACATAACGGAAAGGAAGACAAGGACGGTTGCAAAAAAGTAGGCTGTCAGATTCGGCCTGCGAAGGCCCAATTGTAGACGCTCACCTTAGAATGCTGAATGCGGTTGCGCACAGCAAAAAGCGCAACAGGAATTTTTGTTCGAAAGAAAGGAAAAACATGACGCAGCGACACGACGGACGCGCCAACGATGAGATGCGTTCCATTCAGTTTGAACGAGGTTTTACCTGCCATGCCGAAGGCAGCGTGCTGGTATCGGTCGGACGGACGAAGGTGCTGTGTACGGCAAGCGTCTCGCCGACCGTGCCGAAATTTCTCAACGATAAGAACGAGGGGTGGGTAACGGCTGAGTACGGTCTGTTGCCGCGTTCGACCGGCACGCGTACCGATCGCGAAGCGGCCCGCGGCAAACAAAGCGGACGCACGCAGGAAATCCAGCGTTTGATTGGCCGCAGTCTTCGCGGCGTTGTGGATCGCATCAAGCTCGGTCGCCATACGATCACGCTTGATTGCGACGTACTGCAGGCCGACGGCGGAACCCGCTGCGCGTCAATCACGGGGGCTTACGTGGCTTTGGTTGATGCCGTCAACTTCATGCTTGAAAAGGGGATGATCGAAGAAAATCCGATCAAGGAAGCCGTCTGCGCCATCAGCGTCGGCATGACGGATGCCGGTCCTGTGCTCGACTTGGATTACGAAGAAGACAGCACGAGTGAAACGGACATGAATGTGGTGATGACCTCAAGCGGTCGCTATATCGAACTGCAGGGCACGGCCGAAGGGGTACCTTTTAGTGCCGAGGATTTGACGGCGATGCTTGTGCTTGCCAGGAAAGGCTGCGAAGAAATTTTGGCTGCTCAGAAAAAAGCGCTTGCCGCGTAACAATGCAATGGAGGCAAAAAGTGAAGTTGGTTTTGGCTTCGGATAACAAAGGCAAGCTGCGCGAGTTCGGTGCGCTTTTTGCAGATCACGGCATTGAAGTGGTTTCACAGGGCTCGCTTGGCGTCACCCCCTGCGAAGAGCCATACGGTACTTTTCTGGAAAATGCCCTGGCCAAAGCGCGCAACGCTGCCAAAGCTACGGGACTTGCGGCAATGGCCGACGATTCGGGCATCACGGCACATGCTCTGGTGACGGAACCTGGCGTGCATTCGGCGCGTTACAGCGGAGAAAAAAGCAACGATGCGGCCAACAACGCGAAGCTCGTAGAGCGCTTGTCTGCCTTTGAGGATAAGAGCGCGCACTACACCTGTGTACTTGTGGCAGTGCGCTCTCACGATGATCCCGATCCGATTGTTTGCGAAGGCTGCTGGTACGGCGAAATTGTCGCGACTCCCAAGGGAGACGGTGGTTTCGGGTACGACCCGCATTTTTATTTGCCTGAGAAGGGTTGCACGGCGGCGGAACTTTCAGCCGAAGAAAAGAATCAGCTGAGTCACCGGGGCAAAGCCATGCGTCTGCTGTTGACCGAAATGCAGGAGCGTTGGGGTGTCGGTCGCTGATAAACCCATAGCGCTTTACGTGCATTGGCCGTGGTGCGTGCGCAAGTGCCCTTATTGCGACTTCAATTCGCACGCAATCGGAGCGGGCGTTGACGAGGCGGGCTATATTCAAGCGCTTTTGCAAGATGTGGATGCAGCTGTGGAGCTCGCCGGTCGCCGACCGGTTTCAAGTGTCTTTTTCGGAGGCGGAACGCCGAGTTTGATGTCGGTGCAGGGGTTTGAAACCCTGATGACAGGTTTGCGCAAGCGACTTTTGTTTGCCGAGGATGCTGAAATTACTTTGGAGGCCAACCCTGGAACACACGAAGCTGCACGATTTGCCGGTTACGTGGCAAATGGCGTCAATCGTTTTTCCATTGGCGTTCAGAGCTTTGACGATGAACGGCTCAAGGCGCTCGGCCGTATTCACAATCGCAGGCAGGCTCTGGAAGCAGTCGAAACGGCGTTGACTTTGGTCGACAATCTCAATTTGGACGTGATGTACGCCTTGCCCGGTCAGTCTCTTGAAGGTGCCGCGCAGGACGCCCTCACGGCGGTGAAGAGCGGCGCCACGCATCTTTCTTTCTATGAACTGACCATTGAAGAGGGAACGGCTTTTTACAAGCGCGAGCCCGCGGGGCTACCCGATGGCGATACGGCTGCCGAAATGGGTGAGATTGTGGGCTCGATTCTTGCCGAAGCCGGTTTCGAGCATTATGAAGTGTCGGGCTACGCCAAGCCCGGTCGCCGTTGTCGACACAATCTTAATTATTGGACATTCGGTGACTACATCGGCGTTGGTGCCGGAGCGCATGGAAAAATTACGACCCAAGGCGGCATACTTCGCACCGAACGGCGTGCCAATCCGTTGCTGTACATGGATGATGCGGTCAACGGCAGGTTTGCTTCGCAGTTGAGTTTTGTGCTTGCCGAGTCGCTGCCTTTTGAATTTATGCTCAACGTTTTGCGTCTCTACGACGGGGTTCCCGTGACGCTCTGGGAAGCAACCACAGGCTTGCCCTATGAGGTGATCGGAAAGAAGGTTGAGGCGCTGAGAAGCGAAGGACTTCTAGCAAACGACCAGAGGCGGCTTGTGTGTACGGAACTCGGACGCAATTGGCTCAGCACGGTGCAGGAGCGTTTCCTGCCCGATAACGAAATCTGAAGGAATGCTCCTTATGTTCAAGTGGCGATTGACGGCGGCTGTGGCGGCAAGCTTGCTTTTGTTTGGTTGCAGCACGGCGCCGCAACGGGAAACGCCTGTGTTGCCGGAAACACTTCCGGAAAAAGAACCGGTTCAGCAGCCTGACGAAGCGCAGGATTTTGTTGCGGGTGACATCCGTCTGCGTCCGGCGCAGTTTGCCGATTTGCCGGCGACAAGAGATGAAGACTGGGAACAGGCACTCAAAGCATTTCAGGTCTCTTGTACGACCATGCAGCATCACACGCTCTGGAGAGAGGCTTGCCGCAACGTTCAGGGCATGCCCCAAGGACTCGGCCGTGCGTTTTTCGAGGGCAATTTCGAGATTTGGCAGGTTTTGGCCAAAGATTCGCAAAGAGGAGTGTTTACGGACAAGGGCCTCATGACGGGGTACTTTGAGCCTATTTTGCGCGCAAGCCGCGTGCGACACGGCATTTACCAGTATCCGATCTACGGCGTTCCTGACGATTTGATCAGCGTTGAGCTTGACTCGATTCATCCGCAACTCAAGGGACTGCGTTTAAGAGGAAAACTTCAGGGGCGAAAGCTGGTGCCTTACGACGATCGCAAGGGAATCGTCGCGCGCAAGGATCTGGAGAAGAAACACGTGATTTGCTGGGCTGACGATCCGGTGGAGGCGTTTTTCTTGCAGATTCAGGGATCCGGTCGCGTGCTCCTTGATAACGGTTCGTTTATTCGCATCGGCTACGCCGATCAAAACGGGCACCCCTACAAAAGTTTGGGCGCCTGGCTTATCGAAAACGCGGGACTCACGCGAGAAGAAATGAGTATGCAACGCATAAAGCAATGGGTACGTGACAATCCGCAGCGCCGGCAAGAGCTTTTGAATGCCAACCCCAATTTCGTGTTTTTTGCCGAACGCGTAGGGTATTCCGACGATCAGGGACCGGTGGGAGCACAAGGGGTGCCGCTCACGCCGATGGCTTCCGTGGCGGTTGATCGCCGTTATTGGAAGCTCGGGGTTCCTTTTGTGACGGCCGCAAGCCAAAGTTTGCCTGCGATGGAATTCGCGCGTCCCGTGATTGCGCAGGATACCGGCGGAGCCATCAAAGGAGTGTTGCGGTTTGACTATTTCTGGGGGCTTGGAAACGAGGCCGGAAATCGTGCCGGCGGGCAAAAAAGCGACGTGAGCGCCTGGGTGATGGTTCCCAAGGGACAGAGTCCGGCCGCGATTCTCGCGCAAAGGTTTTGAAAACGGCGTCTTTGACCCCATATATGCACGGAAGCGGCCGTTATAATGGCACCACTTTGACACCAAGGTACGGCCAACAATTTGATTTGCCGTGCCTTTTCGGGAGAAAGATTGAGATATGACTGAAGAGAACACCCAACTGCAGAATCCCTCTCCGGAAGAAGCACCCGAACCGCTGATTTTTACGGACGCCTGCGTGGCGAAGGTAAAGGAATTACTCGCCGCCGAGGAAGATCCCAATATGCCTTTGCGCGTCTTCGTGCAGGGCGGTGGTTGCCAGGGCTTCCAGTACGGTTTCCAGTTCGAGGAAAAAGCCGCGGAAGACGATGAGATCATTGAGCGCGACGGGGTGACTTTCCTTGTGGATTCGCTGTCGATGCAGTATCTGGTTGGCGCCGAAATTGACTTTAAAGAAGACCTCGAAGGTTCGCAATTCGTGATCCGCAATCCCAATGCGGTGACGTCCTGCTCCTGCGGCTCGTCCTTCTCGGTCTAAACCTGTTTGCGTCCTAAGGACGCGACGGCCTAACACAAAAAAGCTCTCCAATTCGGGAGCTTTTTTTGTTAACTGTTGAGTTTTAGTCCTATCGGCTCAAAAGTTTGCGTTCAGTTTGCATGTTTCAAAAAGTTATATCTCCTTTCAAGGCGTTGCCGTCTTAGAATAGACAGATCAAAATTCGTAGGTGCTGCGATATATGGAGAGCAGCCCGCTTAAGGAGAGATATTCATGACACTACTGTCCTGGATTGCCGTTGCAGTGATCTTCGTGACCATTTGGGCGTTGATCAAACGTTGGGAAACGCGTCTGGTGCTGATTGCTGCCGGCCTTTTCCTGTGCATTATCAGTCTTAACCCGATGATGGGTTTGAACCAGTTTGCCAAATCGATGACGAACAACTCGCTCATCATGGCAATCTGCGGCTCGATGGGTTTTGCTTTTACGGCGACTTACACTCAGTGCGACCGTTCGCTTGTGCACTATCTGGCCGCACCGATTCGCGGCATGGGCCTTTTCTTGGTTCCCGTCTCGACGGTGATTACGTTCTTCGTGAACATCGCCATTCCGTCGGCAGCCGGTTGCGCCGCTGCTGTGGGCTCTACGCTGATTCCGCTGATGTTGCGTGCGGGCATTAAGCCGGCTGCCGCCGCCGCTGCCGTGCTGGCCGGTACGATCGGCTCCTACCTCTCGCCGGGTACCTCGCACAACCCGTTCGTCGCTAAGATGGCCGGCATGGACGTGATGGAATTCATCGGCACGCACACCTACTACTCGCTGATGTGCGGCGCCATTCTGGTGGTAGGCACGGCCGTAGTCTGTTTCTTGATGGGCGACGGCAAGGGCGATACGAACGCCCAGGTTGACGAAACCAAGATCAAGAACGAAGACTTCACGCCGAATCCTCTCAAGGCTCTCGTGCCGCTCGTTCCGATCACGATTCTGGTCGTCGGCAATATGTGGGTTCCCGCCATCAAGATGGGCGTGGCTCAGGCTATGTTGATCGGTGCCATCTGCGCCCTGGTTGTTTCTCTGAGCAATCCGCAGGAATTCTCAAAGAAGTTCTTTGACGGCATGGGTAAGGGTTATGCAGACGTGCTCGGCATCATCATCGCCGCCGGTGTCTTTGCCGCCGGCCTGCGTGCTACGGGTTTGATTGATGCTTGCGTCGACGCTCTGAAGGACTCCAACGACATCGCTCGCTGGGGCGGCTCTCTTGGTCCCTGGATCATGGGTGTGATCACGGGGTCGGGTGACGCTGCAACGCTGGCCTTCAACGAAACGGTGACGCCGCATGCCAAGGACTTCGGCATGACCATCGAAGGTCTGGGCGGTCTGGCCTTCCTGACCGGCGCTCTCGGCCGTACGATGTCGCCTCTGGCCGGCGTGACGATTCTCGTCTCGGGTATTGCTATGGTCAACCCGATCGACGTGATCAAGCGCACTGCTATCCCCTGCATCATCGCCGTCTTTGCTTGCGCCTTCTTGATGGTTTAAGAGCAAGGACTGTAGCCGCTGCGAGACTCCGTAAAGTTCTCGCGGCAGGCTTGATGGAAACCGGACCGGCAAACGATGGATGTCAATCTTTTGTTTGCGTCCGGTTTTTGTTTGGCCGAAGCATACGCAAGGAAAGCTGATATGGAACGACACGAGCCAGAGGCTGAAAAACCATTCTCGTCACGGAGTGTGGTTGATTTGTCGCATGTTGTCGATAACGGCACAAAGCCTTATCCCGGCGACCCGGCACCGCGCCTGGATACGGCGGCTGACATCACGCACGACAGCTGTTGTGTGACAAGAATTTCCTTGGCTACTCATACGGGGACGCACGTTGATGCTGAGGCACACGTTATTCACGGCGGCAAACGTCTTGGAGACTATCCGTTGACGGCTTTCTCAGGTTTGGCCCGAGTAGCGGATCTGCGTGGCTTGAGCGTGGTTGATGCACCGGCTCTCGACAGCATCGAGTCCTGCGACTGGCTGTTGCTCTGTACCGGCCAGAGCGAGAAGTGGGGCAGCGAAGAGTATTTCGGGACGGAACCGCTTTTTACCGAAGCCTTCGTCAAGACGGCAGCAAGGATTGCGCGTAAAGGCATCGGACTTGACTGCTCAGGTCTTGATCGAGAAGGCGTGGCATTGCATCGGCTGTGGTTTTCGAGCGGCGGCGGGCTGATGGTGGAAAATCTCACCGACTTGGAAATGTTGCTTTCCGAATCCCGAATCCTTTTTGCGGCCTATCCTTTGAAGCTTGCCGCCGGTGACGGCGCTCCGGTGCGTGCTGTTGCGGTGCTCGTCTAAAGAAAGGCCCGCACTTTCAAATGAAAGACGCGGGCCGAAACAGACCGGTAGAACTGCGGTTTAGCGCAGACGCATGCCGGGCTGGGCGCCTTCAAACGGTGTGATCAGATAGACGCCGGCGCCCTTGTCGGACTGGTAGCTTGCGGCAAGAACCATGCCTTCGCTCAGACCGAAGCGCATCTTGCGCGGGGCGAGGTTGGCGATCATCACAATGAGTTTGCCTACGAGTTCTTCCGGCTTGTAGTAGGCCTTGAGGCCGGCAAAAACCTGGCGATTGCGGCCGTCGCCGATGTCGAGCTCGAGACGGATGAGCTTGTCGGCGCCTTCGACATGATCGGCCTTGACGACACGCGCTACGCGCAGATCAATCTTGGCAAAATCGTCGATGGTGCAGATGTCGGCCACTGCTTCCACTTCGGGTGTATTGACGGCGGTTGCCTCAATGGGCTTGGCTTCGACGGCAGGCTTTGCTTCAGCCTTTTTCGCAGGTTTCTGTACCTTGGCTTCGGCTTTGTCGGGATCGGGCAGCAGTACGTCGAGTTGCTTTTCGCGATCCACGCGTCCCATCAGATGTTCGAACTTCGAGATCGGACGTTCGCTTGAAAGCGTCTGATTGACACTGTTCCATTGCATGGAGCCGCAGTTGAGGAACTTCTCGACGCGTTCAGCTGTTGCCGGCAGCACGGGCTTGAGGTAGAGCGTAAGCAAGCGGAAGCCTTCGAGCGCAACGGACGCAACGTACTGAAGCTTGTCGGCGGTTTCCGGATTCTTGGCAAGTTCCCAGGGTTTTTCGCGATCGACGTATTCGTTGATGACGTCGGCGAGTTCCATCACACGACGCATGGCGCGAGCGTATTCGCGGTTTTCGTAATCGTTGCGGATGTCCTCGGCCGCAGCGCGAATACCCGTGAGGATTTCGTCATTCATTGCGGCATCGGACACGCGGCCTTCAAAGCGCTTGAAGATGAAGCCGGCGGCGCGGCTGGCGATGTTGACGTACTTGCCGATCAGGTCGGAGTTGACGCGGGCCTGGAAGTCGCCCTTGGTGAAGTCGACGTCTTCGACGCGGCTGTTGAGCTTGGCGGCGAGGTAGTAGCGCATCCATTCGGCGTTCATGCCGAGGCCCAGGTAGTCCATCGGGCTGATGCCGGTGCCTCGCGACTTGCTCATCTTCTGACCGTTGACGGTCATAAAGCCGTGCACATTGACGTGATCGGGAACACGGTAGGGGGTGCCTGCAAAGTGCAGCATGGCCGGCCAGAAGAGCGTGTGGAAGTAGATGATGTCCTTGCCGATGAAGTGAATCTGTTCGGTGTCCGGACGCGACAGTTCCTGCACGAAATCGAGTCCCTTCTTGGCGCAATAGGCTTTGAAGCTGGCCAGGTAGCCGATCGGCGCATCAAGCCAAACGTAGAAGTACTTGCCGGGTGCATCCGGGATTTCAATGCCGAAATAGGGGGCATCGCGAGAAATGTCCCAGTCGGCAAGATTGCCGT
Source organism: uncultured Sutterella sp. (assembly GCA_900538905.1). Classification (GTDB taxonomy): domain Bacteria; phylum Pseudomonadota; class Gammaproteobacteria; order Burkholderiales; family Burkholderiaceae_F; genus Duodenibacillus; species Duodenibacillus intestinavium. The sequence goes on from UPZS01000004.1 coordinate 40,798, forward strand.
CGAGCCATTCGTTGTCTTTGGCAAGAACTTCAGCTTGCACGCGGGGTTTGCCGTCGGCGCCATTTCCCATCGTCCAGTCTTTGAGGAAGGCCTGTGCACGCGGATCCGACAAGCGGAAGAAGTAGTGCGTGGAGGTCTTCAGAACCGGCACGGAACCCGAGATGGCGCTGTAGGGATCAATCAGGTCAGTTGGCGAATACACCGAGCTGCACTTTTCGCACGAGTCGCCGTACTGATCAGGCGCGCCGCACTTCGGGCAGGTGCCCTTGATGAAGCGGTCGGCGAGGAACATGCCGACTTCTTCGTCGTAGAACTGCTCAATATCGGTGGTGTAGATGAGACCGGCATCCTTCAGACGGCGATAGATGTCTTGCGAGAGTTCGGTGTTTTCAGGACTTTCGGTGCAGTGCCAGTGATCAAAGTTGATGTAGAAGTTGTCGAGATACTGCTGGCGACCGGCAGAGATCTTGGCGACAAATTCCTGCGGCGTAACGCCCTGTTTGCTCGCCGCAATCATGATCGGAGCACCGTGAGCGTCGTCAGCGCATACAAAATGCACGTTGTTGCCGCACATTCGCTCATGGCGCACCCAGATGTCGGCCTGGATGTATTCCAGAATATGGCCGAAATGGAAGGCGCCGTTTGCATAGGGCAAAGCGGTGGTCACGAAAATATTGCGCTTGGCGTTGCTCATTGTTTATCAGAAAAATCGGTTAAAAAAGAAGGCCGCGAACGTAGGGAGTCGCGGTGCAATCCAACATTCTACTGCGCTAGACGGTGCGCCGAAAAGAGAGGACAAAAGCACAGCGAAGAGACCTGTGTTCGCCTGCGTCATTCGTTGACGCATCATCCTGTAGGCTGACCTGTGCGGACGACCCAACAAAAGAAAAAAGAGAAGAAAAATGCCAATCAAGCAGATCATTAAATCGTCGCGCGTTCCTGTCAAGATATGGACAAATGATGTCGACGAAGGTTCTATCAGACAGCTCAAGAATGTGGCTGACCTGCCGTTTGTGTTTCACCACGTGGCCGCTATGCCCGATGTTCATGTCGGCATGGGTGCGACCATCGGAAGCGTCATTGCGACCAAAGGTGCCGTGATTCCGGCTGCCGTCGGCGTGGACATCGGCTGCGGCATGGCCGCCGTCAAACTCAATCTCGAGCGAAACGAACTCACAGAAAAACAGCTTGTCGCCGCATTTCAGGCGATTTTGCGTCGCACGCCGGTGGGCCTGACACAGCACAGAGAGAAGAACTGCCGCACGGAAATGTGCCTGCCGTTTGCCGATGAGATGGCAGACGTCGAAGCCAAAAATCCCGGCATTCTCGATCCGATGCAAAACATGAACTGGCGGCTTCAGATGGGAACACTCGGCTCGGGCAATCACTTCATTGAGCTTGAAGTCGACCAAGAAGACGGCGTATGGGTGATGCTGCACTCGGGTTCTCGCGGTGCCGGCAACGTTATGGCGTCGCGTTTTATCAAGGAAGCAAAGACGCTCACGGCAGCCAAAGGCATCGAACTTGTTGATGGCGCGCTTTCTTACTTTGAGGAAGGCGAAGAGGCGTTTGACCGCTACATGCAGGCTGTGAAGTGGGCTCAGAACTATGCACGCGCCAACCGCCGCACGATGGTCGACGACGTCATTAAATCGCTTGAAGACGTCTGGCCGCATGTCGAGCCTGTCGGAGAACTGATTGACTGCCACCACAACTACGTCGAAAAGGAAACGCACTTCGGAGAAGAGGTTTACGTTACGCGCAAGGGCGCCATTCGTGCTGGTATCGGCGAACTCGGTCTCGTGCCCGGCAGCATGGGCGACGCGTCTTACTTGGTCGAAGGACTGGGCAATGAGGAGTCATTCATGAGCTCCGCGCACGGTGCGGGACGCCGCTACGGCAGACAGGATGCCAAGAGACGCTTCACGGTTGAAGATCTCAAGGTGCAGACCGAAGGCATCGTGTGCCGCAAGGACGTCGGAGTGCTTGATGAAATTCCGGCAGCCTACAAGCGCATCGACTCCGTGATGGAAAACCAAAACGATCTAGTGCGCGTGATCCACAAGTTCCGTCAGGTGTTGTGCGTCAAAGGTTGATACGTTGTCTCCAAAAGTGATTTGGGCAAATGTCCGACTAGATCGCTCGGATTTTTCCTTGTAAACTCCAACTTCGTGTGCAGGTGCGGCCCGTGCCTGCGCATTGTTTGCACAACCGGTAGCGGAGTCCCAAAGCTCTTGCCACCATTATTTAGAAAGAAAACCATCCCATGCTGACCAAAGAACAAGTGCAGGAGATTGCGGGTGCCGTACTTGACCCGGTGCTCAATCTGCCGCTTTCGGAATTTAAGGCCATCAAGAATGTCGTCGTCGACGGCGACGCCGTTGCCGTGACCGTGTGCCCCGGCTACCCCGTCAAGAGCGTGGCCGAGGAATTGGCTTCCCGCGTCAAGACGGCGCTCACGCAGGCCGGAGCGGCCTCTGCTCTTGTGACAGTTTCGGGTGACATTATCGCTCACCGTGTGCAGCGCACACTCAAGACGATGGCAGGCGTCAAGAACATCATCGCTATCAGCTCCGGCAAGGGTGGCGTGGGCAAGTCCACGGTGTCGGCTAACTTTGCTTTGGCGCTGGCTGCCGAAGGCGCCCGCGTGGGCATGCTCGATGCGGATATTTACGGACCTTCGCAGCCCACGATGCTCGGTGCCAAGGGGCAACCGACGAGCCGCGACGGCGTCAATATGGATCCGATCGAAAGCCTGGGTCTTCAGATCAATTCCGTGGGCTTCATGATTGATCCGGAAGAGCCGATGATCTGGCGCGGTCCGCTGGTCGCGCAGGCGCTCACCCAGCTTCTCAATCAGACTGCATGGGATAACCTCGACTACCTCGTGATCGACATGCCACCGGGAACGGGCGATGTGCAGCTTACGCTGTCGCAGTCCGTGCCGGTTACGGGTGCTGTCGTGGTGACGACGCCGCAGGACATTGCTTTGCTGGACGCCAAGAAGGGCCTTCGTATGTTTGAAAAGGTCTCGGTGCCTGTGCTTGGCATTGTGGAAAACATGGCCCTCTTCCGCTGCCCCAAGTGCGGTCATCTCGAACACATCTTCGGCGAAGGCGGTGCCAAGCGAATGAGCGAACAGTACAAGGTTCCTGTTCTGGGCCAGCTGCCGCTTGATTCGCGCATCCGCGAACAGGCCGACTCGGGGTTGCCCACCGTGGCGGCCGATCCCGAAGGCGAAATCGCTTCGATTTATCGTCAGATCGCCTTGCGTGCGGCCGCTTACGTGGCGCGTACTGCCAAAGACATGAGTCAGGTGATGCCTTCGGTGAAGGTGGTTAACGACTAAAAACACGAAGCCCCGGGCACATGGCCGGGGCAAGCGTTTTTGAAAGGCGGGAAAAGTTGGAGACAGCTTTTCCCGTTTAATTTTTGTCAACGTTTCCGTCGGCTCGCTTGGCGCTCTCAATAAGTTCCTGAGCTGACTTGAGCGTGGCGTCGGTGATCTGCAAGCCGCCTGCCATACGGGCGATTTCGCGGATGCGCTCTTCGTCCGAAAGGGGCCTTAAAGAGCTTATTGTCACTTCGTCGTGCGTTTCCTTTTGAACGAGCCACTGGTTGTTGGCGCAGGCAGCAACCTGAGGCAGGTGGGTGACACAAAGAACTTGGCGGTTGTGGCCGAGACGGCGCAGCAGACGTCCGACGACTTCGGCCACGGCTCCGCCGATGCCGCTGTCGACCTCGTCGAAAATGAGCGTGGGTACCGGCGTGATCTGCGCGGTGATCACGGCAATGGCAAGCGAAATGCGGGCCAGTTCGCCGCCGGAGGCCACTTTGGTGAGCGGTCGCGGCGTGGCTCCGGCGTGCCCTGACACCAGGAATTCACAGCGCTCCATGCCGCCTGCCCAGGGGTCGCACTTGGGCAACGTGATCTGCAGACAACCTCCGGTCATGGACAGGTGCTGCATTTCATCGGTCACTGCTTTTGAGAGGTCCTGAGCGGCCTTCATGCGCGCTTGGGTGAGCGCTGCTGCGCGTTTCAGAAAAACTTCTTTGGCGCGCTTTTCGTTCTCTTCCAAAAGCTCGATATCGGCGTTCTCAGCGAGTTCCTCAAGTCGCGCCTTGACTTCCAGGCGGTACGCAAAAAGATCTTCGGGAGCGCGGTGCAGTTTGCGCGAGAGCTTCCAGTACATCGAAAGACGTTCGTCGATTTCTGCAAAGCGTGATTCGTCGACGTTGAAACGATCGAGGTGGTGTGAAAGGTCGCGCGAAATGTCTTCGAGAATAGCGCTTGCTTCTGATAGAGACTCTTCGTACTGCGCAAGCTCCGGATCGAATTTGGCTGCGGCGCTCAGATCGGCCTGCGCCTGCATCGTCAATCCGACGGCCGTTACGTCTCCCTGTGAGAGAGCGTCGGCTGCGGCACGAATGTGGCTGACGATTTCCGCGCCGTTTGAAAGCAGACTGTGTTCCTTGGAGAGTTCCTCCCATTGGCCTTCCCGGGGATCGAGTTCGTCAAAGAGTTCGTTGATCCAGCCCAGCCGCTCGGCCTCTGCTTGCTGCTGTTCGACGTTTTGTGTGGCTTGATTGAGAAGTCTCACGCGCTCTTGCCATTCGAGCCAGGCTTCGCGCACTGCGAGCCGTAGCGGTTGAGTGCCGCCGAAGCCGTCGACGAGCTGCAGTTGGTACGAGGTCTTCAGAAGCGATTGGTGTGCGTGCTGCCCATGGATGTCGACCAGGCGTTCGCCCAATTCACGAATTTGAGAAACGGTCACCGGAGTGGCGTTGATCCAGGCGCGCGAACGCCCTTTGATATCAACCGTGCGACGCAGAATCACGATGTCGGTTTCGTCGAGACCTGCCGAGGAGAGCCACTTTTTCACACGCGGCGTGACATCGAATTCGGCGCAGACTTCGGTGCGCTGTGCACCTTCGCGAATGAGTCCTGTGTCGCTGCGGGCACCCAAAACGAGTTCCAGCGCGTCGATCAGAATGGACTTGCCCGCACCGGTTTCACCGGTCAGACACGTTAGCCCTGAGGAGGCTTCCACAACAAGCGAGGGGACGATCACAAAATCTTTAAGGGACAACAACTGAAGCATTCTTAACTCTCGAAAGCAAAGGACAAGTCCGGACGTTTGTCGATGGGGGCAAATGGGCTGAAATGTTAGTCTGACAATTTTTCTGAGGTTGTCGGATGAGGAATCTGAACCGGCGTGGTCTGATCCTGCAAGGGTGTGTGAATCGGATGTTCGGATTGCGGCAGATAGTTCCACTTGAGCTTGCGGCGTAGCAAATCGAAGTGGTTGTAACCAACCGGATGAAGCATGGTAAAACGTTCTTTGCTCACCTTGACGCGCAAAACGTCTCCCGCTTGCACGTCAATGAGAACCTGAGCGTCGAAACTCGCAACTGCGCTGCGGGTTTCGTTTACCTCAATGTCGATTTTGGTGTGTGAGCCCAGTACGATCGGGCGGTTGGAGAGAGTGTGCGGCGCAATCGGGACCAGAAGCATGCTTGAGACGGACGGGTGCATGATGGGGCCGCCTGCGGCCATCGCGTAGGCGGTTGATCCGGTCGCGGTGCTCACTAAAACGCCGTCAGCACGCTGCACTGCCATCTGAAGGCCGTCAACATAGACGGTGTACTCAACCATGCCCAGAGCGCGGCCGTGGCTGATGCCGATATCGTTGACTGCGAGCCCTTCAAAAAGCAGATTATCTTCGCGCCAGACGCTGCCTTCGAGCATACTGCGCTCGTCGGCGACGTACTGCCCGAGCAGCATGGCAGGAAGCAGTCGATTCATATCTTCGAGCACAATGTCGGTGATAAAGCCCAATCGTCCGGCGTTGATGCCGATGACGGGAACTTTGTAGGCAGCCATGGCGCGTGCTGCACCGAGCATGGTGCCGTCACCACCGATGGCAACGGCCACATCGCAGACGCGGGCAATTTCTTCGGCCGGGCCTGACTCAAACGGACAGTCGCTCGGCATGTGAGCGGCGGCGTTTTCGTCCAGATAAGGCGTGCACCCCGTACGGGTGATGAGATCCGTTAGTTCCCGGACGTAGCGGGAGATGGCGCCCTGAGGCTTGGCAATGACGGCAACGCGCTCAAACTTTTGCATTGATGAATGACTCAAAAAATGGTTCGTTCAAGAGTGTAGCAAGTTGCATCGAACACAAAAACACCGGCCGAAGATGAACTGCGGCCGGTGCATGATCTTCTTATGGAGTGTCAGACGAATCAATCGTCGAAGGTGGGCGTTTCAACGCCGAGCACCTTGTGCAGCTTTGGACTCGTCGTGGTGTACTGCAAGAAAACCTTCTTTTCCGGGAAGACGTACTTGGAGGCGCCGAAGGCTGCCAGAGCACATTCATGGAAGCCGGAAAGAATGAGTTTCTTCTTGCCCGGGTATGTGTTGATGTCACCCACAGCGAAGATGCCCGGGATGGAGCTTTCGAACTTTTCCGTATCCACCACAATTTGCTTGCGTTCGAGTTCCAGACCCCATTCGGCGATCGGACCGATCTTGGGCTGAAGACCGAAGAACACGAGCAAATGATCAAGCGGCATGCGGCGAACGACACCGTCACCGCCCGTGACGCGGATTTCGGTCATCTTGCCGTCTTTTTCTTCAAAACCCGTCACTTGACCGACTTCGAACTGCATTTCCCAGTTTTCGCACAACTCGCGCATGCGGGCAACCGACGAGGCGGCAGCACGGAAGCCGTCACGGCGGTGCAACAGCACGACGCTTTCGGCTTTGCCCACAAGGTTGAGTGTCCAGTCCAGAGCCGAGTCGCCGCCGCCGCAGATCACGACGTTCTTGCCGGCGAAGAGCTCGGGGTCACGCACGCGGTAGTGCAGTTGGGTTCCTTCGAACTTTTCGATGCCGGGCACGCGCAGAGGACGGGCCTGGAAAGAGCCCACGCCCGCGGCGATGATCACAACCTTGCACAGGAACTTGGTGCCTTTGTCGGTTTCGACGTCAAAGAGACCGTCTTCGCGTTTCTTCACCACGGTGACTTCTTGACCGAGGTGGAAAGTGGGGTTGAAGGGGTGGATTTGCTTCAAAAGATTTTCCGTGAGTTCGTAAGACGAATACACGGGCACGGCCGGAATGTCGTAGATGGGCTTGGTGGGATAAAGCTCCATGCACTGGCCGCCGACGTTTTTCAAAGAGTCGACGACGTGTGCCTTGATTTCGAGAAGGCCGAGCTCGAAAACCTGAAAAAGACCCACGGGGCCGGCGCCGACGATGACGGCATCGGTTTCAATGACCTGGTCGGTGGGTTCGGCAACGTTCAGATAATCTTCAATAGCCATGGTTGTCGTTAATTCATCAAATATTCATTGAGCATGGGAGGCGTCGGCTTGACGCGCGCAAAAAACCGGCGCGCAAAACTCTGTCTTGCGCGCAGGCGAATCGTTGGGCGTATTTTCGCACACGAACTCTCTGTTTTGGATACGGAAAAAAGACGACTTTCTCACTGAAAACGAGGTTCAGTCCTTTTTCTGGTCGAGTACTTTTTGGCGTTGTTCGCGCAGTTTGGCATCAATTTCGCTCATGATGTAGAAGTCTCCGTCGTTGGCTTTTTGAGCGAGCTCAAACTGATAGACGGCCGCACGCGGGTTGTCCAGAAGTGCGTACATGTCGCCCGTGGCGGCAAAAGCCATTGATTTCTTACCGAGCGCCTCGTAGCTGCGCGCCAAATACATGTGGTAATCGGGGTTGCTGCGTGAAAGAGCCGATTGGTTGCGCAAATAGTTAACAAGCTCCTGGTGCTTGCCGCTTTGGAAGAGCAACTCGACGTAGTTGGAGGCAGCCAGTCCCGAGTAGGGGTACTGATTGCAGGTGCTTTTGGCTAAAGCCTGCGCCTGATCTTTTTGAGCCTGCGTTTTGGCGACCTGATAGGTGAGTTCTGCCAGGTGTTTGTCCAGAATGACGCTGTTTTCCTTGCTCGCGGCTTTGGCGGCGCGAATGGCCGTCAGTGCCTTGTCCTTTTGATTCATCTTGGCGTAGGCAACCGATAAACCGTATTGGGTTGCCACCAAGCTGTAACCTGCGGGATGGCGCTTGAGTTCGTTTTCAAAGCTCTTGGAAACTTTTAGCCAACCGTCGTAGGTCGTCTCCTGCAGCACGCGGGCGCGCGCCTTTACCAGGAAGAAGTCCATGCTGTCGCGATGCGTGACCGGAGACATATGGCGCGTGCGATTTTGCATGTCGCTCATACGTTCGGACGTCATCGGGTGGGTTGAGATGTACGCTGTGCTGGCGTTTTCGTACCAGCGATTGTTTTGCTGCAATCGTTCAAAGAACGCTTCCATGCCCAAAGGATCGAACCCGGCATTTTGGAGCGTCGAAAGCCCGAAGCGATCGGCTTCGCGTTCGGCGTCGCGCGAGTAACCCAGTTGCTTACTCAACATGGCCGCTTGTGTGCCAAGCATTACACCCATGGCTGCGTCGCCGCCGGAGCTGCCGCCTGCGCGAGCTGCAAGAAGCGCCAACAGAATCGAGCCGATGGTCATCGCAAGCGACCCCTTGCTCGACTCGATCATGCGGGCGATGTGGCGTTGCGTGACGTGTCCGATTTCGTGTCCGATGACGCCGGCCAATTCACTTTCGGTTTGCGAAGCGACAATGAGTCCCGTATGGACAGCAATGAAGCCGCCCGGCAGCGCAAAAGCGTTGAGAGATTTATCTCGAATCGGAAAGAAAAAGAAATCGTAAGGCGAAGGATCAGCGGCCGCAACGAGTCGATATCCTAACCGATTGACAAAATCTGTGAGCTCAGGATCCGGCAGGTAGGATTTGTCTGCCCGTACGCGGCGCATGAGCTGTTCGCCCAGACTGCGTTCCTCCAAAACAGTCAGATCGGCGCCTGCCACATTACCCAGGCTCGGAAGGTTGAATTCGCCCACGCCGCCCGAAAGCTGCGCGTAGGCGCCTGCCGGAGGTAGGGCAAGAGAGCAACTGACGGCAAGGACGGTAAGCGTTTTGAGAAAGCGCACGGAATTGAAAACCTATAAATCGGACGGCGGCAAAGCGTCGGCGAAACGAAATTTGAGTCGGAGCCGAGAACTTCGGTTGTGTATCATAGCGGCCTGCGGCCGAGGCGTGGTTTCCTCGGATGACTCAAAACGCAATCTTTTGCTACTGAAAATGACAGAACTCACTCATTTTGACCAGGCCGGCAATGCTCATATGGTTGATGTCGGTGCCAAAGATCAGACGCACCGCGTAGCACGTGCTCAGGGGTTCATCCGCATGAAGCCCGAAACGTTTGCCATGATTGCGCAGGGAACGGCCAAAAAGGGCGACGTGATCGGCATTGCTCGCGTGGCGGCCATTATGGCGAGCAAAAGGACGGCTGACCTGATCCCGTTGTGTCATCCGATTGCGCTCACGCGTGTGGCTGTTGATTTTGAGCTTGACGAGACACACAGCACCGTGCGTTGTGTCGCAACATGCGAAACGCGCGGGCAGACGGGCGTGGAAATGGAGGCGCTGACCGCCGTACAGGTGGGGCTTTTAACCATTTACGACATGTGCAAGGCCGTTGATCGTTTCATGGAAATCGGCGGCATCAAGCTGCTTGAAAAGTCCGGAGGTAAATCCGGTCATTGGATTGCTCCGCAGTAACACAAAGAGAAGAAAACTTAAGCAACGAATCCGAAAAAGCGGCAGGTCGGCTGGTGTCGGCCTGTCCGTTTGTTTTTTGAAAAAATGAAATTCAACTCCGGTCTCCGAGATTCGGCGCTGACGGCTTTTCGCGACTCCATTCCCGTGATGATGGGGTATCTGCCGTTGGGCTTTGTCTTCGGCTTTTTGTTCGCCCAAGCCGGCGCCGCCGCCTGGATGGCGCCGATCTGTTCGATTATCGTCTACGGCGGTGCGTCGCAGTACATGATGGTGCCGATGGTGGCTGCCGGCGCTTCGGTGCCGGCGATCGCTTTTGCCACGCTCGTGATCAATTTGCGTCATATCTTTTATGGCGTCTCTTTGCTGCAAAAGGTGCCTTCTAAGGGATGGGCGCGCTGGTACATAGCCTATACGCTTACCGACGAGACATACTCCCTGTTGTCGATCATGCCAGTCGGTACGCCCTTGGCGCGTATGCTTTTCGTGTGCTTTTTTAATCACTTGTGGTGGATTCTCGGTGGTTTCATCGGCGCGTTGGCGGGTTCGAGCGTAACGATCGGACTCACCGGCCTTGACTTCGTACTCACGAGCCTTTTTGCTATGTTGACGGCAGAACAGTGGCGCAACCGTAAGACGGCGCTTTCGCTTTGGGTGGCGCTTTTCGGTTACGCTGCCGCACGACTGCTGATGCCAGAAAACGCCCTTGCTGTCTCGATCGCTTTGTGTGCGGCCGCGGGACTTGTCTGGGGAGCATCCCGTCGCAAGCGCGATTCCGGTAACTGCGTTTTGAACAAGGAGGCCTAAGCGATGGATTTCGGATACTTGATGCTTGTGTTCATCGCTATGGCGGCGGTGACCTTTGCCGAACGCGCGCTTCCCTTTGCCGCAAGCAAATGGCTGCAAAAACAGCGCTGGGTAAGAGATCTGGGCGACTTTTTGCCTCTTGCCATTATGGTGCTCTTGACCGTGCACGCCGCAACCGACGCGGCCGTGGCGCGTGATGCTGCTCCCACTCCCGAAGTGGTGAGCATCGCTTTTGCCTTTGTGCTGCAGTGGTTCCTGAAAAATCCTCTGGTTTCGATCTTTGCGGGCACGGCTTTGTACGTCGCCTGGGTCAACGGTTACTTGCCCTTTTGACGCTAAAATTCACTTTTTACGCCTGCGCTTGTCAGATAGGCCCAACTCCTTGGGCGCGCAAGGCTTGGATTCTTTGAGATGACTGATAAAGAAACTGCCGACATCGAAGCGGGCGCCACACGTCCGACCAACTTCATCCGCCAGATCATTGAAAACGATCTGGAGCAGGGCAACAACCTGCCGCGCTACTGGTGCGGTCATCCGGCTCCCTATTCCGAACAACTGCAAAAAGGTGAGCCTGATTGGGCGCGTATTCGCACGCGTTTTCCGCCCGAACCCAACGGCTATCTGCATATCGGTCACGCCAAGAGCATCTGCTTGAATTTTGGACTGGCGGCCGATTACAAAGGTGTCTGCCACATGCGCTTTGACGACACCAATCCGGTGAAAGAAGACCAGGAGTACGTTGACGCGATCAAGGAAAGCGTCCGCTGGATGGGCTTTGACTGGAAGCAGGGCACGGAAGATAACCTTTATCATGCGTCCGATTATTTTGATTGGATGTACGCCTTTGCCGAACATCTGATCAAGACCGGCTACGCTTACGTCGACGAGCAGAGTGCCGACGAAATGCGCGCCAATCGCGGTACGCTTTTCGAGCCGGGCAAGAACTCGCCCTATCGAGACCGCAGCCCTGAAGAAAACCTGCGCATTTTCCGCGAAATGCGCGACGGCAAGCACCCGGAAGGTTCCATGGTGCTGCGTGCCAAGATTGACATGGCTTCGCCCAACATCAATCTGCGCGATCCGGCGATCTATCGCATCCGTTTTGCTGAACACCAGTCCACGGGCAATAAGTGGTGCATCTACCCGATGTACACCTTTGCGCACCCGATCGAAGACTCGCTCGAAAATATCACCCACTCGATCTGCACGCTCGAGTTTGACGACCAGCGCGCGTTCTACGACTGGGCGCTCGAGCGCATTGTGCCGGTACTTCGTACGCCTCAGTACGAAGAAGCCAAGAGAATCATCGCCGACATGGCTGCCGGCAAAGACGATCGCGCGCTGGCGTTTGCCCGCGCTGCGTTCAACGCCGCTGACAAGCTTGGTCCGAGCGAACCAGAAGTGGCCATGCGTGAGATCTTTGGCCGCTGGTCTGCCACGGGTGGTCCGGAGACGCTCGAAGGCACCGAAGGCAAGAGTTTCTTTACGTTGTTGCAGATGAACACCGAAAACTTCACGCCTCTGCTTCAGAGCGCGTTGTCGGTGGTGCGCAACAACTTCTTCCTGCTTTCGCATCAGTACGAATTCAACCGTCTGAGTCTCACCTATGTGGTGCTCTCCAAGCGCAAGCTTATTTCCCTCGTTCAGCAGGGTCTGGTCGACGGCTGGGACGATCCTCGTATGCCTACCCTCGTCGGTCTGCGTCGCCGCGGCTACACCGCCGCAGCATTGCAGAAGTTTGTCGAAAACTGCGGCGTGAGCCGCGTGGCTGGCGGTTGGATTGACTACAGCGTGCTTGAGCAGTCGCTTCGCGAGGACCTGGAAAGCACGGCCGAACGGCGCGCCGGCGTTGTGCATCCGTTAAAGCTCATTCTGGACAACTATCCGGAGGGTAAGAGCGAAGAGCTTGTGTGCCCGAATCACCCGCAAAAACCCGAAATGGGAACGCGTACGGTGACGATGAGCCGGGAACTCTGGATCGAACAGGAAGACTTTGCCGAAGTGCCTCCGAAGGGCTATCGCCGACTGACGATTCCGGCCGACGGTACGCCCGCCAAGCCCGTGCGTCTGCGCAACAGTTACGTGATTGTGCCCACGTCCTTTGAAAAGGACGCCGAAGGTAACGTCGTGTGCGTGCATGCCGACTACCTGCCGGAAACCAAGAGCGGTACGGCCGGCGCTGATTCCGTAAAGACGAAAGCTGCCATTCACTGGCTCGATGCTAAAACAGCCGTTCCCGCACAGTTCCGAATGTACGATCGCCTCTTTACGGTGCCGCAGCCCGATTCGGCTGAAGACTTCCTTACCGTTTTGAACCGTGACAGCAAGTTCGTAAGCCAGGGCTTTGTTGAGCCCAACGTGGCCGCAGCTGCTCCCGAAACCCGCTATCAGTTTGAGCGCATCGGTTATTTCGTAACCGATATCAAGGATCACAGCGCCGAACATCCGGTGCTCAATCTTGCCGTCGGACTGCGCGACAGTTGGGGCAAGAACGCGAAGTAACAGAATCGTTCCCCAGCGGTACAAGAGCCTGCCCGAATTCTCCCGTTCGTCGTCATTCGACGCTCGGAGGTCGGACAGGCTTTTTTGTTTGTGTAAAGGCCAATTCATGGTTTTGTATTTAGTCAAACAAAAAAGATGTCGGGTAGGGACATCCGAAAGTTTGAACGGGTGCTTTTGACGTTTCTCCATATAATCGCTCAGGTTGAGTGCGGCCTTTTTTGCGCCGGCGGGTAGCTTGCGCGCAAAAAGTTGAGAAAGCGGTCGTGCTCAGAAAACCACAGATCGATTCAAATAGGAATCGACAATCTTTGTTGGGGAGACAACAAACATGAAAAAGATTCTTATCGCAACCGCAGTCGCTGCCGCCTTCGGCATGGCCAACGCTGCCGAACAGGCTGACATTGTCGTGATCGGTGCAGGCGGTGCCGGTATGGCTGCTGCCGTTCAGGCGCACGACAACGGCGTCAAGAAGGTTGTGATCATCGAAAAGATGCCGATGGTCGGCGGTAACACGATCCGCGCTACCGGCGGTATCAACGCTGCTGAAACGCCGCAGCAGGCAAAGCTCGGCATTAAGGACAGCATCGAACAGATGTACAAGGACACGATGAAGGGCGGCCACAACCGCAACAATCCTGAACTCGTGAAGGTTCTGTGCGAAAACTCCAACGATGCTGTTCAGTGGCTGATCAAGCTCGGCGGTAACTTCAACGACGTCGGCTTTATGGGCGGCGCCACCAACAAGCGTTGCCACCGTCCGACGGGCGGCGCCGCTGTTGGTCCTGAAGTTGTCAAGACGCTCTATAACGCTGTTGAAGCCCGCAAGATTGATCTGCGCACGGACTCTCAGGTTGTCGACCTGATTGTCAAGAACGGTGCTGTGGCCGGCGTCAAGGTTAAGGACGAAGACGGCAAGGTCTACGAAATCGACTCCAAGGCTGTTGTGAACGCAGCAGGCGGCTTTGCCGGCAACAACGCTATGGTTTCCAAGATCATTCCGCGTCTGAAGGGCTTTGCCACGACGAACCATCCGGGTGCCACGGGCGACGGCCTGCTGCTCTCCGAAAAGGTCAAGGCTGCCTTTGTTGACATGGACCAGATCCAGACCCACCCGACTGTTGTTGAAACGACCGGCGTGATGGTGACCGAAGCCGTCCGTGGCAACGGTGCTGTGCTGATCAACAAGGAAGGCAAGCGCTTCTTCGACGAACTCAACACGCGTGATGCCGTGTCGGCCGCTATCCTGAAGCAGACCACCGGCCACGCCTACATGTTCTTTGACGATGACGTTCGCAAGTCTCTGAAGGCTATCGAAGGCTACATTAAGATGCCGGGTATGGTCATCCAGGGCAAGGATCTCGACGAAGTGGCCAAGAACATGGGTGTTCCGGCTGCTAACCTGAAGGCAACGATGGCTCAGTACGCCAAGGATCAGGCTGCTGGCAAGGATAGCTGCTGCGGCCGCACCAAGATGGAACGTCCGCTCAACAAGGCTCCGTACTATGCTATTCTCGTCACCCCGGCTGTGCACCACACCATGGGCGGCGTGAAGATCAACACGAAGGCTGAAGTGATCAATGTCGACGGCAAGGTGATTCCGGGTTACTTCGCAGCCGGTGAAGTGACCGGTGGTGTTCACGGCGGCAACCGCCTCGGCGGCAATGCTCAGGCTGACATCATTGTGTTCGGCCGCATCGCTGGCAACAGCGCTTCCGCTTACGCCAAGGCGCACTAACCTTTTAACTTTGTAAGAACCAAGAGGAGTTCATAACCAATGATCAAGCAATTGATTGTTGCTGCATCTGCCGCTCTGCTGTGTGCAGGTGCTCAGGCCGCTTCCTACAAGGACGGCACCTATACCGGTGAAGGCACCGGTAACGCCAGCAAGATCCAGGTGGAAGTCGTTGTTGCCGGTGGCAAGATCACTTCCGTGAAGGTTGTCAAGCATGGCGAAACCGAAATGCTGCTCAATGCCGCTCAGAAGAAGTTGTCCAAGGCAATCATCAAGAAGAACGGTACGGAAGGTGTCGCTGCTGTAACGGGCGCGTCCAATTCCTCCAAGGGCATCATCGAAGCTGTGAACAAGGCGCTCGAATCCGCCAAGTAATCGGTTCGATTGCGTGATGCGAAAAAGGCTCGGAGTGGGGAAATCCCGCACCGGGCCTTTTCCATATATAGTGCGCATACTTTGCAACCAATTTTGATTGATTTGAAGGATGTCCGCTTTGATTGATACGACTTTTCGATTTTGTATGCGTGCTCGTGCGGTCTTGTTAGCTGTCGCTCTGTCCAGTGCGCTGAATGCCCCCGTTTCGGCGGCCGATCCTCACGAAACGCTCTACGAAACGCAGTACCAGGGGCTGGCGATGGGAACGCTGATCACCGCTCGTCTGATTTCTCCGGATGACAAAGCGGTGCAAAAGCTCGATGACTTTCTGTCGGATCGCATTGATGCCTATGAGACGCTTTTTACGGTGCACCGTGAGGGGCCGCTTTACGAGGTGAACAAACGCTCGGGTCAATGGGTTGATGTCGACTGCCGCATTGCCGAGCTGACGGAAAAAGCCAAGACAATTGCCGAGGCTTCCGACAGAGCGTTTGAACCCACGATCGGCACTTTGGTCAATGTGTGGAAAATCGGCTTCGGCGGCAATCAGGTTCCTGAGCGCCGTGACATTGAGGCGGCTCTTGAAAAGGTCGACTACACCAAGATCGAAACCAAGCGGGAAAACAATGTCTGCCGTATGCGAATCGGCAAAGGGCAGAGCATTGATTTGGGCGCTATCGCCAAAGGTTGGATCGGAACGGCGCTTACTCAGGACTTAAAGGCGGTCGGTGCCACCAATGTGCTTCTTGATCTGGGCGGCAATGTAGCTTTGCTCGGCAAGTCTCCTGCCGGACGCCCTTGGAATGTCGGCATCCAGCGCCCCGACAAAGAACGGGGTCAAATTTTTGCCGTCGTCAAAGCCTTTGACGAATCGGTGATCACCTCGGGTGCGTATGAGCGCAAAATTGAGAAGGACGGCAAGTCTTATGGGCACATTTTGAGTCCTGAGACGGGGATGCCTGTTGCCACCGACATTGCCAGCGTCACGATTGTCGACAAGGATGGCGCACGGGCCGACGGCTGGTGCACGGCGCTTTTTGCGATGGGCGTTGAAAAAGCCGTCAAGAAGATGGCCGAACAAAAGGATTTGGGCGTATTTATTTTGGACGCCGACCTGAAGCGTGCATGGGTGAGCAAGTGCATTGCCGATCGCCTCAAAGTGCAGGATCCGCAGGTGAAACTCACAATTGTGGAATAAGACACAATACTAAATTTTCAGTTTCGTGATTCGCGCGTAGCAACATGGTTGACACAAGCGCGCGACCTAGTTAAATTAACCTAGATTTGCAGGCGCGCAGCGCCGCTGTCTGAGCTCGATGGTGACAGACAACGGATGCTCGTGCCTTTTCGCTAGGAGAACCCTTCATGTCTTTTGATGAAAACGCGCCGCGAACCGTACGCGATATGATCGAGCCGGCAATTAAGAAGGCCGGCGGTTGGGTGAACACGCACGCTCACGCAGACCGTGCGTTTACGTTGTCTCCCGAAATTCTCGAGATGCGCCGCACGCACTCTTTGCAGCAGAAGTGGGATGCACTGGATCGTTTAAAGAGCGAATCGACGGAAGAAGATTTCTATCGGCGTTTTTCCATGTTCTTTGAACTGATGATCGAGCAGGGCTGCACGGCCTGTGCTACGTTCGTGGACATTGATCCGCAGACTGAAGATCGCGCCATCAGGGCCGGCCTTCGCGCTCGTGAGCACTACGCCGATCAGATCACGGTAAAGTTTGCCAACCAGACTCTCAAGGGTGTGATTGATCCTGAAGCGCGTAAATGGTTTGATATCGGCGCCGAGATGGTGGATATCATCGGCGGATTGCCCAAACGCGATGAGCGCGACTTCGGTCGTGCGGCCGAAGCCTTTGACATTCTGCTTGGGACCGCTAAAGCGCAGAATAAGATGGTGCATGTGCACGTCGATCAGTTCAATCTCTCCAGCGAATACGAAACCGAAATGCTTGCGCACAAGGCGATCGAACATGATATGCGCGGTCGTGTGGTTGCCATTCACGGAATTTCGATCGGTGCGCACTCCCGCATGTATCGTCAGCGTCTCTACACGCTTCTCAAGGAAGCCGGTGTGATGATGGTCTGCTGCCCGACGGCCTGGATTGACACGGCCCGTACGGAAATGATCGGTCCGATGCACAACTCTATGACGCCCGTTGATGAACTTGTTCCCGCCGGCGTTACGGTGGCGCTTGGTACCGACAACGTGTGCGACGCCATGGTCCCGTGGAGTGCGGGCGATATGTGGCATGAACTGCAGTTGCTTGCCACTGGCTGCCGCTTCGATGATTTCGAACAGCTTGTCAATATCGCCACTGTCAACGGCCGCAAGGTTCTCGGCATTGAGTAAAAGGGGAAAGCATCATGAAATTTAAGCCCAGCTACACCAGCAGCATTGCCGAAGACATCATGGCTGAGCGCCTGATTCGTGCGCAGGCGGTGGAATTTCTGGCAGATGCGCCGATGCGCTTGAAATCCGGCCTGATTTCGCCTGTGTACGTCGACAACCGCAAACTTTTCTCGCATCCGGAAGCTTGGCGCGATATCGTCGAAACGATGGCAAGTCGCGTTGAAGAATACGATCTGGAATTCGATATTGTCGCGGGCGTCGAAGCCGCCGGTTCCATGCATGCCGCAGCACTTGCCTATCGTCTCGGTTTGCCCGCCATCATGGTGCGCCAGAAGGCCAAGACCTACGGCAACCACTCCCGCATTGAAGGCGGTGATGTCAAGGGTATGCGCGTTTTGCTTCTGGAAGATCACATCTCAACCGGCTTGAGCTGCCTTGACGCTATCCGTGCCTTGCGCGGGGAAGGTGCACAGGTGACGCAGGTGATGTCGATTACCAATTACGCGATTCCCGAAACGCAGCGACTCTTTAAGCAGGAAGGCATCGACACCTACGACGTGATCGCCTTTGAAAAGGTGGTACGAAAGGCCAAGGAAATGGGTGTGATTGATGACGAGCACGAAAAGTTGGTTCTCGAATGGTTGCAGACGCCCTGGACGTGGGCTGCTATGCATGGCGTTGTGGCGAGCGCCATCGAAAACTGATGAGTACCGTCATTTATCCCGGGCCCGTTTTCGGGCCCGTTCGCAGTCGGCGTCTGGGTAAGAGCCTGGGAGTCAACTTGTCGCCAGCAGACGGCAAGATCTGCAGCTTTGACTGTATTTACTGTGAATGCGGTCTCAATGACGAGCGTCGTCCCAAACTCAAAATGCCCTCGCGCGAGGCTGTGCGCGAAGCGCTTGAGGCGCGGCTTATTGCGATGAGTGAAGCTGACGATCTGCCCGAAGCGATTACGTATTCGGGTAACGGCGAACCGACCTCGCACCCGGAATTTCTCAATATCGTACGCGATACGCTGGCGTTGCGAGACAAATACTGCCCGCAAGCCAAGGTGTGTCTGCTCACCAACGCCACGCACCTGAACCGCGACGATGTCTTTGAGGCCGTTCGTCTGATTGATCGCCCGTGTCTGAAACTCGATACGGTCGATGCTGATTACATTCGGTTGGTGGATCGGCCCAACGCGCGTTACGACGTCAAAGAGGTGATCGAACGCATCAAGGCTCTCCGTGGCCGTTGTGTTGTTCAGACGATGTTCATGCAAGGTTCCTTTGCCGGGCAAAGCGTCGACAACACGACTGAAAAGTATGTGGGACCATGGCTCGAGGCTTTGTCGCAGATCCGTCCTGAGGGGGTCGACATCTACACCCTGGCACGTGAAACGCCGGTGGTGGGCCTCAAAAAGGCTCCCGTCGAAACGCTTGCGCAAATCGCCGCACGTGTAGAGAGTCTTGGTATCAGTGCGCATTGGTATGGCTGAGGGAGGCCGGCTTGTCGGAATCGTTTTTTAGAAAAAACGGTGCTTTGACGGAGCCGGCTTTTTTGTTGTCTCTTTTGACGACGCCATAGGCGATAATTGCGACACAGTCTTTTGTAAAAATTGCGCCGTCCTTTCGGGGAAAACTTTGCCGGGACGAACAAGCGCGCCCAACTTTTAAGGAGTCCTAGGACATGTTTCGCCACTCCAACACCATCGCAGTTTGCGACAGCGAAGTCTGGAAATTTATTCAGGCCGAGTCGGATCGTCAGGAACAGCACATTGAGCTGATTGCGAGCGAAAACTACACGTCTCCGGCAGTGATGCAGGCTCAAGGTTCGCTTTTGACGAACAAGTACGCCGAAGGTTATCCGGGAAAGCGCTATTACGGCGGCTGCCAGTATGTTGACGAGGTGGAGCGTATTGCCATTGAACGCGCCAAGAAGCTCTTTTGCGAGCCGGCAGGCGTTGAGATGGCCGTCAATGTCCAGCCGCACTCCGGCGCTCAGGCCAACGAAGCTGTTCTTTTCGGACTTTTGAATCCGGGCGATACCGTGATGGGAATGAGTCTGGCCGATGGCGGTCACCTGACTCACGGCATGCATCTGAACTTTTCCGGCCGTTATTTCAACATTGTGAGTTACGGCGTTCGCGATGACACCGAGGCTATTGACTATGACGAAGTCGAGCGTCTTGCCAAGGAACATCAGCCCAAGCTGATCATTGCCGGAGCTTCGGCTTATTCGCTGCATATTGACTTCAAGCGCTTTGCGGATATCGCGCACTCGGTGGGTGCCATTTTGATGACCGACATCGCGCACTACGCGGGTCTTGTGGCCGCGGGTGTTTATCCGAGTCCGTTCGGGTACGCCGACGTGGTGACTACGACGACGCACAAAAGTTTGCGCGGCCCGCGCGGCGGCATTATTTTCTGCCGCCCCGATCTTGAAAAGAAGATCAACTCGGCTGTGTTCCCGGGCACGCAGGGCGGCCCGCTCATGCATGTGATTGCGGGCAAGGCGGTGGCGCTTGGTGAAGCACTGAAGCCTGAATTCAAGGCATACGGTCAGCAAGTGATCAAGAATGCCGAAGTTCTAGCCAAGACGCTTATGGAACGTGGTCTTCGAATTGTTTCGGGCGGCACGCAAAGCCACGTGATGCTCGTTGATCTTCGTCCGATGAATTTGACCGGAAAGGCTGCCGAAGCGCTTTTGGGAGCGGCGCACATCACCGTTAACAAGAACGCGATTCACAACGATCCTCAAACGCCGTTTGTAACCTCGGGCATTCGGCTGGGCACACCTGCCATGACCACGCGAGGCTTTAAGGAAGAAGAAACGCGCAAGGTGGGTAATCTTATCGCCGACCTGTTGTCAGCTCCTGAGGACGCGCAGGTGCTCGAGCGCGTGCGTACCGAAGTCGATCAGCTCACGGCAATGTTCCCCGTCTATCGACCCTAAGCTGTTTTCGGGCGTTTTCCAGGAGTTTTCAAGATGCGTTGCCCGTTTTGCAAGTCTAAGGACACGGCGGTGGTGGACTCTCGCGCAAGCGAAGATGGTTTCTCTATTCGTCGTCGGCGTCAGTGCAGCCATTGCGGCAAGCGTTTCACAACGTTTGAGCGTGTGGAAATCAATATGCCGGCCATCATCAAGCGAACCGGCGTGCGCCGCGAATACGATCGCGACAAGGTTCGCGGATCTATGCGTCTTGCTCTGCGCAAGCGTTTGGTGAGCGACGAGCAGATTGAGGGAGCCATTACGCTCATCGAGCAGCGTCTTCGCAGTCTTGGCGAGCGGGAGGTCAAAAGCGAAAAGGTGGGCGAATTTGTGCTTGAGGAACTTAAGCGGCTCGACAAGGTCGCCTATGTTCGTTTTGCGAGCGTCTACTTCAATGTGGAAGACCCTGAAGCTTTCAAGCGATTGATGCGTGATATGGAAATCGACAAAAACGAAGCAAAATGACCGATACGAGCGATGAGATTTTTATGCGCGCCGCTCTCGAAGAGGCGCGCAAAGGGCGTTACATCGCCCCTCCCAACCCGGCTGTCGGCTGTGTGATCGTCAAGGACGGTCAGATCGTGTCTCGGGGTTATACCCATGCTCCGGGCTCTCAGCACGCTGAAATTGATGCGATCATGAATGCCAAGGAGGCCGGTGTTGACATCGCCGGCGCAACCTATTACGTGACGCTTGAACCCTGTTCGCACTACGGACGAACGCCGCCTTGTGCGGCACGTCTCATTGAGGAGCGAGCCGGTCGCGTGGTCGCAGCAATTGAGGATCCCAACCCGCAGGTTGCCGGCAAGGGCATCGAGATGTTGCGGCAGGCGGGCATTTCGGTTGACTGCGGCGTGTGTCGCGATGAAGCCTACGAATCCAATATTGGTTTCTTTACCCGCATGAAGACGGGCAAGCCCTGGGTTCGCCTTAAGACGGCTGTGACACTTGACGGACGCACGGCGTTATTTAACGGTGCAAGCCGTTGGATCACGAGTGAAGAGGCTCGACGTCGCGGCCGCCTTTGGAGGGCGCGCGCACAGGGGATTCTCACCGGCATTGGTACGATTCTTGCGGACAATCCTCAGATGAGCGTACGCGAAGAAAAATTGCCGAGTCCGGTCAAATTTGTGGCTGACAGTCAGGCACTGACGCCGGTGACCTTTAACATCTTTCAAGGTCAGCCCACGACGATTTTTGTCAGCCGGAAAGCGCCTCAGTCGCGCGTTGAAGCCCTGCGGGCCGCAGGTGCGATCGTCAAGTGCGTCGGCGGCAACGACGAGCTGGATTTGGAAGAGGTCATACGTCAGATCGGAGCAGCCGAAATCAATGAACTGCATGTCGAGGCGGGAGCCACTCTTTCGGGAGCTCTTCTGCGGGAAGATTTGGTCGATGAGATCGTTTGCTATCTGGCTCCGGCTGTGATGGGTGATGGGATGCCCTTTGCCAAGCTCGGCCCCTTCAAGCAAATGAGTGAGGTGCTGCGCGGAAAGTTTGTGAGCGTGGAAAAAGTCGGCGACGATCTTGAGGTCGTACTCAGAAAAAATTAACTGCAACTGCGGCAGGCCCCGACAACGGAGTGCCGCTTTTTAGGAAAAAAAGAAAATATGTTTACCGGAATTATTCAGGCCATCGGCAAGGTGCGTGAACCCGAAAAGCTTGGCAACGGCGTTCGTCTGACGATTGTTACGCCCGAGGATTTTCATCTCGAAGAAGTGCGCGTGGGCGACTCGATTGCTGTTAACGGTGCCTGCATGACGGTTGTCAACATCGAAGGGAAGGCTTTTCAGATTGACGTGAGCGCCGAGAGTCTTTCCAAGACCTGCGGGCTGGATACTTTCGGTGAAGTCAACCTTGAAAAGGCAATGCGTCTGGGCGATCGCGTCGACGGCCATCTGGTGAGCGGGCACGTTGACGGCGTGGGTCAGGTCGAATCCATGACCAAGATCGCTGAAAGCTACAAGCTCGTGATTCGCGCTCCCTTGAAGCTTTCGCCCTACTTGGCCTACAAGGGGTCGGTGGCGGTCAACGGTGTGTCGCTTACCGTCAACGAAGTCGAAGACACGGCCATGGGGGCGCTCATCAGCATCAATCTCATTCCTCATACCGTTGAAGTGACGACGCTCAAGCACCTCAAGGCACAGGATTGGGTCAATTTGGAAATTGATACGATCGCGCGCTATGTCGAGCGCATGATCAAGCTTCGTGAAGACGAAGGCGACGATCTGTTCTGATCGAAAGCGGCGCGAAAGGAAGGGTATTCGATGGCGTTGCTTTTTACGCCTTTAAAGATGGGGGCGCAGACGCTGCCTAACCGCATTTGCGTGCCTCCGATGTGTTGCTGTCTGGCTCGTGAAGGAGTGGGCAGTGACGAACTCATCGCGCACTACGAGAAGCTTGCCGCTTCCGGAGCGGGATTGGTGGTCATTGAGGCAACGGCTGTTCGTGCCGACGGACGTATCACCACGCGATGTCTGGGGCTTTACAACGACGAGCAGGAGCGATTTTTCAAAAGGCTTCTCAAGGCTTGCCGTGCCGTGGCTCCTGCCGATACCAAGTTCTTCCTTCAGCTTTCGCATTGCGGTCGCAAAGGCAGTCGCAAAGATCCCAAAACGGGGCATGGGACACTGTTACCCGAGGAGGGCGGCTTTGCGTTGATGGCGCCTTCGGCCGTTGCCTATACGCCGCAGGCGCCGATGCCTCGTGAGATGACCGAAGCCGATATTGACCGGATGCTGCAAGCTTTTGAAGCGGCTGCGCACCGCGCAGCCCGTGTGGGCTTTGACGGCATCCAGATCCATGCCGCACACGGCTACCTCGTTCACCAGTTCCTCTCGCCTGTGACCAATCGTCGCACAGATAACTGGGGCGGCTCGCTTCAAAACCGGCAGCGCTTTGCGCTGGAGGTTGTCAAGGCCGTTCAAAGGGGGGCCCCCGAGCTTGACGTCATGGTTCGTCTTTCGGCTTGCGACTGGATGCAAAACGGAGCCGGCGAGGAACAGGCTTTGTCCCTGGCCTGCGCGCTTGCCGCACTCAATATTTGTGCCGTTGACGTTTCCTCGGGGGGCATTGATCCCGCACAGCAGCCGCCGGCGTCGCTCACCGCGGCGCATACCTTGTTTGCGCACCACATCAAAGAGAAGGCTCGGATTGTGACTTTCACGAGCGGCGGCATCGTCGAGCCGCTTCAGGCCGAAGAGATCTTGCGCTCGCAGGATGCCGATGCCGTTTGCATCGGACGCGAAATGATTAAAAACCCGAGTTGGGTGTGGGCCGCTGCGCAAAGCTTGGGCAACCCGGTGCAAACGCCCGTGTTTGCCGCGGCGTTTTAGGCTTCAGGCTCTTTCCAGAGTCCTTTATCCTTGAGCGTTGCCTCGGCTACATCCATCGTGCGCAGAATACGGTAGCGTGCGACAGCTCCGATGATCATGCCGATGGCACACAAGAGAAGCGCTTGAGAGAGCGGCATCAAAACGGCGGGAGAATCGGGCTTGAACTGCGCAATGAGCGTCAGTCCGAAGGCGACAAAGCAGTAGAGAACGCGGCGACGGAAATCGGCTTTGCAGACTTCTTCGTCAGGGTTTAGGTCCTGAGCCTTGAGCAGGCGCGCCAGACAAGCTTGGGCGGGGACGGCGCGGGCAATTTCATTGGGGCTTGTATCTTTTGCACAAACCGCTAAAATGGCGCGCCCGCGTGTTGCGTTTCGATCGAACGTCCAGAAATAGACGGGAAGATAGAGGCGCACTGCCTGCACGATCGTGTAGAGTGCGGCAAAAATGAGCAGGCCGGTGGTGACCCAGGCGGGAATCGAAGGCATGTTTGTTTTTGAAGTTCAGAGTGTCGTTGGGCCAAAGTATAAGAGTTTGTTCTGTGCTCTGACCAAACGGCAATCCGAAATCGTTTTATTAAAAAACGGTGTTTCCGCGGCGATTTTTTCCGGAGAAAGGTAAAATCGCCTGTTATTGAAGAATTTTTGTTTGCATTCGCAAACAAACCACTGCAGAGGCTGGAAAGTCAGATATGACCGTGAAGACCTTCAAAGGGGAGCTTGATGGCTCCGAAATGAACATCGGCATTGTTGTTTCGCGTTTTAACGAGTATGCCGGCAAAGAAGAACTGGATGCTTGCCTTGAAGAGCTCAAGGTGCTCGGCGTTCAGGAAGATTGCATCAGCGTGGTGTCGGTTCCCGGCGCCCTGGAAATTCCTTTTGCGCTTCAAATGATGGCCGAAAGTGAAGAGTTTGACGCTCTGATCGCTCTGGGTGCCGTGATTCGCGGTGAAACCTATCACTTCGAAATCGTGGCCGACACATCTTCTGCCGAAATTGCTCGCGTGAGCCGTGAATACGACATTCCGGTTGCAAACGGTGTCCTCACGACCTATGACGATGAGCAGTGCAAGGCTCGTACTCACATGAAAGGTAAGGACTGCGCACGTTGTGCCGTTGAAATGGTCAATTTGCAGACGAGCCTTTACGAAAACTTCTATAGCTCCGATTGGGAAAAGTTCGGCGATGACGACGACGAGATCCTGGCGGACGACATCGAAAAACATGACGGAAAGTGCTAATTTGCGGTCTCGCTTGAGCCTGGGGCCTCGTCGCAAAGCCCGTGAGTTTGCGCTCTTGGGTGTGTACGAGTCGCTGATCAATGAATCGGCTGATTTTGCGGCAATTGACGCTAATCTGCTCAGTGTTATCACCGATGAAGGCAGCCCTGTTGCCGGATGCGATCTCAGCTCGGAAGACTTCGATCACTGCGATCAGGAGTTTTACCGTGACATCCTTGACGGAGTGATCAAGGGCAAGGGAGAGCTTCTCGAGACGCTCTCTCGTCATCTTGACCGCGACCCGCAACGTTTGTCTGTGGTGGAGCGCGCCTGTCTGATGATCGGTACGTGGGAAATGAAGAATTGCCCGCAGATTCCCTATCGCGTCGTGATTAACGAAGCGGTGGAATTGTGCAAAGTCTTCGGTGCCGATCGAGGCTATAAGCTCGTCAACGGCGTGCTTGACAAGGTCGCAAGCGAACTGCGTCCCGCTGAACACGAGGCTTAAGGCTGAGGCTGTCGAAAACAGCACACCGCAAAAGGTGCGGCTTTGAGAGAGAAAGTTTCTCTTTCGGCCGTGCCTTTTTTGTTTTTTTCGCCAAAATAGGCTTTGTTGTCGGACAACAGGAGGTTGAAAGAATCCTATGGCTCAAAACGGCGAATTTCAGATTATCGAGCGCTTTTTTACGCATGAAAACTTCGGCGCCTGGGAAAGCAAGGGCGTAGGCGACGATTGCGCCATTATCGACATGCCGGCAGGTCGCATTGCCGTGACGGCCGATATGATGGCCATTGGCACGCATTTTCTTCCCACGCAGCGACCGGAAGACATCGGCTACAAGGCTCTGGCCGTGAATTTGTCGGATTTGGCGGCCGCCGGCGCTATTCCGCGTGCGTTTTTTCTCACGATTGGACTGCCTGCACGAGATGATGCCTGGTTAGCGGGCTTCACCAAAGGCATGACGGAACTGTCTCGACAGGCGGGTTGTCCGCTGCTCGGAGGGGACACGACGCGAACGGCTAAGGTTGGGGATATTCATGCTCCGGTGACGATTTCGATCACAGCGATGGGCGAGTTGCCGCAAAGCATGGGTCTTACTCGATCTGGAGCTCGCCCCGGTGACGATATTTGGGTGTCCGGCTGTGTGGGCGGGGCCTGGGCGGCACTGATGCATCGCTGGGGCAAACTCACTCTCGACGCACGCGTTTTCCCGGCAGCGGCACTTGCCATGGATCGACCGAATCCCCGTAATGCACTCGGGACCGCGCTTCTGAGTTCGGCGACGGCCTGTGCGGATATTTCCGACGGCTTGGCGCAAGACTTGGGGCATATTCTGGAGCGAAGCGGCGTGGACGCTGATGTGCTGTGGGACGCTGTGCCCAAGCACCCGGCCTTGGCGGCACTGTCGCAGGAGCAGCAAGTCGAAGCGGCCATGAGCGGCGGCGACGATTACGAACTTGTCTTCACGGCACCGGCTGATAAGCGCGGTTTGATTGAACAGGCTTCGATTTCCGCGCTCACACCCGTAACCCGCATCGGCCGAATTGTCGAAAAGAAACCGAGCGGAGCGCCGCTTGCAATTCGTGATGCCTCTGGTCGACCGCTTTTCTTGCCGGTACAGGGATTCGATCATTTTGCGCAAAGTGCTGATTGAAAACGAAGAGCTTTTGCCGATGTTGTCAGAGAAATACAGTGCGGACAATCCTGCCTACAACGTGCGCCCCGGGTTGAAGTTTGCCTTCTCGCACCCGGCGCACGCAGTGGCGCTCTTTTTCGGTGCAGGCTGTCTGAGACCGGGGCCGGGTACGTGGGGAACGCTTGCCGGCGTGCTCGTCTGGGCGGTTTTGGTGCAGTTTTTAAGCTGGAAGACGCTCTCAGTATGTATTGCGGTTCTTTTTGTGCTCGGGGCGTTGGCTGCAGAGAAAACCTGCCGCGATCTCGGCGTACAGGATGCCGGTTGCGTGGTTGTCGACGAGGTGGTTGCGGTTTGGTTGGTGTGCCTGATGTTGCCGCAAAACGGTATTGCTTGGTGCGCTGCTTTTCTCGCGTTTCGACTTTTTGACATCGTGAAGCTGCCTCCGGCAAGTTGGGTGGATCGTCACATCCATAACGGCTGGGGGATCATGCTCGACGATTTGTTGGCGGGCGTCTGGGCTGCAGTGGTTTTGGTGGGAATTGATATGCTCTGCAATCGACTGTTTCCCGGTGCCAACCTTTTTCTCGGGGTCTTCTGATGGATTCATATGAACTGGCGCTTGAGCTCGGCCAGAAAGCCAAGCGGCGCGGTGTGACCGTGGCAACGGCTGAGAGTTGCACGGCGGGCGGTCTCGGCTTTGAAATCACAGCCGTTCCCGGATCAAGCGAGTGGTACGAACGCGGCTTTATCACGTATACGAACCGTGCTAAAGAAGAGATGCTTGGAGTGAAGGCCGAAACGCTTGCCGCGTTTGGTGCCGTCAGTTGCGAGACGGCCCGAGAGATGGCCTGCGGCGCTCTGGAACATTCCGGCGCACAACTTTCCGTGTCCATTACTGGGATTGCGGGGCCAGGCGGCGCTGTGCCAGGCAAGCCCGTGGGGACGGTGTGTTTTGGCGTGGCATTGAAGACAGACGGCAAGGCCACGGTGCAAACCTCCCGTATGCAGTTTGAGGGTAGCCGCGACGCTGTACGGCGTCAAAGTATTCGCTATGCGCTGCAATTGCTGTGCAAAGCACTCGGTGACAAGTGCTAACAACAGATTTGTCTGACCGCTCTCGGGAACAATGACGACGTGTGCCACAATGCAGATTCCGATGACTCGTTTCGAGATTTGATGGAATGGAACCTCTGACAAAAACAAAAAAAGAATCCTCTGCGGCGCTCGGCGCTTTCGATAGGCTTTTCAACGTGTGCCAGTTTCTGGGCCTGAGCGCCATTGCCATTGCGGCTATTGTCGGCTTCGGGACTGAGCTCTGGCGTATGGTGACGGCCGATACGATCGCCTTGGGCGACCTGCTCTTGCTCTTTCTTTATACCGAAGTGATGGTGATGGCGCGCGCGGCGCTTCACAGTCACCACGAACTTGCTATCGCAATGCCGATTGCCATTGCCATCGTGGCCATGGGGCGCTATATGGTTGTGAGTTCGGATCACAACGCGCTGCACCAGATGATGTACGCAGGCGCCATCTTCATTCTGGTGGCAGCGCTCTTTCTTTGGAAGATGCGCGTGCGCCTCACCGGTTGGTCGGCAGGCAAGGACAACGCTGACTAAGAAACACGCACATAAAACACGCGCACAAACTTCAGAGCCTGTGCGCGTTTTTTATGGGTAAGAACGAAACGATCAGAGTGTGACGTCGTGGGCGTTGCCGATCGTAAGGAAATGGCCGCCGGCGACGTAGTGAAGCGTACGGCAACTGTCGTCACCTTCCGGGAAGTGCCAGTGTCCCTCGGAGAAGACGCGGGAATCAGCCCAGGCCGCTACGGCTTCGCCGATAAAGAGGTCGTGCTTTTTCTCGTTGTATTCGTTCGGAATCACTTTGAAAAGCACAGCACAGAGTACTCCTTCGACGGTGGGGATGTCGCAACCTTCGAACTTGAAAAGCTTAGCGCCGCTTTTTTCAATCTTGTCGACTTCATCGAACTTGCTCACCGAACCCAGGTAAAGCGTTTCGCGGGCAATTTCCAACGACGGCAGGGACAACATGAAGTAGCCAGTCTTGTCAATGAGTTTACGCGTGTAGTGAACCGAGTCGATCACCGCGGTCGACAGGGCGGGCGTGGTGTTGAGCGGGCACACCCAAGTGGCGGGCATGACGTCGACATCGTTTCCATCGGCAGCCGACACCAATGAGGTGGCGCCCAAATTAAAGAGACGATAAACATCCTCCAGTTCCACCGGCTTGAAGTTTTGCATTTTTGTTCTCCCAAATGATGGAAATCAGCTCAAAGCTTTTTTCTTGGCTTCGCGGATGGCAATCATGGTCGCCTCAGCGGCCTTGGCAGCGGCCTGAGCGAAGTCTTCGCCGTTACCGGCAAAGATGACGGCGCGGCTCGAATTGATGATCATGCCGCGGCCGTGCGCGTCCAAACCGGCAGCTACGGCGGCGTTGACGTCGCCGCCCTGTGCGCCGATGCCGGGCACAAGCAGAGGCGTTTCAGGCGCAAGTTCACGTACGCGTGCGATTTCCGCAGGCTGCGTGGCACCCACGACCAGCCCCACTTGACCGTTGACATTCCAGGGCCCCGAAGCCATCTTGGCAACGCGCTCATAGACCATGTCGCCGTCTTTGGTGACGAGCTCCTCAATGTCGGCGCCGCCCGGGTTGGACGTGCGGCACAGCAGAATCACGCCGCGGCCTTCGTATTCGAAATAGGGTTCGACAGTATCAAAACCCATATAGGGCGAAAGCGTTACGGCGTCGGCTTGGTAGCGCACGAAGGCTTCCTTGGCGTATTGCTTTGCCGTGGAACCGATGTCGCCGCGCTTGGCGTCGAGAATGACGGCAATGTCGGGGTGCTTTTCGTGAATGTATGCAATGACCTGTTCAAGCGTTTTTTCCAGACCTTCGCCTGCGAAGTAAGCGATCTGAGGCTTGAAGGCGCAGACGAACGGTGCGGTGGCGTCCACGATGGCACAGCAGAACTGCAGAACACCTTCGGCGTCTTTGGTCAGATGCGCGGGCAAACGTTTGAGATCGGGATCAAGTCCCACGCAGAGCATGGAGTCAACGGCGTCGATTCGCTTGTTGAGTTTTTCGATGAACATGACGTTGCGTTTTCCTTCACAAAAAGAAAGGCAGAAAATGCCTTTCGTAAAAACCGGTTTTCTTAAAACTAGATCTTACCGCGACCGCTAGAGCGAGTGGTTGGCAACAGGCAAAGACGAGACGTTTGGGCAAACACTGACACCATTTGCCTTATAGTTGCACAGGATTTTTGGGAGAAACAAACATGAGAAAAGAGCTCGCGGTCCTTGCTGCGGCAAGCCTTTTGGTCACGACAGCAACAGCCCAGGATTTGATGGGACAAAGTCCTGAAGCACAGGTCGTTGACGTGCCCGTTGTCCAGGGGCGAATCGACGCGATTTCCGGCGTTGTCTACAGCCAGGTTTTTGAAAGAGGCCGGAGTGTGCGCGGTCTCAAGATGACGCTTTTTGTTCCGCGTACGAAAGAAAAGAAACCGGCAGTGCTTTATTTCCCGGGAGGCGGGTTTACTTCAGCCGATCACGAGAAGTTCTTGGAAATGCGCTATGCATTGGCTTGTGCCGGATATGTTGTTGCGGCCTGCGAGTATCGTGCCGTACCCAATAAATTCCCGGCATTGCTTGAAGACGCCAAGGCGGCGGTGCGCTGGATGCGCGCGCATGCCTCAGAATTCGGAGTGGACGCCAATCGCATTGGGCTGCTTGGTGACTCCGCCGGCGGCTACGTCGTACAGATGGCTGGTGCCACCAACGGCGAAAAAAACTGGGACGTGGGCGACTTTAAGGAGGTTTCGTCCGACGTGCAGGCGGTGGTATCGATCTACGGCATTTCCGATCTGACGACAATTGGGGAAGGGCTCGGCAACGAGAACGTGCATGCGTCTGCTGCTGTGACGGAAGCATTGCTTCTCAACGGGCCGGCCTTTAAGGATTTTGCCGGCGCTTCCGTAAATGCCGATCCCCAAAAGGCGAAGGCGGCAAGTCCCATTGGTCATGTCGACGGAACGGAGCCGCCGTTTTTGCTGATGCACGGATCGGGCGACAAGGTGGTGAGTCCCTTGCAGAGCAAAAAAATGTTTGAAGCGCTCCAGAACAAGAAGGTAGAGGCCGAATACGTCCTCGTGCGCGGAGCCGAACACGGCGATTTGCCGTGGTACCAGCCCGGTGTGATCTCCCGTGTGGTGAACTTCTTTGACCGTCACCTGAAGCGAACGGAATAACGACAGTGATGCGAAACGACAGAAAAGAGTTTGAGATTTTGGCCCCGGCTGGTTCCCGTGAGGCGATGGCGGCTGCCGCTGCGGCAGGTGCCGACGCCGTGTATTTCGGGCTGGGGGCGCTTGATATGCGCAGTCTGGCAACCGGCGCCTTTGGCGAAGCCGATTTACCTGAGATCGCCGCATTTGCAAAAGATCACGATTTGAAAACGCGACTGACGGTCAATGCCGTGCTCTACGACGAGGATCTTTCAGCGGCTCGTCAAACGATGCTTGCCGCCAAGAAAGCGGGCATTGATGCGGTCATCTGCTCGGATGTGGCGGCGATGATGCTTGCGCACGAAGTGGGTATTCCCGTGCATCTTTCTACGCAGCTCAACATCGCCAATGTTGAAGCGCTGAAGTTTTATGCGCACTTCGCTGATGTCGCTGTTCTTGCTCGTGAATTGACGCTTGAGCAAACCGCAGCAATCACAAGAGCCATCGACGAGCAAAATATCTGCGGTCCTTCGGGCAAGCGCATCAAAATTGAGATTTTCTGTCACGGAGCGCTCTGCATCGCACAAAGCGGACGCTGTTTCATGAGTCTGCACACGCGCGGAAAAAGTGCCAACCGCGGGCAGTGCTTGCAGTCGTGCCGTCGCAAGTACTACATCAAGGACGCCGAGCGCGACATTGAGCTGCAGATTGATCCTCAGTACGTCATGAGCCCGAAGGACCTCAAAACAATCGGCTTTTTCGACAAGATGGTTCAAAGCGGCGCGCGCATTTTCAAAATCGAAGGACGCGCACGCTCGCCCGAATATGTGCGCACGACCGTGCAGTGCTACAGCCAGGCCCTGCAGGCGGTGCTTGACGGCGACTTTACGGCCGACAAGCTGGCCCGTTGGGATGAGAAACTCGCCGAGGTTTTCAATCGCGGCTATTGGGACGGATGGTACCTGGGAGCGCAAACGCCGGAGCTTGCCTCCGGATACGGTTCGCAAGCCACAATCACCAAACGTTTTGCCGGCAAGTGCATCAACTTCTTCAACAAGGCGTCGGTGGCGCAATTTCTGGTGCAGGCTGACGGCTTCGACATAGGTACTCGACTGCTTGTCACCGGCCCCACAACGGGCGCGGTGGAGTTTGTGGCCGATGAAATTTTTGACGACAACGGACCGGTGAATCACGCGACCAAAGGAACGGCCGTGACGATCAAGGTTCCCGAGAAGGTGCGTGAAAACGACAAGCTTTATGTGTTGCAGCCTCGCGGATAGAGAGCGGAATTATTTTTACGTAGCTGCTCGGTACGTGCTTGTGCGCCTGTCGCCTTCTCGTATTAGCCGCCCTTGGTCTGTTAATTTGCGTAATAGTCGATAAGCTGGCTGGGCTTCGAGACCGAGAATTTGCATTACATCGGCTCGTGTGATGCAACCTTTTTCTCGGGCAAGCTGCATGACAAGTTCATCGTTTCTTACGAAGTCAATACCCGATTGGCGGACCATCTCAATTTCGCAATTCTGTGCTTTATAAAACTTTGAGCTCAAGATGAAATCGCGATCGGATCCACTTCCTTTGCATTCAAGAAGACCGTCTTCGACAAGTGTTTCGACGTGCCGTTTGAGCCGGTTGGCAGGCAGTTTTGTTGCTGCGACAATGCCTTCGAAAGTGAGCCGCTTGGAAAAGAGTACAGATGTCAGCACCATCAAACTCTGTATTGAGATCGGTTTGCCGGTTCGCTTTTGGTAATCGAGGATGAGTCTGAAGAAATTGATGTCGGCCTCGCACTTTGGGAAAAAAACACGCACGCTTTCTTCATTGGATTCGGAATAGTCTGGTGACGGACGTCCGTAGACAAGACTGCCTTCAAAAATCAGATCAATTCCTCGTCCTGTACGCTCGGCAAGTCCCAATCGCTTGAAAATGTCCGCTAACAGCGCATTTCGCGGATGCGGTTCAACAGTGAGCAGGTTGTTGAGATCAACGCCGGAAACAAAGCCGCCTGGACTGTTGATTTCCAGGCCATCGTCCGTGAAACGGACGGAGACACGATTGAAGATGGTGTAGTCACGGTGACAAAAGGCGTTGACCAATGCTTCTCGAAAGGCTCGCTCGGAAAAGGTTGGAATTGCAATGCGAACGAGATCCTGCGTGATTTCGACTTCCGTATTGCGGGCTCGGAACCGATCAAGAAGAGCGTCAAAGCTTCGGAGCAGCGGCAGTTCGATTTCTTCGTTTGCTAGTACTTCTGTTCCGCTGAGGTGCTGAAAGACGGCTCCGGCGCCGGGAACTAGTCGTCGGATACTTGTTTTTTTCCCGATGAGAAGGAGACCTGCGACCGTCGGCAACAAACCGTGCGGCGTTTCTTGTACGAACCCCAGAGCTTTGTCGAGGTCTTCATCCTCAAGTTCGAGCAGAGTGCTGTCTCCTCGGTTGTCGCGAATGAAGCTCCTCAATCGCCGGCGTTCATCGTTGTCCAGGTCGGCGTACGAAGTATTCGGCAGGATCATGGATGAGTAGTCGCAGCGTCCGATTTCTGAGAGACGCGAAATGAACTCCTGTGGAAAGAGTGGGGAGGTTTCAGGTGTCTTATCGATCTTCAGCCGGCGTTTGAGAACTTTGCCGTCGTTGGTCGCAACGATACCCGTGGCTTTCGAAACTTCGATTACTAGTACTTCGAGACCTTCGCCAGCCTCGACGAGTTCCGCTACGACTGCTACAGGTGGAATGGTGTGCGAAGCAATGTATGCGGCGGCAAGGTCCGGATCCCGCCACCTGGGTGTTCGTACACCCGACACGATGCCGTCATCATTGATGCCGACGTAAAGCGTTCCTCCTTCAGCGTTTGCCAGTCCAACGACGGTCTCAACCACAACCTTGTCCGGCAGTCCGCTTTTAGGATCACTCTTGAATTCGATCGTTAACGATTCTCTGGAAGGAAATTGCGGGAAAGAGAGATTGTCGGCGTTCATGGCAAAGAATCAACAGACGGAAAAGTGAAGCTAAGATACAGACGGTTAGCATCATGATGCTAAATTATAAAGACATTGATGTTAAGTGTATGTATAAAATGATGTTAAAAAGGAATGGTGATACATACATGCCCGTATGTATGATCTTAAGTTGTCTTTATCTCGACCGACAAACAACGGAATGTTAGAGATTTTTCGTCGAATCTAAGACGTGAACCTAAAAGAAGAGCCGCTTGCTTTACAGCAAGCGGCTCAATGCCTTAAAGACTTAAGCGGTCAGGCGATGAATTACATCATGCCGTCCATGCCGCCCATGCCGCCCATCGGGGGCACAGCCGGCTTGTCTTCAGGGATGTCGGCGACCATGCAGTCGGTCGTAAGGATCAGACCGGCCACGCTGGCAGCGTTCTGCAGAGCGGTACGGGTGACCTTGGTCGGGTCGAGAACGCCCATGGCAACCATGTCGCCGTATTCGCCTGTCTGAGCGTTGTAGCCGAAGTTGCCTTCACCGCCGGCAACCTTGTTGACAACCACGCTGGGTTCTTCGCCGCAGTTGGCGACGATCTGACGCATCGGTTCTTCCATGGCGCGCAGCACGATCTTAATGCCGGCGTTCTGTTCATCGTTGTCGCCCTTGAGGTCCTTGATGGCGAACTTGGTGCGCACGAGAGCCACACCGCCGCCCGGGACGATGCCTTCTTCCACGGCAGCGCGGGTAGCGTGCAGAGCGTCTTCCACGCGAGCCTTCTTTTCCTTCATTTCGACTTCGGTAGCGGCACCGACCTTCACGAGGGCCACACCGCCGGCGAGCTTGGCAACGCGTTCCTGAAGCTTTTCACGGTCGTAGTCGCTCGTAGCGGCCTCGATCTGCTGACGGATCTGGGTGACGCGGCCTTCGATAGCCTGAGCGTCGCCGGCGCCGTCAATGATCGTCGTGGCTTCCTTGGTGACTTCAACGCGCTTGGCCGAACCCAACTGTTCGAGGGTTGCCTTTTCGAGCGTGAGGCCGAGGTCAGACGAGATGACCGTTGCGCCCGTGAGCACAGCGATGTCTTCGCACATGGCCTTGCGGCGATCGCCGAAGCCCGGAGCCTTGACAGCCACAACCTTGAGGATGCCGCGGATGGAGTTCACCACGAGGGTGGCGAGGGCTTCACCGTCGACGTCTTCAGCGATGATCAACAGCGGACGAGAGGTCTTGGCAACCTGTTCGAGAACCGGCAGGAGTTCACGGATGTTGCTCACCTTCTTGTCGTGGATCAGGATGAAGGGGTTGTCGAGCACGGCGGCCTGACGTTCCGGCGTGTTGATGAAGTAGGGCGACAGGTAGCCGCGGTCAAACTGCATGCCTTCCACGACTTCGAGTTCGTTGTTGAGGCTCTTGCCGTCTTCGATCGTGATCACGCCTTCCTTGCCGACCTTATCCATGGCCTGCGAGATGATGTCGCCGATTTCCTGATCGGAGTTAGCGGAGATGGCGCCAACCTGAGCGACTTCCTTGGAAGTGGTGGTCGGACGGGAGATCTTGCGCAGTTCTTCGATGGCGGCAGCCACGGCCTTGTCGATGCCGCGCTTGAGGTCCATCGGGTTCATGCCGGCGGCAACGTACTTCATGCCTTCGCAAACGATGGCCTGAGCGAGAACCGTAGCGGTGGTCGTACCGTCACCGGCGTTGTCGTTGGTCTTGGAGGCCACTTCGCGCACCATCTGGGCGCCCATGTTCTCAAACTTGTCCTTGAGATCAATTTCCTTGGCAACCGTCACGCCGTCCTTGGTCACGAGCGGACCGCCGAAGGCGCGTTCGAGCACCACGTTGCGGCCCTTCGGGCCGAGGGTCACCTTCACAGCGTTGGCGAGCGTGTTGATGCCGCGCACCATGCGGACGCGGGCGTCATCACCGAAGAGAACTTGCTTTGCAGCCATTTGTTTTTATCTCCGTTAAAAATTCTTTAATGAAATCAGACCGATACCGATTATTCGAGAACGCCCATGATGTCTTCTTCGCGCATCACGAGGAGTTCTTCACCGTTCACCTTGACGGTCTGACCGGCATACTTGCCGAACAGAACGCGGTCACCGACCTTCACGTCCATCGGAAGGAGCTTGCCGGCTTCGTCGCGCTTGCCGGGACCCACGGCGAGGACTTCACCCTGATCGGGCTTTTCACCGGCGGTGTCCGGAAGGACAATGCCGCTGGCGGTCGTGCGTTCGGCTTCAAGGCGCTTCACAATCACGCGGTCGTGTAACGGACGGATCTGCATTTTGTTTTCACTCCAAATTTGAATAACCATTGAAAGGCCGCGTTTTAGCGGCCGTTTCAGCAATGAAATCGTTTCAACGCGGGCACCGGGCCCGTTGCTAAAACCCCATATGGGGACGGGGTAAAAACATTTCAAGTCCCGAAGCAAAAATTTTTTCTCGGCTTTTTTGACACCGTTGTCATCAAGCTGAAACGAAGACAAAACAAGATTGCGCTACTTGTTCAGACCTTTGACCTGCGATAGATTGGAAGCGGTCCGAAAAAACTTACAAAAAAGTATGCTGAGCGCAGTCCGAAACATCGGTTCATTTCCCAAGGGCGTGATATTCACGCTCTGTGCGGCCATCTTCTGGGGCTCCATGGCCGTTGCCGCACAAGCGGTTATGGCTAACGGCGTTGTCAACGCCGCCGCGCTTGTGATCGTGCGGCTCTGTAGCTCGGGCGGTCTTCTGCTTTTGTGGTGCTGCATCACTGCCCGCAGCGAAATCATCAAGATTTTCACCAACTGGACCAATTTCCGTGATGTGCTTTTCGGCGCCGTTTTCATTTACGGCGGCCAATTTGCCTTCATGCTGGCGATTCACTATTCCAACGCGGGCGCAGCGGCCATCGTGCTCACCACTGTTCCGCTATGGGTGGCGCTTTGGGAGATGATCGTGAATCGTTCCAAACCTTCACCGCGCATGGTGATCTGTTTTCTGCTCGCTGCGGTGGGCGTGACGCTCATTGTTACCAAGGGCGAGTTCGATGTTTCCCAATTCAATCTGACGGGGCTTACCTGGGCCATCATCTGCGCTGTCATGACGGCGGGCTATTCCGTACAGCCTCGGCAACTCCTCAAGCGCGTGGCGGTGATGCCCGTGATGGGAAGCGCTATGCTTTTCGGCGGATTGATGGCGGTCGTCGCGTCTTTCTTTTTGCCTGCGACCTTCGACTTCTCGCGCTTTGATTGGATGACCGCAGCGTTGCTTTTTCATGTGGTGTTTTTTGGCACCCTGATGGCTTTTTGCCTCTACATGACGGCCCTGCGCCTGATTTCCCCGGTGATTGCCAGCATCCTGAGTCTGGGCGAACCGGTATCGGCTTACCTGCTGTCGGTGCTGGTGATGGGGCTAGATGTTGGGCTCATCGAGGGCATCGGCGTGGTGATGGTGCTTGCAACGGTAGTTTTGCTTGCCAAGACGCCGCGCAAATCAAGCGAAGGCGAAAACATTGCTCCGCGCTGGAAAGATCAAAATTGAACGTTCGTTCATTCCGATAGACCGCCGTAACCGATACAATTGCTCAATTCCGGCGACAAGAGGCGCAAGCCTCGACATAAAGACAAACTGCAGCCGGAAAGGGAGGGCGTCCGTATCGGGCGCGAATCATGCCGAATTCAGCAGTTCTCAAATTGAGTGCCGCTTTGGGGGCGCTTTTCCTGTCGTTCCCCGGATGGGCGCAGTTGCCGTCGGTGCTTCTAGAAGCGCTGGCGCGCACCTCTGTTTCTCTGGACGAAGTCGCTGTATGGGTGTCGCCCGCTGGTGTCAATGCACCTGTTGTTGCGCATCGCGCCGATCGATTGATGCAACCGGCGAGTTCCGTCAAAGTGGTGACGACGCTTGCCGGTCTTGACTTGCTGAAACCCGATTTCACCTGGAAAACGCAGATTCGAGCGCAGATGTTGCCTGACAAGGCGGGAGCTGTGCGTTCCGTGTCGCTCATCGGTTCGGGGGATCCTCATCTGATGATTGAGCAGGTGTGGCTACTTGTGGAACAACTGCGTCAGACGGGCGTCAAGCGCATCATCGGCGACATCACGGTCGATCGCTCGGCTTTTGGCGAAAAGCCGGTTGATCAGGGCGCCTTTGACGGCGCAGCCGATCGTTCCTACAACGTGGCGGCCGATGCGGCGCTCGTCAACCTCAAGGCCGTCTCCATTACGCTTGAACCGGA
The DNA here is from genome assembly GCA_900538905.1 of uncultured Sutterella sp. Classification (GTDB taxonomy): domain Bacteria; phylum Pseudomonadota; class Gammaproteobacteria; order Burkholderiales; family Burkholderiaceae_F; genus Duodenibacillus; species Duodenibacillus intestinavium. Next base: position 78,792 of record UPZS01000004.1, read on the forward strand.
AGAAAACGGCAAGTGGGCGCGCGTCACGTCGTTGCCTGTGCTCGAGGGCTTTTCCGTACCCAAGCGCATTGCTCTGAGTAAAGGTACCTGTGGCGATTGGAAAAGCAAGGTCAAGGCCTCGTATTCGGACAAAGGCGTGCGCTTTAAGGGCGCTTTTCCCGCATCTTGCGGCGTCAAAGCTTTGCATGTGTCGCGTTGGAAGGCAGACGACTATCTCACGCGCCTTTTAAAGCCGATTCTGCGCTCGGTTGGAATTGCTTGGACAGGAGTTGTCAGAGAAGGACGAGCTCTTGCCAAAAGCGGCGTGCGTCTGGCTGAAATTCAGTCACAGCCGTTGCCAACAATTGTTTCCTTGATCAACAAGTATTCCAACAACACAATGGCTCGTCACGTGTTTTTAACGTTGTCTCAGACCGACCCCGTTGGTACGGCAAAGCCTGCCACATTGGCGCGCAGCCGGGCCGTGACGGATCGGTGGCTTGTTAAGGCTGCAGGCGACGTACCTTCAGGCACTTTTATCGACAACGGTTCGGGCCTGTCGCGCAAAACCAGAATCACGGCAGAAACGATGGGGCGGGTGCTCAACTACGGTTTTCGTTCCTACGTGATGCCCGAATTTATGGCTTCGCTTCCCTTGGCGGGCTTTGACGGCACGATGAAAAAGAGAGGTATGGCGGTGGGCAGCGCCCACGTCAAGACGGGCCTCATTCGAGATGTGCGTTCCATTGCGGGGTATGTGACTGACATCAACGCCCGTCGTTGGAGCGTGGTGGTGATGATGAACGGAAAACGACTCGACGGCGATCGGATCTTTTCTCAGGCCGTACTGCAGTGGTGTGCCCAGGGCGGAGCACAGGCTCTTTTGGATGATCAACGAAAAGGGAGCGCGGCACGATGAAACAGTCTTTATGGGCGATTGCGGCTGCGGCCTGCTTTTCCATCATGGGCGCCTTCGTGAAATTCTGCACGGAGGATCTGGGCTCCTTTGAACTCGTGTTCTATCGTTCGCTTTTCGGCGCCATCTTCATCGCGTTTGTGGTGGCTGGCAGCGGCGGTACTCTCAAAACGGAACACTTCCGGCACCATATCGTTCGTTCTCTTTTGGGTGTCACGAGCGTAGCGCTGTGGTTTTATGCCCTGTCGCAGATGCATTTCGGCACCTGTATGACACTTATCTATACAACGCCGCTATTTATGGCTCTGAATTTCATCATTCTTGCCAAGTGCAAGGGGGAAAGAGCGCCGTGGGCGGTGGTGTTGGCAATTGTCACAGGGTTTATAGGTATTTGTCTTGTGATGAAACCGGGGCTCGGTACAGACGAATTTATTCCCGCGTTGATTTGCTTGGGTGTGGCGCTCATTGATCTTGCCGCCTACTGGCAGATGAAGCAAATGGGCAGACTCAACGAACCGAGTTATCGCATTGTGTTTTATTTCTGCGTCCTCGGTATGGTGTTTGCTGCCGTCGGTACCGTGGCGACGACAGGCTTTCACGTGCCCAATCTCACCGGCATCGCGGGGCTTCTCGGCATGGGATTGTTTGCAACGCTTGGGCAGATTTGCACCACGCGTTCCTACGCTTACGGCAATATGTTGCTTTCTTCGTGTCTGGGCTTTTCGGCCGTGCCGTTTTCAGTGATCTTCGGTGTCACTCTTTTTGACGAATCGGTTGATCCTTTGTCGCTTTTCGGCATGACGCTCATTCTGATTGCCGGCATGTCGGCCGCTGTGGCTACAAAACGCATGGAAGCCAAACAGGAAGCCGCTGAGTTTGCGAGCAAAAAGACTTCCTGACGTTACCCACAACGAAAACGGCAGGCGTCTTGTTTGACGTCTGCCGTTGTTCAAAAACCGAAGACCCGGGCGCTTTTAGGGATCTGCTTTCTGGCTTTCTTGAGTCGGTGCCGGTTTTTCACCGACGTTTTCCTTCAATGCCGCAATGAAAGCTGACTCCGTGAGGAGTTCCGGCAACACCGTGGCCGTTCCGTCCGTCTTGTAGAGCAGATAGAGCGGCACGCCCGTGCGTCCGAACTTATTGAGCATTTCAGTGATGTTGCTGTCGCGGTTTGTCCAGTCGGCTTCAAAGCGCGCGTAATTGAGGCGTGTCAGTTCCGCCGTAGCGGCATCGGTACGAAGCGCTGTGGCCTTGTTGAACTGACAGGTCACGCACCAGGCGGCGGTGAAGTCGACCACCACGGGCTGACCGCGGGCAATCGCAGAATTCACCGCTTCTTCGCTCCAGGGCTGCCACTGGTCGGACGCCATCACGGCTTCGGTGTCGACTCGGCGATCGAAATTGCCAAGACACAACAGAACCATGCAGCCGATGGTGACAAGTGCGCAGACGCCCTTGAGCACCTGTGAGCGACCGCGGCCGTACTGTTCGCGGCCGACGGCCCACAGAAGGCCGGTGACCGAACCCATGGCAAAGAGCACGGTGAGAAGCCCGTAGAGTGTGACCTGACGCGAAAGCACCCAGATGAGCCAGACGGCGGCCGCGGCCATCGGAATGGCCATAATGCGCTTAAAGGTGAGCATCCAGGCGCCCGGACGCGGCAAGAGCTTCATCCAAGCGGGAACCAACGTGAGGATCAGCCAAGGCAGAGCCATGCCGAAACCCAGCGAAAGGAAAATGAGCATGCTCACGGCGCTGTCCTGTAGCACAGCGTAGCCCAGAGCCGCTCCCATGAAGGGCGCGGTGCAGGGGGAGGCTACGACGACGGCAAGAACGCCCGTAAAGAAGCTTCCGAGTGGCCCCGTACTCGGCAGTTTGCGTACGGCGCGGCTGTCGGCAAGGTGCGAAGCGGCCGTAAACTCAAAGACGCCCAACAAATTGAGCGTGAGCGCGCTAAAGAGCAGAATCAGGATTGCGACCACCCAGGGCTGCTGCAGCTGGAAGCCCCAGCCGATGGCCCAACCAAGACTGCGAAGTATCACCAATGCACCGGCCAGTGCTGCCATGGAAAGCAACACGCCGCCCGTAAAGGCCAATCCATGCAGTGCCAAGGCTCCCTTGCGGCGAGAGCCGTCAACCAACTGCAGAATCTTGAGACTGAGTACCGGAAACACGCACGGCATAAGGTTCAAAATCAAGCCGCCCAGAAAAGCAAAACTCAGGGCCGTTGACGTACTCATGCTCGGAGGTGCTTCGGGTAGCTGCGCGGTCGGAGTGGCCGGCTCGGCTTGATCGGGAGCCGGTTTTTCTTCCGGAGCCCAAGGCAAAGGCACCTCGCCCGGCTTGATGTCGAGCGTTGTTTCAATGGCCCAGCCTTCGTTGTCCGGACCGCCGTCGGCGACGATCACGCCGGCAAAGGGCAGCGGCTTGTCGGTTTTGAGACTTTCCAGATACTCAGGAGCGGCTTTGAGGTAGAGCGACACTTGGTCTTTACCGAGCACGGCTCGATCTAGTTCCTTAAAGTCGACAAGACCTTCGGAGAGTGGGAAAAACTCCACCTTCTTTTCGATTTTGCCCGCCAGAGGCGCAAAGTCGATGCGAATGCGGCCGTCCTCAATCTGAGCCGAAATATGTTCGGAAACGACTTTTTCAGGGATGGACTTGAGCGTTTTTTCAAACTTGCCGGCAAAGGGGCCGGGTTTAGCTGCCACCTCCACTGGAAGCTTCATCGACACTTCGGCTGTGCCAGGAATGCAGACTTCCTTGCAAGCGAGGTAGTCAACCTTGGCGCGCAGGGTGTACGTGCCGCCGTAAGGCGTTCCCCAGGGAATGTCCAGATTGAAGGGCAAAAGCACTTCGCCCGAGTACACGAAGTTGGTGATGGGCCCGAGCTTGTGTTTTTGCGGCGTGGGCCAGCCGATTTGTTCGGCGGTCCAGCGGCGCGGCAACTTCCATTCGACACTCGGAGCAAAACCGGAGTCACCCGAGAACTGCCAGTACGTGTGCCAGCCCGGTTCGTGCTTGAGCAAAATGCCGATATCGTTGGTCGCGCGCGGAATCCCAGCCGTTTGTCGCGACACCAGTTGCACCGTCACCGTCTTGGGTTGGCCGCCGCCTGCGAAGGGAGATCCCGTGCCGGCAGAACCCGCACCCAATCCGGTCGGAGCGGCCAGTGCTACGGAAGCTGCCGTCGTCAAGCCGAGCAGCAGCGTCGTTAAGCTGCGAAAGAGTTTCATTACCGCTTTGTACGTTAAAGAGCCGCAAAAGCCTTGCGGGCGGCTGCGATAGTCGCTTCGATGTCTTCGTCGGTGTGAGCTGCCGACACAAAGCCCGCCTCGAAGATCGAAGGAGCGAGGTAAACGCCCTCTTCGAGCATCGTATGGAAGAACTTCGCAAACACGGCCGGATCGGCCTTCATGACGTCGTTAAAGCCGTTGGGCAGGTTTTCGAGGAAGAAGAGCCCCATCATGCCGCCCTGAGAGCGAGCGCAGAACGAAACGCCGGCTTGCTTGGCCGCAGCGGTAAGTCCTGTCACGAGCTTGGTTGTCTTTTCCGAGAGGCTTTCGTAGAAGCCCGGCTTCTGGATTTCCTTCAGGGTGGCCAGACCGCAGGCGACAGCCACGGGGTTGCCCGAGAGGGTGCCGGCCTGATAGACGGGGCCCAAAGGAGCGATCTTATTCATGACTTCGCGGCGTCCGCCGAAAGCGGCCACCGGCATGCCGCCGCCGATCACCTTGCCCATCATGGTGATGTCGGGCACGATGTTGTAGAGAGACTGTGCGCCGTGCAGCGCTACGCGAAAACCCGTCATCACTTCGTCAACGATCAGAAGCGCGCCGTACTGCGTGCACAGGCGGCGCATTGTGTCCATGAATTCCTGCGTGGCCGGAACCATGTTCATGTTGCCGGCGATTGCCTCGACGATTACGCAGGCGATGTCGTCGCCCCATTGCTTGAATGCGTCTTCGAGCTGCTGCGGATTGTTGTATTCGAGTACGAGCGTGTGTTCGGTCGTACCGGCCGGAACACCAGCCGAAGAGGGATTGCCGAAGGTGAGCATGCCGGAGCCCGCCTTCACGAGCAGGCTGTCGCTGTGGCCGTGGTAGCACCCCTCGAACTTGATGATCTTATTGCGGCCTGTGTAGCCGCGAGCCAGACGAATGGCGCTCATGCCGGCTTCCGTGCCGGAACTCACGAAGCGCACGGCTTCGACGTTGGGCATGATCTTGATGACTTCTTCGGCAATGAGCGTTTCGCCTTCGGTGACGGCGCCAAACGAAAGGCCCGTGTCAACGGCGGCGTGCACGGCTTCAATCACGGCCGGATGGTTGTGGCCGAGGATCATCGGGCCCCAGGAGCCGATGTAATCGATGTAGCGGCGATCTTCAGCATCCCACATATAAGCGCCCTTGGCGCGGCGGATAAAGCGCGGTGCGCCGCCCACACTCTTAAAAGCGCGGACGGGAGAATTCACGCCGCCGGGGATGCTCTGCTGAGCACGTTCAAAAAGTTCCTCGTTGATGCCCATTTTCTTTCCAATTGGTTTGGTCGATAAAAGTCGTCGGGCACCGACATTCGTCGGCACCCGGAATTCGGTTGAAGTCTAGCAAGCTCAAAGCTGTGTTTCGCTTAACAAGTGTGTGCGGATGCAACCGCAAGACGCCGAAGATTAAGAGAACGCGTCAGGCTGCCGACAAAAGCTTGAGAATTTCGTCCTTGCTCAGTCGGTTGCTCATGTTGGAGCCTTCGAGCAGTGCGTCGGCCAACGACTTTTTGGTGGCATGCAACCGCAGAATTTTTTCTTCGATCGTATCCTCGGCAATCAGGCGGTAGATTGTGACCGGATTATCCTGACCGATGCGATAGCTTCGGTCGCTTGCCTGATCTTCGATGGCAGGGTTCCACCACGGATCCAGGTGAATGACGTAGTCGGCCGCCGTGAGGTTTAGGCCTGTGCCGCCTGCCTTGAGACTGATCAGGAAAAGCGGCATATCGCCCTGCTGGAAGGCGTCGACGAGCTTCTGCCGCTGGCCTGCGGGCGTTGAGCCGTCCAAATAGAGGTATTGGATACCGAGTTCGTCGAGCTTGGCACGGATCAGCGCAAGGTGACTTGTGAACTGACTGAAGACGAGTGCGCGGTGCCGCCCTTCTATCAGGTCCTTGGCAAGTTCCAGGAATGCGGAGGTTTTGGACGACTCGATCTTGATGCTCTTGTCGATCAAGGCTGGGTGGCAAGCGGCCTGACGCAGTTTAGTGAGTTCGGCAAGCGCTTCGATCGGGTTGATGACACCGGCTTCGAGCTGTTCGGAAGCACGTTCGCGCAGGTTTTCATAGAGCGCGCACTCTTCTTTACTGAGCGTGACGCGCAGCGTGATTTCGGTTTTCTCCGGCAGTTCGTCGAGCACTTCGGCCTTGGTGCGACGCAAAATGAAGGGCGAAATCAAGCGCTTTAAGAGCCGTTGCTGATCGCGGTTCTGGTTCTTTTCGATCGGCACGATGAAGCGTTCGCTAAAGTCGGTGAAACTTCCCAGCAGTCCCGGATTGGCCAGCTCAAAAAGGTTCCAGATTTCGCTTAAGTGGTTTTGTAGCGGTGTGCCGGTCAAAAGAACGCGAGCACTGCTTTGAAGCTGCAGGGCTGCTTTGGACATCTTGGTCTCGCGGTTTTTGATGGCATGCGCTTCGTCTAAGACCAAAGTGGTCCATTGACGCGTCTTGAGCTGTTCGATTTCGGAACTCATGACGCCGTAGGTCGACAGCACCACGTCGTTGGCGCTGGCGTTCTTGACGATCTTTCGGCGGTCCGTGGTGTTGAAGATCTTGACGTTCAAAGACGGCGCAAAGCGCTTGAGTTCACTTGCCCAGTTGTAGAGTACGGCCGCGGGCATGACGACAAGTGCGGGGCCCAAGTTGGCACGCGCAAGCAAAAGCGCAATCGTCTGCAAGGTTTTTCCCAGACCCATGTCGTCGGCCAAAAGCGCACCGGCACCCCAGCTCGAAAGGCGGCTTAACCACTCGAAGCCTTCGACCTGATAGGAACGCAGTTCGGCTCGCAATCCTGACGGCACGACGGGCGTGAGACGGTCAGCGGCTTTGATGCGTTCGATCGTCTCGTTGAAGCTCTGGTCGGCTTCGACATGGATGCCTTCTTTTTTCAGATTCTCGATGAGTCCGGCGTTAAAGACCGAAACGCGCACGTTGCCCTTACGATCCTGCGACGCAAAGCTGTCGAGTTGCTCGATCTGTTTTTTGAAACTGGCGGTGAGCGCGACATATTCCTTGTCGGACAGGCGAATAAAGTTGCTTTGGCTTTGGCGAAGTTTTTCAAGCAGTTCGCCCACCGAAATATAAGTCTTTGCGTCCAGGCGCAACTTGCCTTCCAGCGAGAGCCAGTTGCCGATGCTCATAACGCTCAGCTCAAGGTTTTCGGGGCGCAGCTGCGATTTGCTCACGGTGAACTGAACGCCCTGAGGCCACTCGATGATGTTTCGATCGGCGTGCTCGTGCAAAACCTCGAGAAAGCGCAGACACTCGAGCATGCTGAGTTGCCACGCGTACTGATTTTCGCGATTTTGTTCGAAGTCGGCCAGAGCTTCGATCAGTGTGTCGAAGTTGGCCTTTTCGGCACGCAGATCGCGGGCGACCTGAACGGTTTTGTCGCCGGTGCCGGCAGCAATCGAGTCAAGCCCCTTGCCCGGTTCGCAAGTGAGTTTGATTTCGGAGACAGGGCGCACAAAGGCTGAGACGGTGTACGAGGCGTTGTCGTCTGTGGGCTGGATGCGAAACGTGATGCGAGAGTCGCCCGCCTTTTTTGTGAGCGACTTGGCATTCTTCACGAGCGAAGATAGTACCGGCGTGGAACGCGAGAGCGACTCCAAATAATTTGTGAGTCTTTCCTTGGCCGATGTCGGAAACTCCACGTCCTGCGTTTCACGCAGAAGATTGAGTTCCTCCGAGGTGGGAGCGATCACGACGATGCGACCGGGCTCAGGACGGTAGTAGCTGATCCGTTGGTAACGAAGATCGAAGTCGGGCTCAAGATTGCAATCGAAAATCCAGCCCTTTTTTAACGTGGGCTTAACGACAATCTGCAAGGGAATCTGTTCGATTTCAATACTCTCGCCCGTTTTTGCGTCCACCACATTGGGAGAGCCGACAAGCGCAAGTATGGCGGCTTCGGCGTTGAACTCCCAGCGGTTGGCGTAGCCGATGGGATGTCGCAAACAATCGGCCACGGATCGGTCTTGTTCCGTCATTCCTTTCACGCCGTTGTGAAACGCGTTGTAAGTGATGTCGGTGCCTTTTGTCCAGCCGTTGCTTCGGTGCTTTTGCAGCTTCAAGGTCAGTTCGAACGGATTCATCTCAAGCTGGTAGAGGATCCGAACTTCAGAAGCGGAGCGCTTTTCGGGTTTGGCGGCTGCCTTCTGCTCTTGCACTTCGAAAAGACGGTCAAGCACTTTTTCCCACTCGGCGCGCACGGTAAAGGGTGGCAGCAGCGGGTTGAGTCCCGTGAGTGCCTTCAATTCCTCGACTTCGGCTTTTTGTTCGAGTTCGTTGGCGACTTCCAGGGCAAGCAGCTTGTTGTGCCTGAGAATCGTTTTGTCTCGTGCGGAGATGTCGTAGTGTGAAAAAGGAAACTGCCCGAAGTGATGAGCCGTGAGCATGAACACGAGAAAGTTCTTGCGGTTGGAACGATCGAGCAGTTTGTCATTGTCAACATGGCCGTCGGCAACAAGCTCGTGCCGGAGATCCGAGAGTTCGTTGTAATCAATATCGAGCGAACCGGCCGATGCACTCATGATCCAAAGAGGCGAGCGCATGGCGTTCTGGCGAAGCTTTTGGCTGTCAGCAAACCGCGCCAGCTTTTTCTTGCTTTCGGGACGTCGACGGTCGCGGTAAAGCGCAATGCCGTAGATCCAGTCGTAGAACCAGTGTTCGAACGAGCGCTTGGAGCCGAGTGTTTTGAGCGCACGGGTCATGATGTCGGCGGCTTCCTGCGGCTCGCGATTTTCCGAAATCGATTCGATGGCCGAAACGATCGAGTGATAGAAAGAACCGGGCGTCAGTTGGGCAAGAATGGTTTTGGGCTGCCCCTGTGACATGAAGTCCTGCCAGAAAACGAAACGTTCTTGAAGGCCTTGGCGAGCGGCTTGAGGGACATGCTCACAGATGTATGTTCGTAATTTAGCGGAGCAACGTTCGATGCCGGTCAGTGTCAGTTCTTTATCCAACTGCTCAAGAAGGAAGGGCACGATGAGTGCGGGCAGGCAGGCGGCAAAAGCAGACCAATGAGAGTCGTTGAAAAGACTGCGGATCAGTTTTGTGGCATTGCGGGCCCAAATGTGCCAAGCCCCGTCGTCGGATGCAACAGAAGAAAAGTCGGGAAGCGCGCCGTCCTTGACGAAGGCGATGGCTGCGCGCATGAGCTTGGCCTGAATGTCAACGGAGCATTCTTCATTGGCATTTTGGCGACTGTTTTGGAGCCAAATGGGGCGAAGCGTGGCGGCGGCTTCATCAATGTCTTGCGGCGTGAGTTCCTGAGCGGCCGTGGTGAAGCCGTTGAAGTTTTGGAATTCGAATTCGTGACTTTTATCGTCGTCCCACCAGCAACGCTCGAGTTGAATGAAGCAGTTGTGACACTTGTGATTGAGCGCAGTCACAAAATCATATTGATCAAAACCGCGGGCTGCGCCGTAGTGATGTGCTTTCCAGTCCGGTACACAGGGACACACGGCGATGAAGCTCAAGAGTTCCTTGCGGGAGATTTCGGGTTTGGACTGAACGGTACGGGGACGGCGAGGAGGCATGAGAAAAAAGTTCCCGAGAATCAAAAGAGAGACGAATTGTAGTCGAGCCTGTCGTTTGATTTGCAACGGAAAAAGTTGCGCTTGAGGCAAAATCCGCGTAAAGTCTCACGCCTCACGTCGGGGTGAGGCGGACGGCCGCAATGAACTGGTTTTCATTGAGGAAAGTCCGGACTCCGAAGGGCGCCGTAGCAGGTAACGCCTGTCCGCCGCAAGGCGAGGATTAGAGCAACAGAGACGAGCCGATTCAGTTCGGGTGAAACGGGCAATCTCTACGGGGAGTAACACCAAGTAAGCAGTCTTTGACCCGGCCCGGTGAGACTGCGGGTAGGTGGCTGGAGGCTTTGCGCGAGCAAAGTCCGAGATGAATGGTCGTCACTGCGGCTTTTCGAAAGGAGAGCCGCGGCACAGAATCCGGCTTATAGCTTCAGCCCGACGTGAACCGAATAAAAAAACGGGGAGCTTCCGAAAAAGGAATCTCCCCGTTTTGTCAAAATGCCTCGTGCGTCTTAGGCAAGCTTGATGCGGCCGTCAACGGCGATGGCCTCACCCGTGGTGTTGGAAATCATCAGCGGATTAATATCAAGTTCCTGCACGATCGGGAAGTCGGTGACAAGCTGCGACAGGCGCAACAAGGTTTCTTCCACGCGAGCAATGTCGGCGGGCTTGGTGCCGCGGGCGCCTTCGAGCAGCTTGAAGGCTTTGACGGAACGCACCAGATCGTGCGCGTCGGCATCGGTGAGCGGCGCCAGAGCAAAGCCCACGTCCTTCATGACTTCCACAAACACGCCGCCCGTGCCGAACATGATCATCGGACCGTACTGAGGATCGGCGGCAATGCCGCAGACGAGTTCGCGGTTGCTCTTGACCATTTCCTGAATGATGACGCCTTCAAGACCGTCGAGAATGCCGCGCTCTTCGAGTTTGGTCACGAGATCGCGATACTGGGCGCGCAACTCTTCGTCCGAGCCGATGTTGACGCGCACGCCGCCCACGTCGGTCTTATGCGAGGTGCTCTTGGAGGTCATCTTCATCACGACGGGGTAGCCGACTTCCTGGGCGGCCGCCACGGCTTCGTCTTCGCCGACGGCAAATCGGGCGCGGCAGACGCGCACACCGTAGGCTTCGAGCACGTCAAGGCTTTCGCGGGTGGTGAGTTCCAGGCGACCCTCGGACTTCACGGCGGCAAAGATGTCGCTTACGGCCGACTTGTTGACGTCAAAGATGGGGGTTGTGCCGACCGGGCGTTCCATCCACTTGCGTTGCATATTGAGGCGGGCCAAGCCGTCGACCGCTTCTTCGGCGTACATGAAGAACGGAATCGTGACTTCTCCCTTGGAGATTTCACTGAAGAATTCGTTCTTTGTCATGAACACGCCCACGATGGGCTTTTCAGGATGCTGCGCCTTGATTTCCATGAGCGCCTTGGCCACATCGGTGTCCTTAAGGCCCAGGAAGGGAAGGTAGATCGAAATCACCATGTCGACGCCTTCATCGGCAAGCACTGTTTCCAGCGTGCGGCGGTAGTGTTCCAGCGGAGCCGAAGCGATCATGTCGACCGGGTTTTTCACGGAAGCGGCGGCGGGCAGGAAGCTTCTGAGCGTTTCCTTCGTCGTTTCGGACAGTTCAGCCATCCGCATGCCGTAGTCAATGACGCTGTCGGTCGCCATGATGCCGGGGCCGCCCGAGTTGGTGATGATGCACACGCGGTCACCCTTGGGAATCGGGCAGTTGGCAAAAACCTTGGCCGTGGCAAAAAGCTGCTTCAAACTGTATTCGCGGATCACACCGGACTGACGCAGCAGGGCTTCGGCAGCGCGGTCGGACCCGGCAAGCGAACCGGTGTGGGAGCTCGCGGCCGAAGCGCCTGCAGCCGAGCGGCCGGCTTTGAGTGCGAGCACGGGTTTGACCTTGGTGACGCGCGAAGCGAGCTTGCGGAAGTTGGCGGGATCTTTGATGGATTCCATGTAGAGAAGAATCTGACGGACGTCGTCCTGGTCTTCCCAGTACTCAATGGCGTCTTCGGCGTTGACGTCGGCCTGGTTGCCGATGGAAACGAATTGAGCAAAGCCGATGCCGAGGTCTTGCAAAATATTGAGAATGCCGCCGCCCAGAGCACCCGACTGAGACACAAAGCCGATGTCACCGCGCACCGGAAGCGATTCGGCAAAACAGGCGTCCATGCGTACGTCCGGGTGCGTATTGACCACGCCCAGACAGTTGGGCCCCACGCAGCGCATGCCGTACTTTTTGACGCGTTCGTAGAGCTGGGCTTCCATTTCGGCGCCTTCTTTGCCGGACTCCTTAAAGCCCGCGGAGATCACGACAAGCCCCTTGACACCCTTTTCGTGGCACTGATCAATCGTGGAGAGCACAAACTTGGAATTGACGACGATCACAGCCATGTCCACGGGACCTTCGATGTCGAGCACGCTCGGATAGGCCTGAAGACCTTCGATCATGCCGCCTTTGGGGTTGACCGGGTAGATGCGGCCCTTAAAGCCGAACTCAATTAAGCGCTTCATCAGATCCGAGCCGATGGTGTGCGGCTTGGTGGAAGCGCCGATCACAGCAACGCTGGAGGGTTTCATGATGTGGTCAAGACTGTGCGACATGGTGTGTTCGTCTCCAAAAGTACGGTTGGCGGGCAAATAAATCGGCGGGCGGCTTATTTCTTAGCCGCGCTGTTGGCGAGATTTTCTTCGATCGCTTCGACCGACATCAGGCCCGTGTAGCGGGATCCGTCGGGGAAAATCACGGCCGGAATGGAGTTGATGCCGAGCTTTTGACCGAGTTCAAGATTGCGGTCAAGCACGGCGCTGTTGCTGCATTGACCGACCTCGGGTACCTGGCCGCTTGCCATGGAGTCGAGGAAGGTCTTGACGGGGTCGCTTGCGCAGACGATACGGCGCGCTTCTTCTCGCGAACGCAGCACCGGATACATGAAGTTGTAGACGGTGAGGTTGCCCGCTTTGCGCAGGTTCTGCTCAAGCAGACGGCAGTAGGGGCAGTTGGCGTCGGTAAAGACGATGAGCTTGCGCTCGCCTTTGCCGTAGACGACCTTGATAGCGTCTTTCATCGGCAGCTCATCCCATTTGATGCGGTTGAGTTCCTCAATGCGTTCGGCGGTGAGGTCGCGTTCCGTGGCCGAGTCGAAAATGCGGCCGATGATCAGGTGGCGCGCATCGGCGTCGGAATAGAAGATGCGCTTGTCAATGACCACTTCCCAGAGGCCGTTGACGGGGGACTTCATCACGGAGTCAGGCGCTTTGCCTGTGGCGGCCTGAACCGCTTTGCTGATTTTTTCAATCTGGGAGTCGGTCGCGGCGTTCGCGGTAGCGGAGGCCAGAGCGGCAAGACAGGTGAGGGAACAGGCGAGGGTTTTAATCTGCATGATTCGAAAAGTAAGGTTGCGGCGCCGACAGTCGGGGCGATTCGGGGAAAATCGAGTCGGCCAGCGGCGGGAATCCAAGTGGTTCAAAGTGTAGCCGAAAAAGAAGGCCGCTCGCGTGATACAAATGGTTGCAATTGAGAGCGTGCCGATTGAGAAAACTTTGCGCTAGCTAAGTTTTCTAAGTTCGCCTCCTTTGTGCCGCCTGACGGGCAAATCGGCAAACTGAGAGGCTCGAAATAGTCGGTTTTGGTCGGCTATGGGGCGGCTAACCCGGGGTTTCTAAACTGCGTGTTACCAAGAGGGGAGAAGAAGTTCCCCGACAGACAGAAAGCATTTGAAAACGGTTTTTCTACAAGGAGTCACACCATGCTTAATCTCAAGACCATTGCCGCTGCCACCGCTCTTGCCTCCGTTATCGCCTTTGCTCCTGCCCAGGCTCAGTTTGTGGGCGGCCCGAGCAACGTGACCACCGTCAAGAACCTGCTCGACAGCGGCAAGGACGATCAGCTCGCTACGCTCGAAGGCTACATCGTGCAGCAGGTCAAGCATGAAAAGTACATGTTCCGCGACAGCACCGGCGAAATGCTCGTTGAAATCGACGACGAAGTCTTCAAGGGCCAGCGCGTTGATCCGAAGACCAAGGTGCGCATTGACGGCGAACTCGAACGCGACTTCATGGAAAAGGACAAGGTTGACGTCTACAACCTCACCATCCTGCGCTAATTCGCTAACCGCAGACGCATCAAGGAGAACTGGAGAATGTCGAATCTGAAATCCATGACGCTTGTGGCGGCAGCCCTCGGCATTCTTGCCGCCGCTCCCATCCAAGCGCAATTTGTCAGTGACAAACCCGCCGTTGCGGTGACAACTGTCGCTGAATTGCTTAAAAACGGCAAGCAAGATCAGGAGGCGTCGCTCGAAGGCTTCATTATCGAGCAAGTCAAACGCAAGAAATACGTGTTTGCTGACGCGACGGGCCGAATCATTGCGGAAATACCTGATAAGGTTTTTCAAGGCCAGCGGGTGGATCCCAAAACCAAGATCCGTATTGAAGGCGAACTGGAACTTGAGCACGCCAAAAAGGAAACGATTGACGTCTATCGTCTGACGGTTCTGCCGGCAGTGCCGTAACAAACGCAACGCAGCACTTTGCAAAGCCGCTGGCTGACTTGCCGTAGACTACGGCAGGAAAGGAGCGGCGTTTTTTTGTCGGCTAGGAAGCCGATTGACGCGCCGAAAAAATCTATGACCGAAAAGATTCTTCTTGTCGAAGACGACCCGATGATCGGAGAGGCGGTCGTCAATGCTCTGGCCGATGCTGGCAAAGCGGCTGACTGGGCCCGCAGCGGTTGGGAAGCCACAGGGTTCCTCTCGGAAAACAAGTACGATGCCGTGCTGCTGGACCTGGGCTTGCCCGGCAAGGACGGCATGAGCGTGTTGCGTGAGCTGCGCGCCAAGGATTCCGAAACTCCGGTGGTGATTCTGACGGCCCGGGACGGACTGGACGACCGTTTAGCCGGTCTGGATGCGGGGGCTGATGACTACGTGGTCAAGCCTTTTCATATGTCCGAAGTGCTGGCAAGGTTGCGCGCCATCGAACGGCGACGCCAGGGTGCGCAGGCCGCAAGCAAGGTGCTCACCAACGGAACGATGACGCTCAATTGCGAAACGAAGACCGTGCGCTTGCATGCGCCCGAGGGTGACAAGGAAGTGGCGCTCAGTAAGCGCGAATTTGATCTGATGGAGGCGCTCATGACGCGACCGGGCGCCATTTTGTCGCGTACCACGCTCGAAGAGCGTCTCTACGGAGACGGCGACATGCCCGAGAGCAATGCTCTGGAATTCATCATCCACGGCTTGCGCAAAAAGCTCGGTGCAAATGCTATCGGAAACGTCCGTGGTCTGGGATGGATGGTGCACAAGGGACGCGCGGCAGGACGATAACTTATGATTTTCAGAAAACATTCGCTTCTAAAGCGAGTGACGCTTTGGTGTGCGGGCACGCTTGCCGTGTTTTCGCTCATCACGGCGGCCGCGAGTTTTGCCATTGGTTACGAAGAGGCCAAAGACCGTCAGGATGACATCCTCAAGGAAGTGGTGGGGATGCTCTCACGCGACATCGTGCAGCAGCGTCAGCGCAACAAAATTCAGGAACTCACTCTCGGGGGGTTTTACGGCCCCGGCTCGGACAAAGGTGAGACGTTGCCGCAGTACGGTGCGCTCACCATGGACGACGATGTTTTTGAGGACCATTTTCAACTTGACGACGACAGCAAGGACGCCGTGGTGCAGGCCGGTGAAACGGTTTTGGTGCGCATGCTGCACAAAAAAGGTCGAGCTCTGACCGTTACCTTTCGGCAATCCTATTCAAATGGCGCTCATACGGCGGAATTTGCCGGTGACAAGTATCGTTTTTATTTGAGAACGCTTTCCGACGGCACGCATGTGGCTGCCGCTCAGCGGCTAAGCGAGCGCAACGAAGAAATTCTGGTGAGAGCGCTTACCGCAGCCGCTCCCATTCTGATACTGACGCCCGTGATGCTGCTGGTTTTGATTTTGGTGCTTTGGCACGGGTTAAAGCCGGTGCAGCAGCTCGTTAAAGAGATTCAGGAGCGCAAGGCCGATGACTTGAGCTCGCTTTCCTACGAAGGCCTGCCCGAAGAACTCGAGCGCATCATGACAGCTGTCAACGATATGTTCGCTCGCGTGGAGGAACTTCGAGGACGCGAGACACGGTTTGTTGCCGATGCGGCTCATGAACTGCGCAGTCCAGTCACGGCCTTGAGTCTGCAGGTCGATCGTTTGAGCAACATGCCGATGTCCGAGCAGGCGAAACAAACCGTAGCGGATATCCGAGCGGGCATCGCGCGTCTCGCTAATCTCATCAGTCAGTTGTTGACGCTCAAACGCGTGCAGGCCGGACAGGAAAAGGCCGTCGACGGCCCGCAAACGGCGCAGTGTCTCAAGGTGGTGACTTCGGTCGTTGAAGATATTTATTGGGAGGCCGAAAGCAAGGAGATTGCCGTTGAGGTGGCAGGGTTTGACACCAACGAAGCACAAAGCGCCTGTGCGGCGATGCCCGAAGCTTCGCTTTTCTGTCTCGTGCGAAATCTCGTGCACAACGCCGTGCACTATGTTCCGCAGGGCGGCAGTGTGACGATTGCTTTCCGTCAGACGGGTGATCGCCTCAGTTTGTGTGTGGCCGACAACGGCCCTGGGATTCCTGAGGCCGAGCGAGGCCGTGTCTTTGACCCGTTTTACCGTGTTTTGGGAACGCAACAGACCGGAACCGGACTGGGACTGGCCATTTGCAAGACAATTGCGGATCGCTATGGCTGTACCATTGCGCTTGACTGGACCGATTTTCAGGCACAAAAGGGGTTGAGCGTGACGGTGGATATGCCGAAGGCCTAGCAAAAAGGCCTTGAGCGGAAAGCTTCAAGGCCTTTTGGAAAACGGAACGACGAAACGGTCATACGATGGGTTTGCCGCTCGTTTCCTTCTTTTCGATTTCGGCAAGCAGCTCGCGCGCGCGGTGCTGAGCAAACTCAATATTGGGCACGAAATTGGCACCGAGGCTCTGAGCAATGCCTGTTCGTTGCAGCTGGCGCTGTGGGTGGCCTGAGGCGCCGGCGATGATGAGCTCGTGATTGCGGCGCTTCAGTGCACGCATGAAGACCTGCAGGATGTCCATTGCCGAGTTGTCAATGTTGAGCAAATCGGTGCAGTCGAGGATCACGACCTTGGCTGCATCGGGCGCTGTGATGCGCTTGGGATCGGTAACGTCTTCGAGCTTACTGACGGAACCGAAGAAAAGTGCGCCGGTGAGCTTCCAGCATTCCACCGTTTCGGGCATGTCG
Source organism: uncultured Sutterella sp. (assembly GCA_900538905.1). Lineage (GTDB taxonomy): Bacteria > Pseudomonadota > Gammaproteobacteria > Burkholderiales > Burkholderiaceae_F > Duodenibacillus > Duodenibacillus intestinavium. Next base: position 95,742 of record UPZS01000004.1, read on the forward strand.
AAGGGCAGCGTTTGACGCGTGACGCGGGTGAGCGTGTTCATGCGGTAGATGAAGAAAACGCAGGAGACCAACAGGCCGACTTCAACGGCGACCGTGAGGTCGAAAATCACCGTCAGGAGGAACGTTGTGATCAGCGTGGCCTTGTAGCTCATCGTCATCTGGCGCAGGCGTGAGAATTCACGCCAGTTGCCCATATTCCACGCAACAAAGAACAGGATTGCAGCCAGTGCCGCCAGGGGGATGTCGCCTGCTAAGGGAGCGGCGGCCAGAATCACGACCAAAAGCGTGAGGGCGTGCACGATGCCCGCAACAGGGCTGGCCGCGCCGCTCTTGATGTTGGTGACGGTTCGCGCAATGGTGCCGGTGGCCGGAATGCCGCCGAAGAAAGGTACGACGAAGTTGGCCACGCCCTGGCCCATCAATTCCTGATTGGGGTCGTGACGATCGTCGGTCATGGCATCTGCGACGCGGGCACACAACAAACTTTCAATGGCGCCCAGCAACGCGATCGTGATCATCGGGCCGATCAGATGCTTGAAGGCTTCCCAGGAAAAGTCGGGTAGCGTCAGATCGGGAAGCTTCTGCGGAATCCCGCCGAACTTTGTACCGATGGTTTCAACCGGAAGATTGAAGACGGAGACCACAACGGTGGAAGCCACGAGCACGACCACGGTGCCAGGCAGATGCGCCATCCAACGTTTCCAGGGCGCGCCGCCCATGACGTAACCCTTGGGCCAGAACTTGACGATGAGAAAACTCACGAGAGCCAGACCGAACGCATAAGGGTTAAAGGTATCAATGTGCGCGTAAAGAGTCTGAATTTGATGGAAAAAGTCCGCCGGCATTTTCTCGATTGTCAGTCCCAAGAAGTCTTTGACTTGACTCAGGCCGATCAATACGGCAATACCGTTCGTAAAGCCGATGACGATGGAGACGGGGATGAAGCGAATGAAGCTGCCGAGCTTAAAGAGCCCCATTAAAAATAGAATGACGCCCGAACCGATGGTGGCCAGCAACAGGTTGCCCAGACCGTAGTTGGCGATGATGCCGTAGATGATAACGATGAAAGCGCCCGCGGGGCCGCCGATTTGCACACGGCAACCGCCCAGGAGTGAAATCAGAAAGCCTGCAATGATGGCCGTATAGATGCCGGCTTCGGGCGGTACGCCCGAGGCGATACCGAAAGCCATGGCAAGTGGCAAAGCCACCATGCCGACCGTCAAACCGGCGCTGATGTCGCGCGTGAGCATCCGCGTGTTGTAGTGGCGGAGCGCATCCAACGTGACGGGATGAAAGCGTTGAACGGGCAGACTGCCCAGGAATGCTTTGGCGGAAGAAACGAACGACATGGTAAAAACAAAGACGTCGGTTCTCGGTCGCAGGCGTTAGGCCGGCTTGTGCCTTGGTCGAACAAGTCAGTCTGCGTCAGTTGGGCCGGGAGATTTCGAGAGAGCGTAAATTGTAAGCACGGCGACGCCGCGCAAACATGCGGATTAACGAGAAGTCTAAAGAGCGATGCGGCAAAGAACAAACGACCGGAGGGAAATTTCGTTTCCGTCCGGTCGTTGGTCTTCGATTAACTGAATCGGTCGGGTGATCAGTGCGGATAGAGCGCGCCGAGCAGACGAGCGCCGGAGGCGTTGGTCACTTCGGGAAGATTGCCGGGTTTCTTCTGCAGGAAGGCCCATGCAAGCCAAGCAAAGGCCATCGCTTCGACGTGCATCGGGTCAACACCGAGAGCCGAGGTCGAGCGCACGTAAATGGTGTCGCCGGCACATTCGCGGATGCACTGAGCAAGCGCACCGTTCAAGGCGCCGCCTCCGCACAGGTAGATTTCTTCGGTGCGGCCGGCAAACTTCTTGATGGCGTCGGTGATCGTACGGGCCGTGAGCATCACAAGAGTGGCCTGCACATCGGCGGGTTCCAGCGTGCCGAATTCGGCGAGCTGAGATTCAAGCCATTCGAGGTTGAAGTGTTCGCGGCCGGTGCTCTTGGGGGGCTGACGGTCGAAGTAGGGGTCCGAGAGGAGTTTGGCGAGCAGATCGTCGTGCACGCGCCCCGTTGCGCCCCAGGCCCCGTTCGTGTCGTAGGGGCGGGCAATGTGTTTGCGGCACCAGGCGTCCAGAAGAATATTGCCCGGACCGCAGTCAAAGCCGATGATCTTGCCGTAGCCGCGGCGCGGCGGCAGGAACGTGACATTGGCAATGCCGCCGATGTTAACGACCGAGCGGGCAACTTCGCCCATGAAAACCTGACGGTGGAAAGCGGGCACAAGCGGAGCGCCTTCGCCGCCGGCAGCGATGTCACGGCTGCGGAAATCGCTTACGACGTCAAGGCCCGACAGCTCTGCGACGAGTGCCGGGTTGTTGAGTTGCAATGTCCAGCCTTGTTCGGGACGATGTCGAATCGTCTGGCCGTGAATGCCGACGGCGGCCACGTCCTTTCGGCCGATGTCGGCTACGTCGAGCAACTCATTGATGCAATATACGTAGAACTTACCCAGTTCGACGGAAGCGACTCCCATGCGATCAATTTCATTATCGCCGGGCTGGCATAGCGCCAGAAGCTTTTCCTTGAGCGGCTTAGGAAATTCGATGTGGTGATGGCCGATCAGACGCGGTCCCACCCCGGAAAAATCGACGGCGACGGCATCTACGCCGTCAAGACTGGTTCCCGACATTAAACCCAGGGTCACTGTCTTGGCCATGGTTGAAAATCTCCGATTTGGTTTGGGAAAGGGGGTATTTTAGTTCGTTTGAGAAACGGCGTTCTTGTCGACAAGACTGCTCACTTGCAACTTTTGCAGGCGTGCCAGTTTGGCGCGCAGCGGAGCGATGAGCACTTCCATCTGTGCAAATTGGTATGGGGTGAGCGTCTTGGTGTCCGGCAGGCGCACGGTCATCGGATTGATCTGCACATTGCCGAACTTCAGTTCGTAGTGCAGGTGCGGTCCCGTTGCCAGTCCCGTCTGGCCAACACGGCCAATCACTTCGCCGTATTTGACCTTTGTACCCTTTTTGACGTGCGGATCTATGGAGGAGAGGTGCGCGTATAGCGTCAGGATACCCGGGCCGTGCGCGATGCGGATGTAGTTGCCGTAACCGGTACCGACGCCAGCAAATTCCACGGTGCCGTCAGCCGCGGCGCGCACCACGGCGCCCCAGGGGGCGCGGAAATCCGTACCCAGGTGAGGACGCAAAACACCCGTCACGGGGTGGCGGCGCATGGGAGAAAATTCGCTCGTTACGCTTTGTACGTCCAGTGGCACGCGCATGAACGTACGGCGAGAGATGTTGCCTTCGGCATCGTAGAAATTGCCGCCGGCATTGTCGTTGTCAAAGCGAAAGAGTTCGGTTGTTTTTCCGTCATGATCGAGCTGCATAGCCAACAATCGGCCATGGCGCACGAAGCTGCCTTCGGCGAACTTCGTTTCATAGATCAGCCGGAAGGCGTCGCCGCGCTGCAACTGGCTGACGATGTCTCGATCAAAGTCAAACGCTGAGTGCATCTGCTCGACGATCTTGGCGGGAACGCCGGCGTTTAAGAGACTCGCATCGGGTGAACTCGACACGACGCCGTTGGCCATGGTGAGTTCGGTGTCATATTCGTAAGGCGTTGTGTTGGCCTGAAAGCCTCTTGCCGTGCGACGTACTTCCAAACGAGAGCCTTTGCCGGAAATGTCACTGTCGGTATAAAGGCGCAGCTCTTCAAGTTTGCCGTCTTCACCGGCCACGGCTGTCACAAACTGGCCCTGCTTGGGATAGACGAGAGCCTGTGTTATGGGATTGCGAATGATGAAGTCGCGCGCCTGCGTGTCCTTGATCTGCAGACGAGCCAGAAGCGAAGTGAGCGTTTCGGCTTCGCGTACAAAGATTTCGTGCGAAATCGGATCGGTGACGGCTTCAATGGCTGCCATTTGGCCTCTCAAGTCGGGAAGACGCACTGGTTCGACTGTGAGTGTACGAACGGGCGAAGCCGTGAGTGTCTCGCTCGGAATCGAGTAGTAAAGAGCGGCTGTGGCCCCGATCGGAAGCACACAGAAGAGGCCAAGCGCAACCAAATAGGTGCGAGTGACGCCGCCACCGCCCACTTGGGACAGACGCCGAGAGCGAGCGAGATCAATGACGCCTTTGCCAAGACGTCGCAATTCTTTACCGACAATAAGCTGAGAGGTCATTTAGAAGGAGAAGCTGAACCGACAGTGCTTTTTGACGTCCATTTTGCACGGTTGCACCAAACCAAACTGACATTTTAGATTGATCGTTCAACGCTGTCTGAAAATGAAAAAAGAATTTGCATTTCGGACAAGCCGTTTCAGGCTTGCGTTGCGAGCTGTCTGAGCTTGATTCTTTGCCGTTCGGTACAATATCGCTCCGTTTGCTGCGAATGTGTCGCAGCCGTTGAATGAAAAAGCTTTTTGGGAATTCCATACCGATGTCTGTTGAATCCGCCCGTACCGAAGAAAAGAAATACGAAGTCACGCCCGAAATCAAGGAGGCAATGGCCACGATTGCCCGCGGTACCGACACGCTTTTGATCGAAAGCGAATTGGAGCAGAAGCTGGCCCGCGCCAAAGCGACCGGCACCAAGCTGCGCTGCAAGCTCGGTCTGGATCCCACGGCACCTGACATTCACGTCGGTCACACGGTTGTGCTCAATAAGCTTCGTCAGCTGCAGGATCTCGGCCACACGGTGATTTTCCTGATCGGCGACTTTACGGCAGCCATCGGCGATCCGACCGGCCGCAACACGACCCGTCCGCCGCTGTCGCCCGAGCAGATCAAGGTTAACGCTGAGACCTATCTCGAGCAGGCCGCTCACGTCATTGACATTGAAAAGGCCGAAGTGCGCTGGAATTCCGAATGGTGCAACCAGTTGGGGGCGACGGGCCTCATTCAGCTTGCCAGCCGCTATACGGTGGCTCGACTGCTTGAGCGTGACGACTTTGCCAAGCGTTTTTCCGAACAGCTTCCGATTGCCGTGCACGAATTGATTTACCCCCTGATGCAGGGTTACGACTCGGTGGCGCTTCATGCCGATCTGGAACTCGGCGGTTCCGATCAGCGCTTTAACCTGCTCGTCGGCCGCGAACTGCAGCGTCAGTACGGCCAGGAACCGCAGTGCATCCTGACGATGCCTTTGCTGGTGGGCTTGGACGGCGTCAACAAAATGAGCAAGTCCAAGCACAACTACATCGGCATCACGGAAACCGCCGATGAGATGTTCGGCAAGGTGATGAGCATTTCCGATACGCTCATGTGGGATTGGTACAACCTGCTGAGCCTAAAGAGCAACGCTGCGATTGCCGAACTCAAGAGTGAGTGCGAAAACGGCCGCAATCCGCGCGACGCCAAGGTGCTGCTTGCCAAGGAAATCGTGGCGCGCTTTCACGACGACAAAGCGGCCGATGCAGCCGAAGCCGAATTTAACAATCGCTTCCGCGCCGGTGCCGTGCCTTCGGACATCCCTGAAGTCAATGTTGCCGCTCCCGACGGAGAAATCGGCATTGCCCGTCTCATCAAGGAAGCCGGTCTGTGCCCGAGCACGGGTGAAGCCAACCGCAACATTGATCAGGGGGGTGTCCGTCTGGAAGGCGAACGCATTTCCGATCGCGGTCTCAAGGTAAAGCCCGGTACCTACACGTTGCAGGTCGGCAAGCGCCGCTGGGCTAAGGTCACGGTGAGTTAAAAAATGATCGCGTTGTTGCAGCGCGTGGCGCAGGCTGGCGTGACAGTCGACGGGAAAACCGTGGGTGAAGTCGGTCGCGGCCTGTGCATACTTGTCTGCGCCGTCAAAGGAGATACCGAAGAAAAAGCTCGCGCGTTGGCGCAGAAAGTGTTGCGCTATCGTATTTTTGAGGATGATGCCGGCAAGATGAACCGTTCGGTATCGGATATCTCAGGGGAATTGCTGCTCGTTTCGCAATTTACGCTTGCTGCTGACACCAGCCGCGGCAACCGTCCGAGCTTTACGCCCGCGGCTGCTCCCGAAGACGGAAAGCGCCTCTTTGACATTTTTGTCGAAGAATGTGCAGCTTCCGGGCTGAAGACTGCGACAGGCATTTTCGGAGCGCACATGGTCGTTAATATCGTCAACGACGGACCGGTAACTATATGGCTTGAGAACTAAGAGCCGCAAAATCTGCTTTGTACGGAAAGACTTCCGAGTTCCCCGAGGCA